>JAUNSB010000046.1:3773-31121 GCA_030539375.1 Prevotella sp.
ATTTCAAATGCAGTGAAAATCAAATAATTATCAAGATTTAACTAAAATTTAACCTCGATATTTATACGATTTCCATAATCTTTTTGTCAAACTCTCTGGACGTTCCTGTTACATTGAAGAATCTGAAAAGCATTTCTGAACGTATCTTAGAAATATAAGATTGGGTGACGCCGAGCATATTGGCTATAGCCTTTGGCTTTACAAACATCCGCAACAGCATGCATGTATAAAACTCTTTTTCGTTTAAGTTCTTTGACGAGATAAATTCATAAAATCCGGGATAAATCTCAGCAGCCATAGTCTTTAATTCCTGCCACTGACTGTCATCTGGAGCTTGCCCCTTTGATGACAATTCATGCAATGTAGGATAAAACTTATGCCGTTTCAAATTCTCATTAGCCAAGTCTATTTCATGCTTTTCCTGTTTATATTTAACTTGCAAATCCGTCTTTAATTTTATGATTATGCTTTCTTTCTCAGTTATCATCCGATGCAGTTCTTCTATATTGTGATGCAATAAGTCCATGCCGGATTCTGCTTGCTTTAATGCCAAGGCATTGTCCTCTGATATTTGGGCACTTGCCAAATATTTCGATTTTTCATTTGCAAGCAGTTTGTCAAGGTCTGATTTCTGGCTTGTCAGTTTTGTAACTTCTGACTGCAAATAGGCAATGTCTGTTACACTTTTATGATATTTACGGGACATTTCCCTGCGCTTCTGTCTTGTATTTCTGACATAGTATATTCCTGCCAGCATCATAATTAAAAGAAAGCCTGCCAGCCATCTGACTTTGTTACGTTCTGCCACATTCTTTTCTTTTTCCTTTTGTGCTATCTCCTGATTATGTATATAGTTGTACAAGCCATGGACATTTGCAACTTCCCTTGTTGCCATATGTGCATATACGGAATCATTCATCTCATAACTGTATAGCGCATATTTTGCAGCTGAGTCAGGGCGGTTTGTCTGCTGAAACAATAATGCAAGTCCCCGTGCCCCTGCATTCTGATTGTTGAAATCCTTGCCGTCACGCAGTTCTTTGCGGAAGTAATATTCAGCGGAGTCATATTGGTTTACTGTAAGATAATATTGGCTTTTATAATAATAGTACACCTCACGTCCATGTTCAATATTACCTTTAGCATCGAAAAATCCTGATTCAGTATCATAGATATCAATATAGTGTTTCGCCTTTGTTATGTCGCCTTTATTTAACAATAATTTTATAGAAGTTCCCAACATTGAAGCCGCGATGTCTGGGTGTCCGTATTTTCTGAAAAGCATGGAAAGCTTTTCACACAGGAATATAGCGGAATCGGACTTATGCCATTGATCGTAAATATGGATTTTGTCTGCCATATTAAGCAGGGCATTGACGGTATCTCCTGCCGTATAGGCATATTTAATGGCTTTATCCGTACATTCCAAATCATGCTGAAGCAGGTTTTGCTGCCAAAATATATTTCCCATTTGCCCATACACCCTGCTCAGCTGCCAATAGTCGCAGTCTTTGGCTGTGGTGTCGGCCATTGCCACGGCATCCTGAAAGCATTTCAGCGCCATGGGCGACTCTCCGGTGTCATAATATGCACGTCCGAGCAGATAGTGGGCAAGCATCTTTTCGTTGGGTGTTCCGTGGTCGTCGAAATAGTCGGCAAGCTGCTGTGTCCCGTCAGTAGTACGGAACAGTGTGTCGAGCTTGTTGAGCGCATTGGTGTGGTGAAGGCTGCACTGCATGCGGAAGTGTCGCCCGAAGTGCTGCTCATGCTCCTTCAGGCTGTCGAGAATATGCAGTGCCGAGTCGGGAAAATCATTCATTACTGACACTGCACACTGCAGTGCCATGCGGTGCTCACGGGACTCTGAGCATGACTGCATGCCCGCCATGATACCTGCCAATATAACAAATGCAAACACTGCATTTCTCATCAGAACTCCAGCGGCTCCTGTTTGTCCTTCATATAATAGTCGTTGAGCATACCAATGAGCGTGGTTATCTCCTTCACGGCATGTGCTGTGTTTGTAGATATCTCCTTTTTTTTGAGTCTCAGCATCATCGTGCCATAAAGCGAATTGAAACAAGTCTCCACCTCGTGCTCCTCCTTGTTGGCTCCGCGGTTGCGCAGCTCCACGATATATGGCAGCACCTTATAGTATTCTGATGAGTAGAATGGGTATTTAGTGCTGCCGAGCAGCTGCTGGTGAAGCTCGCACAGTTTCTGCAGCGTGACGGCGTTGATCTGCAGATGACCTTTCTCGCGCTTGCCCTCGCTGTTCATCATCCGTATGAGGTTGCCAAACCAGTCGGTCTCCTCTTCCTTCTGTTCATCGGTGTAGTCAAAACGGTCGATATACTCGCGCTGAATTCGTGCAAGCGAACATCCAAAGGCACGGATGGTGTCCTCCACCTGCCACATATATAATAGGTATTCGGCAATATTTGTCTCTCTCAATTTTGCTGCAATAAACATATTCTATATTTATTTTTTATCAATTGCACATTATATGTATTAGAAGAAACGGTAGAGGTTGGTTACTGTTCCGAAAAGCATGATGACCGAGAATATCATCACCACCGACCCAATAATCTGGTTGATAATCTTCAACTCACTGTTGTCGAAACGGCTGCCCACCTTATCAATGAGCCACGTCAGCCCAAACCACCACAGCATGGCTCCGCCCACAATACTCAGGAAGCCCACAATCATCTCGAACGAATGGTCGGGAAGCACAAAGGCAAACTGTGCAAACGTTGCCATGAAAAGGAAAATAATCAGCGGATTGCTGAAGGTGACGAAAAACGCCGTCACTCCGTTATGGAGCAGCGAGCCCTTGGAGTTCGACGATTTATGAATGTTGCGCGTGGGATCGCTGCGATAGGTGTAGACACCGAAGATGAGCAGCAGCACGCTGCCTATAATCTGAAGATAAAACTTGTTCTGACCATCATTGACAAAGTCCATCACAAAACTCATACCAAATCCTGTGATGGCAGCATAGATGATGTCACTAACGGCTGCCCCGGCTCCCGTCACCAGCCCATACCAGCGTCCCTTGTTCAGAGTGCGCTGCACACAGAGCACCCCCACCGGTCCCATCGGAGCCGATGCGATAACGCCTATCAAAAGTCCCTTGAATACGAAATTCAATATGTCTATATGTAAATTGAATGGCATAACGGGCGCAAAAGTACATAAAAATTATGAAAAAAGCAAGATTTTTACGGGATTTTTTCTTTTTTCAGACTTTTTTGTCTACCTTTGTAACCGATTTATCAGAACTAACAAAAGAAAACAGAATAACAGATGAATTCACAACAGGAAATTAAGCCATACGTAATTGGCTTGGATTTGGGAGGGACCAACTCCGTATTCGGTATCGTAGACAGCCGTGGTGAGATTAAAGCCACCACCTCAATCAAGACTCAGGGTTATCAGAACGCTGAGGACTATGTAGACGCGGCAGTGGAGGGACTGCAGCTCATCATCGACCAGGTGGGCGGCATCGACACCATCAAGGCTATGGGCATAGGCGCCCCAAACGCAAACTTCTACCGCGGCACCATTGAGTATGCGCCAAACTTGGTTTGGGCAAACAAGTCGGTAGTGCCGCTGGCGCAGATGTTCAGCGAGAGACTCAACAACATTCCAGTGGCAATGACCAACGATGCCAACGCGGCAGCAATTGGCGAGATGACCTACGGCGTGGCACGCGGTATGAAGAACTTCATCATGATTACCCTCGGCACTGGCGTGGGCAGCGGCATTGTGGTAAACGGTCAGCTACTCTACGGCCACGACGGTTTTGCAGGCGAACTGGGACACGTTACAATGGTTCGCGAGGGCGGCAGACTGTGTGGCTGCGGGCGCACGGGATGTCTGGAGACTTACTGCTCGGCAACAGGTGTGGCACGCACGGCACGCGAGATTCTCTCACAGACCGACAAGCCTTCACTCCTGCGCGAACTTGACCCGGAGAAGATCACATCGCTCGACGTATCGATTGCGGCAGGCAAGGGCGACGAGGTGGCAAACGAGATTTTCAAGTTCACAGGCAAGATGCTGGGTGAGGCATGCGCTGACTTCGCTGCATTCTCATCACCTGAGGCTTTTGTATTCTTCGGCGGTCTGGTTAAGGCAGGCGACCTGATTATGAATCCTATAAAAGAAGCATACGACAATCACATAATGAATATATTCAAGGGCAAGGCAAAATTCCTTGTGAGCAGCCTCGACGGTGCAAGCGCCGCTGTACTCGGAGCAAGCGCCATTGGCTGGGATATTCAGTAATAAAATTAAGTAAAAAAGAAGTTAGGAAATAAAAATTAAATAAATTAAGGGGTTAAACCAAATGTCGAGTGCAGCCGACAGTCATAGAACATAATAGTTTTTTGCCATGAAATCTGCGCTATAGTCATTTGGTTTAACTTTTCTTATTTTTACCGGACCCGCAACGACAGGTCGGATGAGTCAGACAAGTCAGACAAGTCGGGCAAAGCCGACAACAAAAAAACAACAGACAATGAAAAGGATTGTTTTATATTTGGCAATGGCACTCATGCTATTCTCAGCCACAAGCCTGAATGCCCAGAAAAAGAAGCAATATGCGCTCTACGCAGTGGCATTCTACAACCAGGAGAATCTTTTCGACACTCTGCACGATGCAGGCAAGAATGACTATCAATATCTGCCCAACGGCTCCTACCACTGGACCGGCATGAAATACAAGAGCAAGATAAAGAACATGGCAAAGGTGCTGTCGATGCTCGGCACCACCCACGAGAACCATCCTGTAAAACCAGCGATAATCGGACTGTCGGAGGTGGAGAACATCAACGTGCTGCGCGACCTTGTGGCAGATGAGAGCCTGCGCAACCGCAACATGAAGATAGTACACATTGAGGGTCCCGACAAGCGTGGTGTCGACTGCGCCTTTCTCATCGACTCCACACAGTTCAAGCTGAAGGACAGCCGCCTTGTGCAGTATGTATATGAGAACGGTGACACTGTACGCAAGACCCGCGGCTATCTCATAGCACGCGGCGAAATGGCAGGCGAGGATGTGGCTGCAATAGTGTGTCACTGGCCAAGCCGCTTTGCAGGAAGCGAGTTCCGCGAGATGGCGGGCAGACAGGTGAGAGTGGTAAAGGACTCGCTGCTGCGCATCAACCCCGACATGAAAATAATGGTGATGGGCGATATGAACGACGACCCCGACGACAAGTCGATGAAGGAGGCATTGGGAGCCAAGCGCGAGAAAGAGGACTGCACTGTCAATGACATGTACAACCCATGGTGGAACGTGCTGCGCAAGCAGAAAACCGGCACTCTGCTCTACGACGGGAAATGGAACCTGTTTGACCAGATAGTGGTGAGCGGCAATATGCTCAACACTGACAAGAAACAGCTGTCATATCTCAAGCCAGAGATTTTCCGACGCGACTTCCTATTCCAAACTGAAGGGAAATACAAAGGAAGCCCCAAGCGAACACACGCAGGAGGTGTGTGGCTCAACGGATACAGCGACCACCTGCCGGTGGTGTTGTGGCTGGTGAAGGAGACTGCGGGGAACTGAAAATGAAAACTAAAACAAATAAAAAATAAATGAAAAAACGACTAAAACTGTTGGGCGCAATGCTTTGCACAGCCCCCATTGCCTTTGCGCAGACAGTGCAGGAGCAGCAGAGCGACTCGCTGCAAAACACTTTCCGCGAAGACAACGCAACATTCATTTTTTCTGAAGACCAGCTGAGCGAGGATGACGACAACGCCAACGTGTCGTCACTGGTGCACAACGCAAACGACCCTTATCTCTCGGAAGTGGGATATCTGTTCAGCCCCATGCGGTTTAAATACCGCGCGTTTGACTCACAGTACAGCCGCAACTTCATGAATGGCGTGATGATGAACAATGTGGAAACAGGACGGTTCTCGTTCTCGGGAATGACTGGAGGACTGAACGACGCCACACGAAACAAGGAAGGAATCGACCTGTTCGGGCAAAACAACTTCGGCTATGCCGGACTGGCAGGCGCAACCAACATCAACCTGCGCGCCAGCCAATATGCGGCAGGCAGCAAGCTGGGACTGGCAGCCACCAACCGCAACTACATTCTGCGAGCCACCTACACCTACGCCAGCGGAGTGCAGGCAAACGGCTGGAGCTACATGGCGAGCTTTGCCTACCGATGGGCAAACCGCGGAGTGATTGACGGAACATTCTACAACGCCTTCAGCTATATGCTGGGAGCAGAGAAATACATCAACAACCGCCACCACCTGAGTTTCGTGACATGGGGAGCGCCAACAGAGCGCGGACAGCAGGGAGCAGCCACCGAGGAGGCATACTGGCTGGCAAACAGTCACTACTACAACCCCTACTGGGGCTACCAAAACGGCAAGATGCGCAACAGCCGCGTGGTGAACGAGTTCTCGCCAAACGCAATGCTGACATGGGACTACATGAAAGACGAGAAGACAAAGCTCACAACAAACCTGAGCTTCACATACACCATGTACTCATCGACAGCGCTGAGCTACAACAACGCATACAACCCTATGCCGACATATTATAAGAATATGCCGAGCTCGGTGTTCAATGTCTACAATCCAGAATACAACAACCCTGAGTGGCTGGCTGCAAATCCGGGCATATACGACCAGTACAAGTCGCTATACAACTACTGGACAGCATCGAAAGCCAACCGACAGGTGCAGTGGGACCGCATCTACGCCATGAACCAGGCTGCCAACCTTGAGGGCAAGGACGCGCTGGTGTATCAGGAGAAGCGACACAACGACCAGATGGTGTGGCGACTGAACACTGTGTTCGACAAGATGCTTGACAACGGGCATCATTACACCCTGGGCGCCAACCTTAACCACACAAAGGGTATGCACTACAAGACCATGGCAGACTTGCTGGGCAGCACCTCGTTCCACGACTACGACTCGTACTCAATAGCCGACTACGGCTATGGCAGCCAGGAGGTGCAGAACGACCTTGACCACCCCGACCGCATGATAAGCAAGGGCGACCGCTTTGCCTACGACTACGACATAACCGTGAACAAAGCGCAGGCATGGGGGCAGTACTCGCTCACAGCAGGCAACTTCTCGGCTATCATCGCCGGCGACATTGAGGGAACGACAATAGAACGCTACGGAAACATGCGCAACGGACGGGCTGCCAACTATTCGAAAGGCAGCAGCGGCACCGCAAAATTCCTGGGCGGAGGCGGACGCCTGCAGTTGGGCTACAAACTCTTTGGCTCAAGCACACTCACACTGAGCGGAAACATCGAGAGCCAGGCACCGCTGGCATACAACAGTTTCGTGGCACCGCGAATGAGCAACAACTTTGTGGACAACCTGAAAAACGAGCTTGTGATGGGCGCACAGGCTGCCTACAGATTTGACTTCGGACCGCTGGGAGGTATCGTCAGCGCATACTACAACCGCATATCGAACATGACACGCCAGACTGCATTCTACAACGACGACATGGGCTACTTCACCTATCTCACAATGAGCAACATCAAGCAGGAATACAAGGGTGTGGAGGCTGCAATATCACTGCGGATTACAAACGGGCTGAAATTCAACCTCATCGGAACAATAGCCGATGCAAAATACATCAACAACCCCGACGCACAGCTGGCATACGAAGGCTCTAACGCCGAGACCATCAAGGCAATCAACACATGGCTGAACCCTGTGACCAAAGCCGAGATGGACCGTAAGCTGCAGGTGAACTACGACGGCATGCGCGAATACTCAACACCTCTCACCGCGCTCAGCTTCGGCATCGACTACAATATGAGCGGATGGTATTTCAGCGCCAACCTCAACTATTACGACCGTGTGTACATAGGCGCAAGCTCGTACAGCCGTCTTGCCAATGTGCTCGACAACAACATGGGCTACTACACCAGCGACCAGATTGAATACAACATCGACGGAACGGTGACAACGGGAGCCGACATGGCTAAGGCAAACGGAGGAAACCTCTATGCCAAGGGCATGGAAGGAGTGGCTGACGGCACTCTGCTGGCAAGCTACGCTCCAAAGCAGACAAAGGCAAAGGGAGGATTCATGCTCGACGCCTCAATAGGCCATCAGTTCTATCTCCCCCACGACCGCAGGCTCAACGTAAACCTTCAGGTGATAAACATCACCAACAACCGCAACCTGTGTACGGGCGGTTACGAGCAAAGCCGCAACGACCGCAGCGAATTTCAGTTCTCAAAGAACTCATACATATTCTACGCCAACGCCATCAACGCGTTCCTGAACGTGAGTCTACGTTTCTAACCATATATATAATATAAATAAGGTATATGAAAAACTTACTAAAATATACAGCAGCGGTGGTTGCAGGCATGTGCCTCACAACATCGTGCATGAACAGCTTCGACGAAGAGCAGGTGGACACCAGCATCGTGACCGCCGACAATGTGGGAACACCCAATGCCACCATCACCGGCATACGCTCACAATATGCCTCTGCCATAAGCAACTCAAGCTGGCAGGTGGTGGAGAGCGAGACTGTGATTGAGGGCATAGTGACCGCCAACGACATCAGCGGCAATCTCTATCAGCAGATACTGATTCAGGAACTGGGAGCCGACGGCCGCGTGCGCACCGACGTGCCGGGAATAATGGTGGGAATGAAGGGGCTGTCGTGCTTCTACACCATCTTCCCCGTAGGTCAGAAGATACGCATAAACCTCAAGGGACTCTATGTGGGCGGCTACGGCAAACAGGCAAAGATAGGCCAGCCGTATATGAACACCAACGGCGCATTCCGAATGGGTCCCATGTCGCTGCCCTACATAAAGAGCAACATACAGAAGGTGGGCACACCCGACGCCACAACGGTGGAGGCACGCCCGGTGACACCGACAGACATCACAAGCGGCAACATTGACAAGCTCACTCCAATGCTCGTGAAGATGGAGGACGTGACAATTCCCGATGCCAAGTCGGACGATGCCGAGAAGCATTGCTTCGCCCACGCTCCATACAGCTCAAGCACCTACTCGGTGGAGCACACCATAAAGTTCAACAACGGCGGAGTGCCCAGCTCGTGCACACTCTACACCAGCACCAGCGCACTCTTTGCCAGCGAGAAAATGCCTCAGGGCACAGTGACCATCTATGGTATGCTGGGCAGATACAACAACAACTATCAGATGCAGATGAGAGACCTCAACGACATCAAACAGTAATATAAAGGAAGTTTAATTCCACTCAAATAAAGAATTATAAAAAAAGAACAAGAATATGAAAAAGATTTTCAACCTTCTTTCAACGGCAATAATTGCCTTTGGCATCAGCGCATGCAGCGATGTGCCTGCACCATACGACATCAATGACAGCGGCACGGGCGGTGGCGACAATTCCACCTATATCAACGAATCGTTCGCAAGCAGTTTCGGATCGTTCACTGTCAAGACCGTAAAAGGTATTGACTGGGTGATAGACTTCAGCACAGCAAAGGCTTCGGGATATAACAACAGCGACAAAACCAACACCGAGAGCGACAGCTACCTGGTGTCGAAGACCATCGACCTGAGCGAATCAACAGGAGCCTACATTGAGTTCGACTATATCCTGCGCTATGCCAGCAGCGGTACTAATAAGCTGCTCATCACAGACAATTACACAAATGACCCTACAACCACAACATGGACCGACATCACCGGCAAGCTGACCGAAGGCAGCGACTGGACCACATTCGAAAGCTATGCAAAGAATATTCCAGCTGAGTTTATAGGTAAAAAGGCTGTAAACATTGCCTTCCACTACACAGCAAGCAGTTCAAACTCTGCCACATGGGAGGTGAAGAACCTGAAAGTGAAAGAGGGCAAGGTAGAAGAGACCGAAGAGCCTGTACCTGACGGCGGAACACGCGACAACCCATTCGATGTAGCTACCGCAAAGTCGGCAGCACAGGGACAGACCGGATGGGTAAAAGGCTATATCGTCGGTTGGGTAGACGGACAAAGCTACAGTGAGGGTGCTAAGTTCAGCGTACCTACCGAGGCACAGACAGAAATCCTCATCGCTCCTACTGCCGACGAGACCAACGCCGACAACTGTATGCCGGTTCAGTTGCCTGTAGGTGACATCCGTACAGCTCTTGAACTGTCGAAGAACACTGGACTATACAAGAAAGAAGTTCTGCTCTACGGTTCGCTTGAGAAGTACTTCGGACAGGGAGGTTTGAAGAGCACCAGCGCAGCAGTAATCGACGGCAACCTCGTGGGTAAAGACCCTGACAGCACCACTCCCGACGTGCCAGCTGGCGAGCAGAAAGGTGACGGCACGAAGGAATCACCATACAATGTGGCAAAGGCACAAGCTATCACCATTGCCCTGGCAGCAGATGTTGCAAGTGAAAAGGTCTATATCAGTGGTACAATCTCCGAAATTAAGAATATTGACACTGGACAGTACGGCAATGCAGAATACTATATTTCTGACGACGGCACCACCAACAACCAGTTCCTTGTTTACCGTGGCTTCAGTCTTGGCGGCAAGAAGTTCACATCTGCCAATGAGATTAAGGTAGGTGACAAGGTTGTAATTTACGGTTCACTTATCAACTTCAAAGGCAACACTCCTGAGGTGACAACAGGAAGCACTATATACTCGCTCAACGGGAAAACTGAGGGAGGAGGCACTGAGGAGCCTGGAGGAGGAGACAACGTTGACCCTACAGGTGACGGTAGCCGCAACAATCCTTTTAACATTTCGGCAGCACAAGCCACTGACGGTAAAACAGGATGGGTAAAGGGGTATATCGTCGGTTGGGTTGACGGAACAAAATATAGTGAAGGTACAAAATTCGACATTCCCACAGAAGCCCAGACCGAAATTGTCATCGCCCCCACAGCCACCGAGACTAACGTTAACAAGTGTATTCCCGTGCAATTGCCAAAGGGTGATATCCGCACCTCACTCGATTTATTCGCCAACCCAGGTATACACAAAAAAGAAGTACTTCTTTATGGAAAAATCACAAAGTATTTTGGTGTGATGGGCCTGAAAGAAACAAGTGCCGCAGTGATTGACGGAAAACTTATTGGTACAGATCCAGACAAATAATCCAGTATGCAACAATACAAGAATATACACTCTCTTTGGGCGATGCTGCTCGTCCCGCTACTGACACTCATCTTTGTGTCTTGTGGCAGCGACGATGACGACAGTACCGACCCGAAGAAGGTAAACAACAACCGCAACCTGCAGCTAAACGCTCAGGGATGGGAAGTGCCACGCCTGCAGTCCGACGCTGTGTTCATCAACCATACTCTCAGCGACGGCACACGCAACTACTGCATGGAATATGTCAACAGTAAGTATCACACCCGCTGGGTGGCATACCGCTACGACCCCAAGAACGCACAGCAACTCTGGAACAAGCGCACCGATGCCTGGGCACCCGACCCGATGCTCGACAAGACTCCACAATACCAGATTGACATTCAGTCGTTCAAGGGCTACAACCGTGGGCATCTTGTGGGCAGCGCCGAACGGTATTACAGCAAGGAAGCCAACGAACAGACTTTCTATATGACCAACATGAGCCCGATGATAGGTGCTTTCAACCAAACATATTGGAGCTGTGTGGAAGACCCTTGCCGTGACAATTGGGGACGCAAATGCACATCAACAGGCGACACCATCTATGTGGTGAAAGGCGGCACCATCGACCAGACTATCGGCACCTGCCAGTTACGAAACACTCTTGGCAACATAGTGCAGATAGTGATACCAAAGTATTATTTCATGGCATGCGTGAAACGCACCAAAAGCAACACGGTGACAGGTATCGCTTTCTGGATGGAGCACAAGGACTTTGGCAACAAGGACAAGAATTTCCTGAACACTCTGGCAAGACAATCGGCAATAACAATCGACGAGCTGGAACGCAGAACGGGAATTGACTTCTTCTGTAACATGCCCGACGAGCTGGAAAACAAAGTGGAGGCTACATACAACGAGGCTAATTGGGCAGGACTGTAAAGTAGCAAAAGCAGTTAAAGGGAGTTAGAAGGAGGCTATCCGAGAACGTCTGCCGCACTTTCTTTTAGGCACGGATTACACGGATTTTCACGGTTTTCTTATTTATCTTATCAGTGAAATCCGTGTAATCCGTGCCTAAATCGTGACACAGTGTAAGCAGGGGCTGGCTTTTCGGACAGCCCCCAATTAATCACTTATTGAGGTCGAAACGCACTCCGACCTTGAGTCTGAAATTAAGCGGTTTGTCGCTATACGATGTCTGAAGCGACGAACCGTTATCAATATAATAAACCATGCCTGGCTCAGCATAAATGCCAAGATTTCCAAGGATATTATACTGCACTCCGGCTGTCAGTCCCACTGACCACTGCATTGGAATATCTTTTATGTCATCGCTCTTCTTGTCAATGACTCCACCTTCCACTACACACTGTGTATCCATCTTTCCTCTGACACCAAACTCTGCTGTCACGCCTCCGCTGGTATACACAGACAGGCGCTTGCCTTTTATCCACTGATAGCCCGCCAACAATGGCACTCCTACATATTGTATTTTTTGGTTGCTGTAGATGTACGACTGCTCCGTCCCCGATTCGGTCTCACTTTCAAGCATGCTGTACGTCACTCCCGTTTCCACAGCCCAGCGACTATTTAGAAAATAACGTGCTCCCAAACCTATGCTTACAGGCTGATGATGGTCTACCTTTGTCACAGGATTTGCATAACGGTTGCTGTATGCCACGGTGTAGGTTGGATTAACAAAGTTTGCCACACTGCCATGAGGTCTTACCGACATTGGGCTGGAACTGGCAAAAACACCATAGCCGTCCGTGGCCGATGATGACGATACAATGTTGGATGCATACATCGACAGCGACACTCCCCTGCCCTTGTGAGTGACAACAGACTTCTGACCGCTGTAGTCGGCAAGCAGGCGATTGGTTCCACTTGTACTGCCTACGTTGTTTCTTTTGGTCGGATTATCAGAAACTCCATTTTTCTCAAATACAGAAACTTCTTCCTTCACAGGTTTTAATACTTCTTCTTCTTTTACAGGTTCTGATACTCCTTCCTTTACTGGAGAAGATACTTCCTCCTTTACAGATTCCGCCACTTCTTTTCTTACGGCTACGGCAGGTACCCTTACATCACTTTCACCAGCGTATGCCACCGCAGGCTCACCGGCGTTACCAACCTCAGTGGCAGCAGGCGATTGCAGGACAGCCTTCTCTGCTGCGGCATGCATCATTGCATCCTGTTCCTCTTCCGACGGCGCCACCATAACAAACAGTGCCGTCATTACAGCGGCTGCGGCAGCCACCGAGGCTATTCTCATCCACGGTATAACGCGGCGCTGCGGCTGGCTGTCGAGCACACTCTCAATGTCATCCCACAGTCCCTGCGGCACGTCTTTGCACTCATATCGCGACATACGGTCGCGCAAATCATCGGTCCAATTCTTCTTTTTCCTCATACTTCATTCCTCCTCTTTTTTATCATTTTAGCCAATGTCTTTTTGGCGTGAAACAGCTGCGATGCCGAAGTGTATTCTGATATTCCCAGCATCTTGGCTATCTCCTTGTGGCTATATTCTTCAATCACGTAAAGGTTCAGCACTGTGCGGTAGCCCTCTGGCAACTGCCTTATCATCTCATAGAGCAGTTCGGTCTCCACTTCCTGTGTCTCCGGGTCGTCACCTTCATCCTCCACGTCGGCAATGTTATCGGTAGTCTCCGTCATCATGTTCTTGCGGTTCCGGCGGAGATGGTTCAACGCCTCATTTGCAACAATCCTCGCCATCCATGAGTTGAGCGAGTTTTCATTTTGCGGCACAAAGTCGCGCAGTGCATTGAATATTTTTATATAACTGTCCTGCAGAATGTCCTTCACATCCTCCTCGTTCTGCACATAACGGCGGCATACGGCAGTAAGTCGAGCCACCGACTCGCCATACAATTGCTGCATGGCGCGCCGGTTGCCTTTTTTCAGTTCCGTTATCATTAGTGCCGTCTGGTTCTTTGCCATTATATGTGTTTTTTTCGTTGCTGGTGTCAGAACACGTTATAGTTTATTACCCATGCATTGTACACATAGACAAGTTTGGTGTTGTCCGGCATACTGTTGTAGGTTTCCACCGCTTCTCCGTCAACTGATATTGCGGACAGCCGCATAATAAAATGATACTTCCAGTGTATCATTTCCTCGTATGTCATCTTGCCGTCATCAACAGTAAACTCAGCCGTGACCGTTCTTTGCCTGCCTTCCATATTCACCGCAAAATTCAAAGTCTCCGGTATCAGCTCCATCTTTAAATAATCGGTACGAAAATTAAATGTTGCCGGCAAATTCTCACGGGTGTACTCCATACTCACAGATGCGGAAGCATCAGCAACGGCTCCCGGCAAATAAGTCAGTATCTCCTGACACGGGAAATCGCCTATATTCATAGTGCTGGCAGTGATATAGGTGCTTATACCCGAATGACGCACTGTATTGTGCTTGTCTGCAGCCACAGTGCTTATAACGTCTATGTCGCCCATAAGCATTGCCGACTTATAGGCTTTACCTATGAGTCCGTCGTTCATCATTGCTGCATCACCATACTGCAGGTTGCTGGCGTCATCCTCATTATTGATTGTACATGCCACCACAGAGCACACCAGCAATACAGCGGCAAACATAAGACTTCTTCTTAATAAAAGTTCTCTTATATATGTCATCTCGTTATTTTTCTTTTTTATATGTTATAACACACCATTATCATAAATATTGTACACGAAATCCAATTTTTTACAAAAAAAACACATAATTATTAAATATCGCCGCCAATGAAAATCCATTTGCGGCGATATAGAATATTTAAATTAAGTTGTTGAATTACTTTTTTATCTGTATCTGTCCCTTAAATATTGGGAATCCACTTATCGTCAATTCCAAATACATTTTCAATTGTAATCTTCGCAGCCTCTTTCTTTGTGAGCTGCCTGCTCCATGCGGCACGTCCGGCAGTGGCAGCCCCCTCACCGCTGTTGTTGTACTCAAGATAGCGGGCTGTGTTCATGCGCTCCTTCTGCCAGTGATGCCATCCTTCGGGACGGATGTGCTTGTCAAGGTTGCAGTTCATAAACAGAGTGTAGCCATAGTCGCGCCACGGGCGCCCAAGGTAAACCTTGTCCACACCGTCAGCACAAGTCAGACGGCAATTGTTGAACACATATCCAACGGGCACGTCCTTGGGAGTGGATGCCGCAGTGACATAGGAATTGCTGCGGCTGAATATCTCGCAGTTCTCAAACCACGCAGTAGAGGGACCAAAGATGAAATCGGTGGTGCCTTCGATGAGACAATCCTTGAAGAAAAGGCGTGTTGCGGTGCCGCCGGTATAGATGGTGTCCTGATTGCCGAGAATGCGGCAGTTGACAAACACCAGCTTATCACCCTCGGTGTGAAGTGCCACTGCCTGTCCCAGCTTTGCAGCATTGTTCTCAATGGTGATGTTCTTGAATGTTATCATGTTGCCGTCCACCTTCACGGTGTATGTCCGGAATGTACCCATGTTGCGCTCGGTGCTGGGCAGCTTGATGTTTGCGTGGTCGTCCCATGTTATGATGGTGCCTTCCTTACTCTCGCCGCATATTTCAATGTTCTGCAGCCATGCCGGCACGATGAGCTTTTCCTTGTACGTTCCATTCTTAACGTAAATCACTTTGTGATAATCCATAAACGCACGGCAAACCTCAATTGCCTCATCAACGGTGCGGAACTGTCCCGTGCCGTCACGTGATACCACGATGGTGTCGGGATTATCATACGTACTTGCCGCCATACCTGCAATGGCGGACATAGTCATTGCAACAAGTGTGATAAAAAATTTTTTCATTATGCTTTGTAGTTAGTTTTGTTTGTCTATATAATAATTAATGTGTAGCCTATTGTTTATTTAATTATGATTTAGCTGAGCTGCGTCACACTCTCGATACCCTCCACATTCTTGAGGTTCTTGAGAATTGTCTGCAGACCGTTGCGGTCGTGGATTCGCAATATGAATTTTGCATCAAACAATCCGTCCTTACAGTCGATGTCTACCTTCTTTATGTCCACATTCAGCTCATTGCTTATCACTTCCACCACATCATGAAGCAACCCGATACGGTCGAGACCGTTCATCTGAATGCCTCCCTCAAAGAATATTGTACTGTGCATTTCCCATTTTGCATCAAGCAGACGGTTGCCGTAGCTTGTCTTCAGTTTAGATGCCACCTTGCATGAGCGCTTATGAATCTCAATGCGGTTGTTGCTGTCGATAAATCCAAGAATATCGTCGCCTGGTATCGGATGGCAGCAGTGCATGAAGCGGTACTGGCGTATATTGTCATCAGTGATGATTATCGGTTTCTTCTTGTTGAAGTCTTTTGTCACCACAAACAGTTCTTCCTCCCTTTGCTTCTCTTCTTTCAGTTTCTTCTTGTTCTGTTTTAGGAACGGCACATATTTTCTCCATCCTTTCTTCCCCACTCCCTCGTTCTTGCCGCCGTTAAACAGTTCCTCTATGTCCTTGTCGCCAAGGATAATGGTCTTTTCTCCCAACTGGCGGAAAAAGTCATTACGGTCCTTGATATCGTGGAGCGAGGCAAGACGGTCAATGACAATGCTGCTGTACTCTATCTCGTTGTTTTTAAGGAAAGCGTTAAGAGTGTTTTCGCCAATTTTCTGTATCTCGCGGGCTTCGTGGCGCAGTATTGCCTGTATCTTGGCTTTCGCCTTGGCGGTGTACACAAAGTTTATCCACGCCGGCTGCACGTGCTGTGCCTTGGCAGTGAGTATCTCCACCTGGTCGCCGCTCTTCAGCTTGTGGCTCAGCGGCACAAGCTTGTGGTTCACCTTGGCGCCTATGCAATGGCTGCCGAGGAATGAGTGTATGGTAAATGCAAAATCGAGCGCTGTACAGTCTGCAGGCATAATCTTGATTTCGCCTTTTGGCGTAAATACGAAAATCTCATTGGCAAACAGGTTGAGCTTTATTGCATCGAGGAAATCCATGGCATCAGGCTGAGGGTCGTCCAGAATCTCCTTTATGGTGTTAAGCCAGTCGTTAAGCTCGTTCTCGTCCTCAGTAAACTCGGCTGTCTCGCCGTCCTTGTATTTCCAGTGGGCGGCAAATCCCTGCTCTGCCACCTCGTCCATGCGGTCGCTTCGTATCTGCACCTCTATCCACCTACCCTGCTTCGACATGAGTGTCACCTGCAGTGCCTGATAGCCGTTTGCCTTTGGATGGTTTAGCCAGTCGCGCAGACGGTCGGGATGGCTCTGATACAACTTTGTCAGCGCCACATATATATTAAAACATTCATTGATTTCATTTTCGCGTTTTTGCGGAGTGAAGATTATTCGCACGGCAAGGATATCATAGATTTCCTCGAAGGTCACGTGCTTGTTCTGCATTTTGTTCCAGATGGAGTATGGAGTTTTCACCCTCTCCTTTATGGTGTATTTTATCCCCATCTGGTTGAGCGACTCCTCAATGGGCTGTGTGAACGAGTCGAACAGCTCATGACGTTTTTCTTCAGTATCGGCAAGTTTCTGCACAATGCTCTGGTATTTCTCCGGATGCTCATACTTGAAACTCAGATTTTCCAGTTCGCTCTTGATTTTGTTCAGTCCCAGACGGTTGGCAAGCGGTGCATATATATATAATGTCTCACCGGCAATCTTATATTGTTTGTTGGGAGCCTGCGACGCCAGTGTACGCATATTGTGCAGACGGTCGCAGATTTTAATCAGAATCACGCGTATGTCGTCGCTCATGGTGAGCAGCAGCTTCTTGAAGTTCTCAGCCTGTGCCGATGCCTTCTCGCCAAAGATTCCACCGCTGATTTTTGTCAGTCCGTCGACTATCAGCGCCACCTTCTCACCAAACATATTGCTTATGTCATCAACGGTGTAGTCGGTGTCTTCCACCACATCGTGCAACAGAGCGGCACAAATACTGGTACTGCCCAGCCCCACCTCTTCAGCGGCAATTTGCGCCACTGCTATGGGGTGCATTATATATGGCTCTCCCGACAGACGGCGCACACCCTTATGTGCCTGCCGTGCAAAGTTGAACGCTTTGGTTATGATATCCGTTTTTTTACGGTGGCGTGTAGCCTGATAGGTGTCAATGAGATGCTGGAAGGCATCATTCACCATTTTTTCGTCAGCAGCATTGCGCATTGTCTCGTCGTCAGCCATAGTCGTGGTGTGTTTTAAAGTTATTATCTTACTCTCAGTTTCTTTCCGGCACGTATATTATTACCCTTTATGCCGTTGAGCCGTTTCAACTTGGCAACGGTAGTACCGTTTCGCTTCGCTATTTCAGAAAGGGTCTGCCCCTGCTTGATGGTAACACTTCTGCCGCCTCTTGCCCTGCCGTGCCTGCCACTGCGCGAACGTCGGCTCACTTTCGATGAACTGCGGGTATATGTCGGCTCATCGTTCACCTCAACAATAGTGCGTTTGGTAATGAAGTCATCCGTGCGGTAGTTGTACACCGAATCTTCCATATCAATAAACTTGCCAACATCGGTCATTGCCAGTCTCACCGTCAGATCCTCGCTCTCACCGGGAATAATGTCGTGGCGGTATTCCGGGTTTAATGCGCGAAGCTGGTCAATGTCAAAGCCGCACACGTCGGCAATCTGCTGCAGGTGTACAGTCTTTTTCACAGCCACTGTGTCGGTCTGCGCCGGCAGTCGGGTGGTCATGGGGCAGATGTTGTGCTCGCTGTAGTAATTCATAACATAATTGGCTGCAATAAACGCCGGCACATATCCGCGTGTCTCCCTGGGCAGATAAGGATATATTTTCCAGTAGTCCTTCTCGCCGTTGGCACGGTGTATTGCCTTGTTTATGGTGCTTGGACCGCAGTTGTAGGCAGCAATCACAAGATTCCAGTCGCCAAACACCTTATAGAGGTCGCTAAGATAATGGGCTGCCGCATACGATGCCTTCAGCGGGTCGCGGCGCTCATCCACAAGTGTGTTCACCTTCAGGTCGTAACGCTTGCCGGTGGTTACCATAAACTGCCACAGACCAGCCGCTCCCACCCGCGACACTGCATTGGGATTGAGTGCCGACTCTATCACCGGAAGATACTTCAACTCCAAAGGCAGTCCGTATGTCTCAAGTGCTTCTTCAAATATCGGCATATAGAAGTTCGATGCTCCGAGCATATAGCTCACCGAATGGCGCAGGCGACCGGTATACCTGTCTATAAACTTGCGCACCACCTCGTTGTAGGGCATTTCCATTGCAGTGGGCATACGCTTCAGACGGTCGATGTAAACGCCGGTCTCATACACAGGGTTGACATCTTTCATACGGCAGTCGGGATCCTCTTCAAGATAAGTCTTCGACATATAGAGGCTCATAAGACTGTCGAGGTCGTAGGTCATTGCCTCGGGAAAATCTATCACCTCGTCGTTGCCGTTGTCGTCCTTCACCACAATTTCATCGTCGGTAAGTGTTGTCTCGTCATCTAAATCGTCACTCTCGTCAATCTGTGCCAGCACAACACTGTTGCCGGCAAAAAACATGCTTATCGTTGCGAAAAATATTTTTCTATACATTTATGTCTGTTATATGTTTAAGTTACTTTAAAAATTCAAGCTGCACTGTAACCCCACCGATGAGTTGTCCAACGGATTGGCGGATGTAAATGTGCCCTTATTATGCATGATGGCAGGCCTCACCTTCATACTCAGGTCTTTTGAAATGTCAAACTCCGACAGCTCAGCGTCCACGTAGGCATCGATAACCGACAGGGCGTAAACGCCTATCAGACAGAAGAAGCTCATGTCGCGCCAACGGCGGTATTTATCCTTACGCTTCTTGAATATCGTCTTGTAGCGCTCAATGTTCGACTCATTGATTTGGTTGCCAAGATGCAGGAACTTGTTATAGCTCTGCGTGTTTGGGTCGCTGTCCATTATGTCGAGATATGCCTGCGAGTAGTCCTTGTACATGGTGTTGTTCCACGTCATGGCATACAGACAGCCCATCATGCCTCCGTAGACTAACGGCAACTTCCAGTATTTACGGTTGTAAATCTGTCCCCCGCCTGGTATGACCAATGCCATCCACAATGCTTTCTGCGGCTTAGGAGTCCATGTGCTCCAGTCGCGTGGAATCTTCACCACCACCGCCGAGTCGTTAATGCTTATCGGCAATTGTTGCCTGACGGCTGCCGAATCATTTTTCACCGGCTCCTGCGCTGTGGACTGCAGTATTGCGGCAACGGTCATCAGTAAGGCTGTCGCCAGTCTTTTCATGCTTACTGATATGTTCATTTTAATTGTTGCGGGCATCCAGTGCGTTCATTATCTTTTCCAGTTGTTCCTCGTTGTCAAAGGCTATGCTTATCTTGCCCTTGCCCTTGGGCGAGCAGGTCATCTGCACCTTTGTTCCGAAAAACTGTGCCAACCTGTCTTTCAGCAGATTGAACTCCTCGGGCAGCTGCGCCTTCGATGCTATGGTCTTGCTTCCCGACTTTATGTCCTCGCCGCTGTTGAGCATCTTCACCATTTCCTCAACCTGACGCACGGAATAGTTCTTTTTCTGTATCTCATGGAACAATCTCAGCTGCATGCTCGGACTTTCCAGAGCCAGCAGCGCACGGGCATGTCCCATGTCTATATCCTTGTTCTTCAGTGCCATCTGCACCGGTGCCGGCAGTTTGAGCAGACGCATGAAGTTGGTCACTGCGGTGCGGCTCTTACCTACCCGCTGCGATATTTTCTCCTGAGTCATTCCCGCCGTCTCAGCCAGATGCTGATAGGCAAGTGCTATCTCTATGGCGTTTAGGTCCTCACGCTGGATATTTTCCACCAGCGCCATCTCCATCACAGTCTCGTCGCTGGCGGTGCGGATATATGCCGGCACGGTAGCAAGTCCTGCCAGCTGCGACGCTCTCCAGCGGCGCTCGCCTGCTATTATCTGATAATGGTCGCTGTCAATCTGGCGCAGGGTTATGGGCTGTACAATGCCTATCTCCCTTATGCTGTTTGCAAGCTCCTGCAGTGCCTCTTCGTCAAACTCGCGGCGGGGCTGGTTGGGATTGGGTGTTATCTGTGTCACTGCCACCTCGTTGATGCTCGACGAGCCTTGTGTCTTCAGCTCGCCGGTCTCTATCAGCGCATCAAGCCCGCGACCTGAGCCTATATCGTCCAAGCCGCGTCCAAGGACACTGCCTGTATATTTTTTTCTTACTGCCATTGTTGTCGTTTACTTGTTTCTGCTTATTATCTCCTTTGCCAGGGCAAGGTGATTCTTTGTTCCTGTTGAATCGGCGTCATAAAGAATTACCGGCAGACCGTGGCTGGGGCTCTCGCTGAGCTTCACGTTTCGCTGAATCACCGTCTTGAACACCAGCTCCTGGAAGTGACGCTTCACCTCATCGTAAATCTGGTTAGCAAGTCTCAGGCGCGAGTCGTACATTGTCAGCAGGAATCCCTCTATCTCAAGCCGCGTGTTGAGCTTGGTCTTTATTATCTTTATGGTGTTAAGCAACTTGGTGATGCCTTCGAGGGCAAAATACTCACACTGCACAGGGATAATCACCGAATCGGCGGCTGTGAGCGAGTTGACCGTAATAAGTCCCAACGACGGGCTACAGTCAATCAATATATAGTCATAGTCGTTGCGGATGGGTGTGAGCAAGTTTTTCAGCACATTCTCACGGTTCGCAAGATTGAGCATCTCTATTTCCGCCCCCACTAAGTCAATGTGACTCGGTATGATGTCAAGCCCGTCAATGTCGGTGGTGTATATAGCTTCTCTCACATCGGCGTTGTTGATGATACACTCATAGAGCGAGCACTCAACATCCTTTATATCCACGCCCAGACCGCTTGATGCGTTTGCCTGCGGGTCAGCGTCCACCACCAGCACTGTTTTCTCCAATGTTGCCAGCGATGCGGCGAGATTTATCGATGTTGTAGTTTTGCCTACACCTCCCTTTTGGTTTGCTATTGCTATGATTTTTGCCATAGATTTATCCTGCAAATTGGTGTTTAATAATAAATTTACGCTGCAAAGATACACATTTTATGCGAGAAAACGTAATATTTAAACTTTTTTTCGTATTTTTGCGCCCGAAAACAATAAAAATGATGAAAAAAGACAGACCATTAATACTGATTTCCAACGATGACGGCTTCAGGGCTAAGGGAATTAACTGCCTCATTGAGATGTTGCGCCCCTTCGGCAATGTGATAGTTTGCGCTCCGGAAGGGGCACGCAGCGGATACTCGTGTGCATTCTCCGCCACGTCACCTTTATTTCTTAAAAAGGTGCGCGAGGAGGAGGGCTTGCAGGTGTGGTCGTGCAGCGGCACACCTATCGACTGCGTGAAGCTGGCGCTCAGCGAACTGTGCGGCGGACGCAAGCCCGACCTTGTGGTGAGCGGCATCAACCACGGCGACAATGCTTCAGTAAACAGCCGATATTCGGGCACGATGGGAGCGGCATTTGAGGGAGCCATGAAGCGCATTCCATCGGTGGCGTTCTCGCTCTGCCGATATGAGGAGGATGCCGACTTCAGCCCCATGAAGCCGGTGGTGAGAAGCGTAGTGGCGAAAGTGCTTCAGGAGGGAATGCTTCCAGGAGTGTGCCTCAACGTAAACTGTCCCGCCAATCCTCCATACAAGGGCATCAAGATTTGCCGCATGGCTAACGGCGACTGGGAGAACGAGGTGGTGAAAACCCGCCATGCACGCGGATTCGACTACTACTGGCTTGTTGGGGAGTACAACAACTATGAGCCCGAGGCTGAGGACACCGACCGCTGGGCGCTCGACCACGGCTACGTGGCTATCACTCCGTCGCAGGTTGACATCACCAACTATGAGACCATAGACATAATGAAGGATTGGAAACTTTGACATGAAGTACTATCTCATTGCCGGCGAGGCGAGCGGCGACCTTCACGCCTCATGTCTTATGCAGTCGCTCAAGAACAGCGACCCGCAGGCTGAGTTCCGTTTCTTCGGCGGCGACAAGATGGCTGCCGTGGGCGGCACTCTCGTAAAGCATTACCGCGAACTTGCCTACATGGGATTCATTCCCGTGCTGCTCCATTTGCCGACGATTCTCGGCAACATGAAATTCTGCAAGCGCGATATTGCCCGGTGGCATCCCGACGTGGTGATTCTTGTGGATTATCCCGGATTCAATCTCAGCATAGCCAAATATGTGCATTCCAAGCTATCCATACCTGTATATTACTATATCTCCCCCAAAATATGGGCATGGAAGGAATACCGCATAAAGAACATCAGGCGCGATGTGAGCGAGATGTTCTCTATACTGCCGTTTGAGGTTGACTTCTACGAGAAGAAGCATCACTACCCCATACACTATGTGGGCAATCCCACTGCCGACGAGGTGCGGCGGTTCACGGCATCATACACTGACACCAAGGAGATGTTCTGCGCCTACAACTCGCTGTCCGACAAGCCCATAATAGCCCTACTTGCTGGCAGCCGCCTGCAGGAGATAAAGGACAATCTGCCCACAATGATACGCGCAGCACAGCCTTATCTCAACGACTATCAGCTTGTGGTGGCTGCCGCTCCGTCGGTGCCGCAGGCTTATTATGAAAAGGTGCTTGGCAGCGCTGCATCCGCGCCGGGCTTTCCCAGCGCGTCGGGTGTATCCATTGTCTACGGGCAGACCTATCCGCTGCTCCGCCACTCTGCCGCCGCTCTTGTCACCAGCGGCACGGCTACGCTTGAGACTGCGCTCTTCGGTGTTCCGCAGGTGGTGTGCTACAAGACTCCCCTGCCCAAGCTCGTGGCATTCCTCCGCCGCCACATTCTGAAGGTGAAATACATCTCACTTGTCAATCTCATTGCCGACAGCGAGGTGGTTCCCGAACTTGTTGCCGACACCTTCACCGTGGCGCATATCCGGCGCAATCTCTCTGCCATTCTTCCTTCAGGCAATGCCCGCGAGACAATGCTCCGCGGCTATTCCGAGGTATGGCGCAGGCTGGGCACCGACTGTGCTCCCGACAATGCTGCCGCTATCATCACGAAACTACTTTCATGCGCCAATTAGTTTGGTTGAGACAATACCGATTTGCAGCATTGCCGAATTCACGCTACGCAGCCACCATAATAACTAAATTTCATTTCGCTATCTTCAGCACTGGCGCAATGTCATTGACAGGCTTTGGCAACTGCAGTTCAAGACCGTCGGCTATCTGCACGGCTTTCACACGTCCGTAGCCGAGCAGCTCCACTTTGGTGACAGACTTCTTAAACCACGGATTGCCCTTGCGCAGTGACTTCACCACGAGCTTACCGTCCTCGGGCCATCCAAGGGGAGTGACATAGAGATACTTCTTTGTCTGGTTGAAGCGTATGTCAGCGGCAGTCATACCCGTGTATTGTCCGTCGTTGAATCCCTGTGCATTTATCTTTATGTCCATTTCAGCCACAGGACCCTCGCCGAACTTCACCCACGGACGGGTGCCAAAGATGCTCTCCTTGTTAATGTTCATCCATGCCTCTATGCCGTCAAGCACGGCAGCCTCCTTTTCGTCGTATGTGCCGTCGGCACGCAGCGGGACACTGAGCAGCAGGTTGCCGTTCTTGCTGACAATATCCACGAGTTGCTTTATCACGTCAGCAGCCTTCTTGTATGCACCGCGCTCATAGATGCCTGTGTTGTAGTGCCAGCCGCCTATGCAGTTGCACGTCTGCCACGGCTCTTTGACAATCTCATTGGGAGCTCCACGCTCCACATCCCATGTAAGAGCCTCGCGCTGCTCTTCGCTGAGAACCTTGCCGAACATCACGGCACGTGGATTCTTGTTGTAGAAATGAGACGCTATCTTCAGTCCGCAGTCGCTAATCTTGTCAAAAGGCATTACGGTGACGTCAAAGTAGATGAGGTCGGGCTGATAGCGGTTGATGGCGTCAAGAGTACGGTCATAGAAATTCGTCACAAACTCTTTTGTAGGCATACACGCACCATTGCCCCATGCCCACTGCCAGTGTATCCGGTTATTCGCCCATGAGCGGTCGCTCATAGGGTGATTCTGTGCATAGAGGTCCTGAGGGTCATAGCCTTCCCACCATTTGCCCTTACCGTCCTCCTTGGTCAGCTTGCCGTCGTAGTATATCCCCGCCTTTGGTCCGTTGACATCATAGCGTTGTGACGGCTCATACCATGTCCATGCATGGTCGGCATGGAAACTGATGCCGAGCGGCAGTCCGTGTTTCTTCGCAGCCTTTGCCCATCCGTCGAGAATGTCGCGCTTGGGCCCCATGTTCATTGAGTTCCACGGCTGGTATTTCGATTCCCACAGGTCAAAATTGTCGTGATGGTTGCCGAGCACGAAGAAATACTGCGCCCCAAGCCGCTTGTATCTCTCCACAAGCTTGTCGGGGTCCCATTTCTCTGCCTTGAACAGCGGCAGGATGTCCTTGAATCCGAACTCCGACGGATGACCGTAGTGCTCAACGTGATGCTTGTAGGCATGACTTCCCTCAATATACATCTCACGCGCCATCCAGTCGCCCGAGCCTTCCACGCACTGTGGTCCCCAGTGAGCCCATATTCCGAACTTCGCGTCGCGGAACCATTCCGGAGTGTTGTGCTTCCTTAGCGACTCCCACTGCGGCTGATACTTTCCCTCAGCCATCGTCTCGTTCTCACCGGTCACAGGCACTTTGTAGTCCTGCGCCCACGCAGTAGAGAGCATACAGCCTGTCAAAATCGTAATAACTTGTCTTTTAATCATAATGTATTTACTTTTGGTTAGTTTTGTGCTGCAAAGATAGCAATTATACTTCAATAATACATCAGAAAAAAGAGACTTTTATTGGTAAAATATCGACTTTTTAATATTTCAACAAAGAAAAAGCAATATCTCATGGCATTTTATCGACTTTTTAATCAGCATGCCTGCCGACATCAAAGGGTTAGCTGAAATGGCATGTATGTCAAAGGACCACTTCATACGGACTTTCAAGAAAGAGACCGGTGAAACACCTAACGCATACATAATGAAAAAGAAAATGGAAGCCGCAGAACTGCTTCTTATAACCACCGACTGCTCTATAAAGAATGTGGCAAAAAGTGTGGGATACGAGGATTGCTCTTACTTCAACAAAAGTTTCAGGAGATACTCCGGCACCACACCGCAGCTCTATCGCGAGGAACACAGCTAAAAACCGGCACTCGGTCTGCTGCAATATCATAAAGGAGAAACGACATGATATCCTTACGGGAAAGAAACTGTATATCGGCATAAATCAACTACTATATAGCTATTGTTCCCTATACTCTTTTGGGGAAAGTCCAACCACCCGTTTAAAGAATTTGCCAAAGAATGACTGTGAAGGAAACCCCAACTCATGACTGATTTGCTGCACAGTAAGATTTGTTCCTTTCAACAAGGCACGGGCTTCTTCTGTGATGTATTCGTCAATCCATTGACCTGGTGACTTGCCGCTGACGCGCTTGACAATAGCAAAAAAATGTCCGAGGGATATGTGCAGACGCTCTGCATAGAATCCGACTTTGCGCTGGTGACGGTAATGTGTTTTTACTTCTGCCAAGAATTCTTGCATCAGTATTTCTTCATTGGTACTGTGGCGATTGATAGATATTTGATATAGATATGAACCTATGCCATAGAAGAACGCACATGTAAGATGATGTAGAGTTTCCATCTGATAAGGATGTTCTTTTTCAAGAAGCCTGCGCACCATTGAACAGTACATAAGCATGGCATCAAGCTGCGAAGGTTGCAATTCTATTACGGGCGATTTCCGAAGCATCCTGTCTAACTGGAAATTATAAGGAAATCCAAGTCGTTTAATAAAATTGGGGCTCATAACAATACCGATTCCCTTGAAATTGCAGCTCATACCGTGTTGTTCCAATAGCTGTCCCGGAACATTGACAGCCATCGTTGATGGTTTCAAGCTACATGGTGTAAGGTCGATACAACCTTTTGCCTCTCCTTCTAAGCAAATACAGCAACTGTATTCATTTATCTTGAACGGATAATTTCTTTGCTGTTGATATACTATTTCATATATGTAGAAATCTCCGTCAGCAGTTACTGCTTCTTTATGCGCAACCTCTACGTAATCTTTCAGATTTACTTGTTTGATAGTCTTCATAATGATGTTTTGACCACAAAGATAAGCAAAATAATCGGAATAAAGTACAAAATCGCATGATTTGTCCAATAAACCTTAGAAAATGACTGACTTATACTAGAAAAAGTTGTCACTTTCGGAGCCCCAAAAGAAGTGACAA
>JAUNSB010000047.1:0-30962 GCA_030539375.1 Prevotella sp.
TTATGCCATAAATTACACAAAAGAGGGCATGTCACAGGTTTATGACACACCCTCTATGTGGCACCCCAGGTCACACCCAAATTATGCTTTCCATTCACTTTGCGCAATAATATTGGAATTTCTCTATGTTTTGTATATTTTGCATATTAATCGTTGAGCAAAACATTCTGAAACTTACATAAATCTATAACTATAAGTTTTAGCCACACGACTATAAGTTTTAGCCATATGGCTAAAACTTTTAGCTACAAAACTAAAACTTGTATTTATAAAACTTTATGGAATAAAATTACTTTTTCTCTGCTTTCCCTGTAATTTGGGACTCGAATAGTAATAGATATGGATAATACAGGCTAAGGAAAGCCATTCATGGTACAACCTGTAACGCTGCTACGTGAGCCTCTGGGCTATTTTACGGCTAAATCTCAAGAAAAAAGTGAGATTTAGCCATAAAATAGATTTATTATTTGGCGCAATCGTCTTTTTTTTGTAATTTTGCGCCATAAAATAATTATTATGGAACAGGCAATCATAGGACGTACGGAAGAGATAGGGCGACTGAAAAAATATATCGCCTCCGACCGCTCTGAGTTTATCGCCGTTTATGGCAGACGGCGCGTGGGCAAGACTTTTCTCATCAAGGAACTGTTTGAAAGCAGCTTCACTTTCCGCATGACAGGTAAGGAGAATGCCCGACAGGGTGAGCAGATGATAAACTTCTCATACTCCATATACGACCACTTCGGCGAGGAGACTGTGCCGAAGAACTGGACAGAGGCTTTCCGCATATTGTCGAAAGCCATAGAGAAGCAGCATGACGGCACCAAGATTATTTTCATCGATGAGCTGCCATGGTTGGACACGCCCAAGTCAAACTTTGTCAGTGCTTTGGAATATTTTTGGAACAACTGGGCGTACTACCGTTCTGACATCAAACTTATTGTCTGCGGCTCAGCCACATCATGGATGCTGAACAAGCTTATCAATGCCCGGGGCGGACTGCACAACAGGGTTACTCACAAGATGCTCATATCCCCATTTAATCTGAAGGAGACGGAATTGTATTTTCAGCATAATGGGTTCAACTATGAACGTGCGGAAATCATTGACAGCTACATGGCGTTGGGTGGTGTGGCATACTACCTCTCACTTTTCGACAACAGCATGAGTGTGGCTCAAAACATCAATGCCTTGTGCTTTACCAAAGGAGGCGAGATGGTGGATGAATTTGACAGGCTATACAAATCGCTGTTCAAGAAGGCTGATAATCATATTGCCATAATAAATGCGCTCAGCCTTGTGGGAAAGGGTATGACAAGACAAGACTTGATAGCCAAAACAAAACTGACCAACAACGGCAATCTCACCACATTGCTTAACGAGTTGGAAATGTGCGAGTTCATACGTTCGTATGTCCCGTTCGGAAAGGAGAGAAAGGACAAACTGTATCAGCTCATCGACCAGTTCTCGCTCTTCCATCTCCGTTTCATCAAAGGAAACAGAAGTTTCAGCCAAGACTACTGGCTGCATCTTATCGGCTCAGGTGAATATAACGCATGGTGTGGCTACGCCTTCGAAACAGTATGCCTGCACCACATCACACAGATTGTAGACGGACTGGGTATCAGTGGAACAATCAACGTACCATGTTCCTGGGCATATCGTCCAACAGAGGCGGTCAGACAAAACAGCGAGCTTGACGAGGACCTTAGAAAAGGTGCCCAGATAGACCTGCTCATCGACCGCAACGACAAGACTATAACCCTCTGTGAAATGAAATACTCTGAAGGGGAATATGAGATAAGCCAGGCATACGACAAGCATGTGCAGAAGCGGTTGAGCACCTTTAAGAAAGTAACAAAAACTGCCAAGACGCTCACTACAGCATACATCACTCCCCAAGGTCTGTACGATAACAGGTATGCCAGAAAGGTAATCAGGCAAATCACTGCCGACAATTTGTTTATGTAGGAACTACTTTCAGCAAAGACCACGCACGTTGTCTATGCTATGGGGAATAGCCGGGGTGTGACCTGGGGTGCCACATAGGGTGTGACCTTATTCGGAGGTCGCACCCCACATAATCCCTGTGTTTATCGGAGTTTCATGGGTATAGGGGTGTGACGTGCCACGTGTAGGACGTTGAAGTATTTTCATTAATGATTTAATTTACTGGCATAAGGATAGAAAAAAGTCGCCACGTCTCATGCGAGACGTGGCGACTGATTTATTATTGTCAACTTTGGGATTGACTGAATTAGAGCTGAGGACCAGCTGCAACGAGAGCCTTACCAGCCTCGTTGGTGGTGTACTTGCCGAAGTTCTTGATGAAACGGGCGGCAAGATCCTTAGCCTTCTCCTCCCACTGAGCAGCGTCTGCGTAAGTGTCGCGTGGGTCGAGGATGTTGGTGTCAACACCTGTAAGCTCTGTAGGAACAGTGAAGTTGAACATTGGAATCTGCTTTGTAGGAGCCTTGTCGATGTCACCGCTGAGGATGGCGTCGATGATACCACGTGTATCGCGGATAGAGATACGCTTGCCTGTACCGTTCCAACCAGTGTTCACGAGATAAGCCTTGGCACCGTTCTTCTCCATCTTCTTAACCAGCTCCTCAGCATACTTTGTCGGGTGCAGCTCAAGGAATGCCTGGCCGAAGCAAGCAGAGAATGTAGGAGTAGGCTCTGTGATGCCGCGCTCTGTACCTGCCAACTTGGCTGTGAAGCCAGAGAGGAAGTAGTACTTGGTCTGCTCAGGAGTGAGGATAGACACTGGAGGCAGCACGCCGAATGCATCGGCAGACAGGAAGATAACCTGCTTTGCAGCTGGTGCAGAAGAACCTGGCTGGATGTTGTTGATGTGGTTGATAGGATAAGACACACGAGTGTTCTCGGTTGTGCTCTTGTCGGCGAAGTCAATCTTGCCGTCCTCAGCCACAGTCACGTTCTCGAGCAGAGCGTCGCGCTTGATAGCGTTGTAGATATCAGGCTCGCTCTCCTTGTCGAGGTTGATAACCTTAGCGTAGCAGCCACCCTCGAAGTTGAACACACCGTTGTCATCCCATCCGTGCTCATCGTCACCGATAAGGCGGCGCTTAGGATCGGTAGACAGAGTGGTCTTACCTGTACCAGAGAGACCGAAGAAGATAGCAGTGTTCTCACCGTTCATGTCGCAGTTGGCAGAGCAGTGCATTGAGGCAATGCCCTTCAGAGGGAGGAAGTAGTTCATCATAGAGAACATACCCTTCTTCATCTCACCGCCGTACCATGTGTTGATGATAACCTGCTCCTTGCTTGTTACGTTGAACACAACAGCTGTCTCAGAGTTCAGACCCAGCTCCTTGTAGTTCTCAACCTTAGCCTTTGAAGCGTTGTAAACGATGAAGTCGGGCTCCTGCTCCAGATCAGCCTCGTCCTGAGGACGGATGAACATGTTGGTAACGAAGTGAGCCTGCCATGCAACCTCCATGATGAAGCGAACCTTCATGCGGGTGTCCTTGTTGGCACCGCAGAAACCGTCAACAACATAGAGTTTCTTGTTAGAGAGCTCTTTCTTTGCGATATCCTTAACGGCAGCCCAGCACTCCTCTGTGGCGCGGTGGTTGTCGTTCTTATATTCATCAGAAGTCCACCAAACGGTGTCATGTGAGTTAGCATCGTCAACGATGAACTTATCCTTAGGAGAGCGTCCTGTGTAGATACCAGTCATAACGTTAACGGCGCCAAGCTCTGTCTCCTGACCCTTGTCAAAACCTGTGAGACCTTCTTTAGTCTCCTCTGCGAACAACACCTCATAAGAAGGGTTGTAAAGAACCTCAGTTACACCTGTGATTCCATAGTTTTCCAAAACTGACTTGTCAAACTTTGCCATGATTTTATTAATTTAATTGTATATTAATGTTTTATGAATCTTTTTACAAATAAGCATTATCCCATATTTGAGTGCAAAATTACACCTTTTTGCCCATACTGCAAAGGCTTTGAAGCACAAAAAAGCGCGCTCTAAATCTTTTTTTGGTTAAAGAATTTTAAATAATGGCAACTCCGGATATTTTTGTAATTCAGAGGTGGCAATATTTGCCGATGTTTTTTTAACTTTGCACTCAAGAATTGAGGATGGCACAACTCTAAGGAGACAGATGGAGTAAAGGGAGCACCGGAGTTGAGCGCATGCGAAACTTAAATTATAAATATAATAAGGTATGACATTGGAGAAAGTAGTAAATCTCAGCGATACCTGCTCAATAGCAGGGCAGTATATGGCAGAATTGCGCAGTATGGACTATCAGCAGAACCGCGCTCTGTTTCGCAATAACATTGAACGTATAGGAATGCTGGAGGCTTTTGAGATAAGCAAGACATTGAATTATGAACCGCAATTTGTTGAGACACCGCTCGGTGTGGCGAATGTGAACGTGCATACCGACGAGATTGTGCTTGCCACGCTGTTTCGCGCCGGTCTGCCGATGCATCAGGGATTTCTCAAGGTGTTTGACCATGCCGACAACGCCTTTGTGTCGGCATACCGCAAATATAAGGACGACAGCAATACAGACGTTGACATCTTTGTGGAATATATCGCCACCCCGTCGCTTGAGGGCAAGACGCTGATTATTGCCGACCCCATGCTCGCCACCGGCGGAAGCATTGCCCTGGGCTATAAGGCTCTTTCAAAATATGGCACTCCGGCACGCATCCATGTGGCTTGTGTTGTGGCTACATGGGAAGGCATCGATGTGGTGAGGAAGGAGTTGCCGGACGGCATAACCACAATATGGTGCGGAGCCATTGACAATGAGCTTAACGCAAATAAATATATTGTTCCCGGTCTGGGCGATGCTGGTGATTTGTGTTTTGGAGGTAAGCTTTAGTCATTACCACGGCGATGGTCTTCAGCTTAAAATAGTTTAGGCTCATGTACATCAAGCCGCGGTAGCGGTTGTTGGTGCCCCATGAGTTTTTCATTATGAAATAGCGCTCGCCAAACTGGTCGTGGGCAAGCCCCACGATGCACATGCAGTGGTCGTCGGTGGTTTCATTGTTTTCAAACATTCGCTGGCGGCGCTCCTGAAGTTCGCCGGCATCAATCTTCTCGGGATACACCGCCACTCCGTCGGCAAAGGAAAAGCCGTCTTCTGACACGTCGCCCTCCCAGCACACCGCCCTTCCGTCCTGCACTGCCCTTATCACCATGCCGGTGAGTTCGTCAATGGGCAGGTTGTAGTACTCGCTGTTGTCGAAGTTGTCGGGTATCTCCAGCGGGAATGTTCCGTAGAAGTGATGATGTGTAAGACTGGTGTAGCCGATATATTCGTCGGGCGGACATACGCTGCGTGCAAACTCCTGCGGAGTGTACTCCGCTCCATACAGATGTACGTGCGGGGTGGGGGCGCCGAGGTGTTTGTCGAGGGTGTCTTCCACGTTTTTCCTGCATTTGTCGGCTCCGTCCTTTTTGAGCACAGCCTGCTGTGCCGCCATGCCTGCGCTTTCGGCAAGTGACGTGAAGTTCACGCGCTCGCCATGGCTGTATGCGTCGTAGGGCGTGGCGCCGTATTCGCCGATAAGCCGCAGGGCGGTAAGCGCAGTGGCACGGAATGTGAGTGGTTTTCTGCCCTCCTGATTATAGTATTTGTCCACCTGCTCCAATATGTAGTTGCGTGCAGGATAGAATGGCGATACACATATTGAGTCGCCCAGCGACAGGCGGTCGCCTTCAACAGTTGCGAGCATGGCGTAGATCCAGCATATTTGTTTTCGCCCCTGGTCGCGTATGGGAGTGTACTTGTTTATGTGGTCTGTGGTAAATATGTATTTGTCGAAATCGCTGTTGTGGTGGCGGCATGATGCCGTCAGCAGCGTGAGCGCCACAATAATACCTATTCTTGAAATCATCGCCCCTGTATGTGTAAGCAGTTAATTTTGATTTTTGGCTGTTTTGACTCTTGACTATTTAATTCTTGAAGTCATCTTGCTGCGCACTCCCTTGTAGCCTTTGAGGAATGCCTTGGCGGAGCCGAAGCTTAGAAACATGTCGAGCCTCACGGGTATGTGGTTCTTGTCGTCGGTGATGTAGAAGCGTATCAGCTCCTTTTCCTCGCCGTCTTCCACCTCGGAGAACGACATCACGAGACATCTGAATTTTTCATTTGTGCCTTCCACCTTGAATGTCTCTTTGCCGAGATATTTAAGGTTGGAGTTTTTCAGGCTGCTGGCATCGCTGATGGGCAACGGTATCTTCTGCCCCTTTTTGAACTTTGAGGAGTCGAAGTTGCGGGCGCGGAGGAATATCGACATCATATCGAACACGCAGTCCTTGTAGGATTTTGTTTGCCAGCGGTGCTTGCCGTCCTTGTTCACATAGTGCATCTTCAGGTTGCAGTTGCCGTTGGGGTATGTATACCACAGCTCGTCCACATAGTAGCGCTTGCCCTCAAGCGCTCCCTTGCGGAAGTACATCGGTGACAGGTCGCTTTTGTCGCAGTACGACAACAGGGTGTCGCGCATCACAAACACGTTGTCCAGCTTGTTGTTGCCGCGTGTTATGAGGCTTGTCCGATAAGCTGGCTTGCCGTTGTATCTCGATTCCACGGTGGACATTGATGCCGAGCCGACTTTCACCCACACGAATTTCCAGTTGAAGTAAAGGTCGTATGCTAAAAACTCGCCGCCCTTGAACGCCGTGTTGCTGATGCCGCACTGTGCCGCCACGGGCAGGAAGCTGAGAAGCCAAAAGGGTAAAATCAATAAAAATTTCCTCATATTGCCACTTGTTTTTGTTGTGTTATACATTATTATATATATTTATGGTGCATGTGTTGCCGCCTTATTGCATTGCTTGCCCCCGGTTGTATTTTATTCCGAGCTTTTTAGCTCTTTCCGCATTGCGGTTGCGCAGTTTCTGCTCCTTTTCGGGCTTTTGCTTGGTTATTGTCTGGGGCTTTTGCCTTGCGGCGCTGGTTGCCGTAAGATTCCATGCCAGTGAGAGATCCCATTTCTCCTTGCATTCTATCTTCTTGCTGTAATAGAATACTTCCTCGGGCTGCAGGTCCTGATAAAAATCGCCGGTGTCCCATTTGCCGTTGCCGTTGTTGTCAATGAATGCGCGGACATAGTATTCACCCGGTTTCAGATAGAAGAAGTCGGCAGTTCCGTCGGTCATCTTTGCCTCTTTGGTCACGGCGTCGCTGCTGTTGAGCAGCTGCACTATCACCGTTGCCGTGTCGGGAATGTTGCCGCTGATTTTCAGCTGCAGGGTGCTGAACTTGTCGTTCTCCTCCACCTTCAGTCCCTGTTTCACCGGCGAGCTTGCCTTGCCGTAGATGTCCACCACGGCAGCGCTGTCGATTTCCAGTGAATACTCGCTTCCCTCCCGCCATTCTGCCAGCAGGGTGTAGCTCCGTGCCACGTCTTTTGCCGGCACAAGCTTCATCTTTGCGTTATACCACAATGAGTCGATTTTGGTGTATAGGTGTATTTTTGCCGTGTCGAGTGTTTCTATCGGTGTGGGCAGTGTAAGTGTCACGTTCCCGTCGGGAGCCATTGTTCCGCTTCCGGTAACAGCTATCTCCAACGGTTTTTCGTGCCACACCGAGTCGTAGTCCTCGCCGCGCTTTTTCTTCTTCTCCATCTGCTTCTGCCATTTCTCCATTTCCTTCTGCTTGTCCTTCATGCGCTTCTCATACGATACCTTGGGCAGCAGGCTTATGGTGTCGGTCTGGCTCACGAGCACTCCCATTGAGTCGGTCATCATGTAGCGCGCCTCCACGGTCAGCGTGTCGCGGTTTATTAGCGTGGTGTCGCGCAGCCAGTAGTGTATGGTGTCCATCTTCTCGGTGTGCTCCACCACAAAGGCGCTGTCGCTGTCGAAGTCCAGTCCGCGCAGCTCCGGCAGCCGGCTGTCGCCGTAGCTGAAGTAGAACGAGAACTTCTCCGGGTCCTTGCGCTCGGTCTTTATAAGATAGCGGTCGGTCTGCAGGCATGTGAACGCCTTGAGCACAATGTCATCGGGATAGTAGTGGATATACGGCACACGCATGATTGAGTCAATGTGCAGCGAGTCGCGCCATACGGTGTCCTGGCGTATGTCGGGCTTGCCTACAGGCTCAAAGGTGTCGTGGCTGAAGGCTATCATCTCGCTCTTTTGCGAGTACATGAAGTTGCCGTCGGCATCCTGCAGGGCACATGCACGATATTTGCCCGGGGCTATGCCCTTTATCACAAAATGTCCGCGGCTGTCGGTGCGCGATATTCGCATCAGCGGCTGCGTTGTGAACGCCGAGTCGGGGTCTTCTGCCCTGTACAGTCCCACCATTATACCTTTTACCGGCTCCAGGTTGGAGGCGTCGATCACGTTGCCCGACACCTCACAGGTGTCGATCTGCGCTCCGGTGGAGAAACTGTATGTGAAGTTTCCCATCGGGTTGCCCTCGTTGTTGTCGCTTATGGCATCGCCGAAGTCAATGGTGTAGGTGGTGTTGTCCTTCAGAGAGTCCTTCAGCTCCACCACAATCTTCTTGCCCTGTGCCTTTATCTCGGGCATTTCCAGTTGCGGGGGCGACACAATCACTCTGTTGGTGGCGTCTTCCAGCTTGATAAACTCGTCGAAGGTTATTGTAACCTTTTTTGACTTCACTCCTGCCTGGCGGTCGGCAGGGTCGCAGGCTATCACCTTGGGAGGGTCGTCGTCATACCATCCGCCGTCGGGCTGCCCCATTCGTGCGCAGCCTGAAAGCAGGAGTAATAAAATGAAGAATGAAAAATGAAGAACCAACGGTCGGCGACCGAAGGGAAAGCCAATGAAGAATTGCAAAATCGACAAAGTCAATTTTTCGTATCTCCACTCAAACTTCATGCACACATTTTGTACAGCCTTTAATTCTTCATTCTTCATTCTTCATTTAGATTCAACAGTTCCTCAATATGTTGGCGTGAGTTGCTCAGTCGTGGCACCTTGTGCTGGCCGCCCAGTTTGCCCTTCGACTTCAGCCATTGTTCAAACAGCCCGTCCTTTGCCGTCACTATCTCAAGGTGCTGCAGGGTGATGTCTTTGTAACGCTTTGCCTCGTAGTCGCTGTTTATCTCCTGCAGACGGGTGTCGAGCAGGTGCGCAAACTCGTTGATGTCCTGAGGCTTGCGGCTGAACTCAATCAGCCACTGATGGCGGCACTTGGCTTTCTCGTCCATGAATATCGGGGCGGCAGTGTATTCTTTCACCTGTGCGCCGGTCTTCTGGCAGGCGTATTGCAGTCCTTTCTCGGCATTGTCCACGATAAGCTCCTCGCCGAAGGCATTGATGAAATGCTTGGTGCGTCCGGTTATCATAAACTTGTATGGATTTACGGATGTGAACTTCACCGTGTCGCCTATGATATATCTCCACAGTCCGCAGGCTGTGCTTATCACCATGGCGTAGTTCTTGTCTTTCTCCACTCCCCACAGCGGCACCACTGTCGGGTTGTCGTTGCCGAACTCGTCCATCGGTATGAACTCGTAGAACACCCCGTAGTCGAGCATCAGCAGCATCGCCTTGTCCGCCGGGTCGTTTTGCAGTCCGAAAAATCCCTCGCTGGCGTTGTATGTCTCCATGTAGTGCATCCGTGGCGAGGTGATGAGCTGCTCGTACTGTTTCCAGTAGGGAGTCATTGCCACGCCGCCGTGGAAGAACATCTCAATGTTTGGCCAAACCTCCTCAAGGTGCTTCTTGCCCGAAATCTCCATCATGCGTGTCAGTACCGACAGCATCCACGACGGCACGCCGCTGATGTTGGTCACGTTCTTGTTCATCGTCTCGCGGGCTATCAGCTCGCGCTTCTTCTCAAAATCACCTATCAGCGCTGTCTGCTTGCAGGGCACGCGCACAAGGTTTGCCAATGGGTTGATGTTCTCAATAAGTATGGCGCTGAGGTCGCCCACCAGCGAGTCCTTCACGTTGTAGTTTGGAGCATGACTGCCGCCGAGTATCAGGCTTCTGCCGTCGAACAGGCGGCTCTTGGGATTGTTCTGCAGATACATTGCCACGGCATCCTTGCCGCCCTGATAGTGTACTGTCTGCAAACCTTCCCTGCTCACGGGGATGAACTTGCTCTTGTCGTTGGTGGTGCCGCTCGACTTGGCATACCATCTCACCTTGCCGCGCCACAGCACATTGCTTTCGCCGTGGCGCATGCGGTCGATGTCGCCCTTCAGATCCTCGTATGTATTGAGCGGGGTGTTTCTCACAAAGTCATCATACCCCCTTGTGGCGGCAAAGCTGTGCCTGCTGCCGTATTCCGTATCCTTAGCGTCGGCAAGCAGCTTTTCCAGCACTGTGCGCTGCAGTTCTGCCCCGTTGCTTGTGTGTCGTTCCAACTGTCGCTGTCGCGGCACAAATACATTGCGTACTAATCCAGTTAAACTCATTTCTGCAATTTTTATCTGCAAAGGTACGAATAAGCGAGTGCAGAACAAAATAAAAGAAACATTTTTATGTTTTTTTTATGTTTTTATGCCGAGTGAGAGTACTTTATTCAAATGTACGAACCAACGGTCGACGAAGTCAATAAGCGAGTGCAGAACAAAATAAAGTGAGTGAAATTTATAGTTTTTGCCCCTTTTGTTTTGCTGTATCATATTTTTTGCTTAATTCTGCAGCAAATTTTTATATGCGAAAAATTTTTCTAAACGATGAGAAAAGAATCGTGAACGATACGTTTAGAGTTGCGAATCAATCGTTTGGACCCGCGAATCAACGATTTAAAGTCATGAATCGCCGATTTAGAACTGCCAATCGCCGATTTAGAACCGCCAATCGCCGATTTGGAAATCTATTTCCCGGTGACGGTTTGGCGGTTTTCAAGAGTGTAGGAAAGAATCTTCCATACAGTATATTCTGAAAATTGCGAAATACATAAATATATCTGAAAAGGATTAAAAATATCTACAATCTGTTAAGTGAAAATCCAACAATCTGTTAAATAAAAAATCTACAATTTGTTAAGTGTACGCTTAAAATAGGTTAAAATATGATGCCTTTTGAGTGAAATTTTCAATATGATTTGTAAAGCTCAATAAAAATATGTACCTTTGCCGCAGAAACGGACATATAAGACAATCAGCAAGTTATGGTAACAAAAAAATACATGTCACGCATAGCAGACAAGATGTTGGAGCGACGGTTAATGGGGGTTGGCGCAGTATTGATACAAGGTCCCAAATGGTGCGGCAAAACAACCACCGCAGAACAGCATTCAAGGAGTGTGATTTATATGGATAATCCAGACACTTTGCAGCAGAATTTTGAGCTGGCAAATATTTCGCCCAAGAAGCTGCTTGACGGAGCTACTCCGCGATTGATTGACGAGTGGCAGCTGGCACCGCAACTGTGGGACGCCGCACGCTTCGAGGTTGACCACCGTGGCGATATGGGGCAGTTTATCTTCACCGGCTCGGCAGTGCCTGCCGATCTCAGCAAGGTGCATCATACCGGCACGGGGCGCTTTGCGTGGCTTACCATGCGTACAATGAGCCTTTTTGAGTCGGGCGACTCCAACGGCGGTGTGAGTCTCGGCAAGCTTTTCGATGCCGGCACCGAGGTGTTTGCCGAAAACACCCTCGGCATCGACCAGTTGGCATGGCTGATATGCCGCGGAGGCTGGCCACAGTCCACTACCGTGAGCAAAAGCGTGGCGCTCGACATGGCATACAGATACTATGAGGCGGTGGTTAATTCGGATGTGTCGAGGGTAGACGATGTGAGGCGCAACCCGGAGCGTACCAAGCGTGTTCTCCGCTCGCTTGCGCGTCATCAGGGCACTCAGGTGACGGTGGAAACAATTTGCGCCGATATCGAGAAAAATGACGCTGCTGCCGCCACCCGTCAGACCATCACCTCTTATATTGAGGCTCTCAAAAAGATATTCGTGCTGGAGGACTCTGTGGCATGGAATCCCAACCTGCGCAGCAAAACTGCCATACGCACCTCCGACACCCGCTATTTTGCCGACCCCTCGATAGGCGTGGCGGCATTGGGAGTAGGTCCCAAGGATCTTGTCAATGACCTCAACACCATGGGGCTGTTCTTCGAGTCGATGTGCGTGAGGGACTTGCGGGTCTATGCCGATGTGCTTGACGGCATGGTGTATCATTACCGCGACGGCTCCGGACTGGAGTGCGATGCCGTGGTGCATCTGCGCAACGGCAGCTACGGTCTGGTGGAGATAAAGCTTGGCGGTGACAATAACATAGAGCAGGGAGCCAGGACACTAAAGGCACTTGCGGCAAAAATCGACACCGACAGAATGAAGGCTCCGTCATTCCTTATGGTGCTTACGGGCACGGCAAGATATGCCATGCGCCGTCAGGACGGTGTGCTGGTGGTGCCGGTGGGGTGTTTAAAAGATTGAGAAAACATGAAGATGCGTCAAGACATTTGTTTTTGGCGCATCTTCATAAAATTGAAATTGCATCTTTAAAGCTGTTATCGGCAGACAATCTCGCAGTTGGCAGGCTGCTTAATGTTCTCGTCGATGGTGATACTGCCGATGCTGTCGGCAACAATGCGCCCCGAAGTGGGATTCTTGATATTCGTGATGGCGCCACGTATGTCGGCGTTTAATGTGCTATATTCGAAAGCACGGTCGCAGTCGGCACCGAAGGTGCAGTTCTCAAGCACGAGGTCGTGGGCATAGCATAGAGGCTGCTCGCCGGTGATGTGACAATTGACAAGACGCAGATTGCGGCTGTGCCATCCCAAATACTCACCGTTGAGCTCACTGTCGTAAACTGTGACATTCTCCACTTCCCAGAAAGCATCCTTCGTTGTGATTTTAGCATTGCGCAACTCTACGTTCCTGACATACTGGAACACATATTTAGAATCACTCACCAGTCCGTCAATCTTGATGTTCTCGCTGAACATAAACGGATAAGTGCCGCCATGAAGCTCAAGATTCCTCGCACTAATCCCGTTACAGCGCCAGAACACCTCGTCGGCATCAGTCATCACCACATCCTCAAGATTGAGGGCGGTCATCTCACGGAACATCTTAGGCGCAACAATCTTCGTGCGTTTCATCACAAGATTGTCACTATACCACAAAGCCGACCGTCCGCCCACATCGAAGAAGCAATCCTCAATCTTAAACCTGTGAACATGCCAAAACGGGTAGTTACCCTCAAACACACAGTTCACAGCCTCAATGTCGGAACATTCTTTTATGGCACTCTCACCCTCGGTTATCCTCACATTCTCCAATCTCAAATCATGGCTTCCGAACAACGGGCGCTCACCACCGAATACCTCATTCTTTATTGTCTTCATAAATCATTCTTTTCTTAATCCGGGTGCAAAGGTAGCAATATTTTCTCAAACATCTTATACCTGAAGGCAATATTTAATTACCATTTTTACTTACATGGTTGGGAGGAGTTAATCAATTTCCGTTGAAAAACAGATAAAGAGCCACCATAACCACACTTAGCAATACCCAGCCTACAACCACGCTGCGCCCCGGACGTGAGTCAATCTTAGTGATTAGCGATGTCTCGCGCTCACTCTTATCGAACAGGCTGACCACAACCATTGACACTATCAATACACAGAAAATATAGAATGACAGCATCATGAAATGTACCGCCTCGGTGGCTCCGGGTATAACCCACAGATACAACACACCACTGCCAATGCTGAAAATGGTTCCGAATGTAAGAGCCACATTGGCGGCAAGAGTGGTACACCGTTTCCAGAACACACCCATGACAAACACGGCAGCCATAGGCGGAGCAATAAACGAGAGCACGCTCTGGAACACGTTGAACAGATCCATGCCCTTGATATTATCAACGGCAACGGTGATGACTATACTCACCAACGCCCCCACAACAGTCACGATATGACCTGTACGGCGTATTTCATTTTGTCCGGCATTCGGAGCGATATTCTTGACATAAATGTCCATGGTAAACACCGTGCTCAGCGCATTGAGGGCACTGCCGATAGTCGACACGAGCGCGGCAGTGAGCACTGCCATCACCAGTCCCACCATGCCCATGGGGAACAGCGCTGACACAAGAGTCATGTAGGCATTGTCTGCCTCGATTGTGACACTGCCGAAAAATCCCTGCCGCCAAAGTGCAAAACACACAATACCCGGCAGTATGTATATAGCCACATCGAGAATTTTCAGCCATCCGGTGAAGTTTGCACCGCGCTGTCCTTCGTCAAGATTCTTTGCTGCAAGAACTGGCTGAACCATTGACTGGTCGGTACACCAGAACCACAAACCACTGATGGGATAGCCAAGAAGTATGGGCAGCCACGGGAATGCCGGATCATCATTGGGCTGGAAAAGATTCCAATAACCCGAAGGCACAACATCGGGATTGGCAAGCACGGATACACCTCCGAAAAACGAGTCGCCGCCAAGGCGATATATACCGACAACGGTGAGCAATGCCGACACAACTATGAGCAGCACCATCTGGTAGACATTGGTATAAGCCACCGCCTTCAGCCCTCCAAGTATGGTGAAGAATGCCGATATGGCAAGCAGAATGAACGCCGACATCCACATTGGCACTCCAAACACCTGACGGATAAGCACTCCTCCCGCAAAGAGCGTGAGCGCAAGCCACGATATGAGCACAGTCACGATGGTGTACCACGCCAGAATGTTGCGTGTACTCTGTCCGAAACGCAAGCCCATAAACTCCGGCAGGGTGCTGATACCACTCCCGAGATAGCGCGGCGCAAAAACAAACGCCAGCATTGCTATAAAAATAAAGGCATACCAGGCATAGTTGCCCGACACAATACCTGTGGCAAATCCAGCACTTGCCGACGCTATGAGCATTGACGGTCCCACGTTGGTGCCCCACATTGAGAATCCGATATGATACCAGCGCAACGACCGCTCTGCCAAAAACATATTACCGTCTTTTTTTGCCTTACTTCCTGCCCACATTCCAATGATGAGCAGAACCACAAAATACATCACGAGAATACCCCAGTCGAGGGCTTCCATTGTTATTTTCTGCATAGTTTTTAAGTTTTTAGTTTGTTAGTTTCTTCATTTCCTTACCTCCATCAGCCTCTTTGCCAGTGCCACCGCACTATTGGCATTGTCGCTATAACCGTCGGCACCAATTTCCTCGGCAAAGCTCTGGCTCACGGGCGCACCGCCAACCATCACTTTTACCCTTTTTCTTATACCGTCAACCTCCATGGCGTCAATAACGTCCTTCATATAAGTCATTGTGGTGGTGAGCAGGGCACTCATGCACAGTATGTCGGCATTTGTTTCCTTGAGAGTTTCAATAAACTTCTCAGCCGGCACATCCATACCTATGTTTATCACCTCAAAGCCCGAGCCTTCGAGCATCGATGCCACAAGGTTCTTGCCTATGTCGTGCAGGTCACCCTTCACCGTACCGACAACCACCTTTCCTGCCGAGACCGACTTGTCACCGGTCATCATCGGTTTGAGCAGAGCCAGTCCTGCCTTCATGGCACGTCCTGCCATGAGCAGCTGCGGCACAAAAGCCCTACCCTCTTCAAAGCGTTTTCCCACCTCGCCCATCGCGCTTATCATCTGTCCGTTGATAATCTCGGAAGGCGACATGCCGGCATTCACGCATTTCTCGGTAGCAGCGGCACAGTCGTCCTGTCTGCCTGCTATGATAGCATCAAACACCTTCTCGGCATCTGTCCTTTCCTTGGCTGCCCTCACTGAACTGCATGCCGGACAGTCGCAGTTGGCTCCATGGTTCATGGCGGCAGGCTGCGTCAACCGTTTTGTCAAAGGCGATACATCAGTATTCTTTCTTGCCTGCTCCGCAAAAACTTTCTCCACCTTTTCTATTATAGCGTACACGGCGGCATCGGCATCCATTGCATTGATATCTGTTTGGGCTCTCCTTGGCATTATCTCGCCATTACGCTCAGCCTGCTTGCATTGCTCCACTATTTCCAGAGCCTGCTCCACCTCATCCTCATTATGGAAGTCCATCTCCAGATGCACTCCGTTGCAACCGATGTTCTCAAGCAACGGACGCAGCTCGTCTATCGTCACCCAACAAGCCATGATGCTCTTTCCGCCATCGAGAATCTTGCGGTAGAGGTCATACCACTTTGGAGAACCGCCTTGCGGCTCACCCACTCCTGGCGTCCACTGTATTGCATTCAGCTTCTCTATCTCCAGCAGTGCCGGCAGATGGTGGGTGGCGCCCACTCCGTCGAGATGATACAATGTATAGTCAATCTTCTCTGTCTGTTCTCTGATAAACGGCTGCACAAAACGACGATAATCGTCAACGCTTATCATTGTCGAGATGTCGCACTGCAGCTTTGACATCCTGCCCGGAGCCCATGCCGAGAAATAGCAGAACGCCATCTCATCACCCTCACGGATAATATCGTAAAGCTCATCGAACACCTTAAAGTACACATTGTTTATCCACTGCATCTGGCGTTCAAGCACCTCAGGCTGCATCACTGTGTCCATAAGCACCTTGTCGGTGCCTTTTATCGCCGCAAGAATATCCATGCCCTCCATCAAGTCGGGCATACCCACATAATAGTGTCCCTGTGCCTTCTCCTTGCAAGCCTTCAACAGCTGTTTGTGCAACAGATAGTTGGGATGATTTTCGTCAAAATGCAGTTCATCGGTGTAATGAGGGTCGGGATGAATCCAGATAGTGTCCTCACCCCCCTCAAACACTCCTCCGAGTATAGCAGCCAATGAGCCTGGTCCCAACTGCGTGTTTGCCACTGGCAGCATGTCGGCCTTCAGACTGCTGTGAGCCACATACCAGTCAAGATACTGCGCACGCCACTGTGGGTCGAACCACTTTTGATTCAAGTCCTTCGGTGCCTCTGGCATAGCCACATCGGCATGCGGACGCACCCCGTTCTGGAAATGCTCCCACATGTTCACTACCACGCCCTCGTGGTTCCACCAGTCGATATAATGTTTCTTTGTCTCCTCAAGATTCTCTTTCCAAGTATTCATCATAGTACATCAGAATTTTATTCCTGTAAAACTGCCGTCTATCTTTATCTCCACGCTCTTTGCCAAATCCATCTGGTCGGTGCAGTCCACCTGCTCAGGATATACAGGTATCACTGCTCCCTCGCGCACATACACAGGCATGTCGTCAAGCGCCACCTCAAGATTCTTAATCCACCTGCCGCCCTCTGTCTTCTCACCTGTGAAGAGATTGCGCCACGTACCCTCAGGCAGATACACGTCGCGGCGGTTGTCGCTGTTCATCACAGGAGCCACGAGCATGTCATCACCGAAGTAGTACTCATCGTCAATGTGCCAGCACATCTTGTCGTCAGGATGATGAAACACCAGAGCCTGCAGCACCGTTGAGCCCGATGTTGTGGCTTTCATACTCTCCCTATATATATAAGGTATAAGCATATAGCGCAGATTCCACCAACGTTTCACTATCGGTGCGATTGCCGGATAGTGCCACGGCTCGCGCTTGTTGGTGCCGTGATAGCGGATGTGTGAAGAGAACACGCCGAACTGCGTCCAGCGCACATACACATCATCGTCCACCACTGAGTTCATGAAGTTTGGCAGAGTATGGAATCCCGGCACGTCATGGCTCCAGAACGCAAACCCTGACAGTCCGAAGTGCAGTCCTCCCTTCAATGAGCCTGCCATACCGTCCCACGATGAGCAGCTGTCACCACCCCAATGCAATGGGTAGCGCTGGCATCCTGCCCATGCGGCGCGTGCCCACACAATGCCGTCGCCTGTCACATCCTTGGTTATCTCATAGGCCGCCTTCTGGTATAGCAGCGCATACAGGTTGTTGAGCAGCTCGGCAGGCATGTTCTTGTATTTTGCGTCCATGTGTATGTTCTCGCCGAAGTCGGTCTTTATGCACACCACTCCCATGTCGAGCAACCGTTTCAGCAATCCCTTATACCACTCAGTCGCCTTGTCGTATGTAAAGTCTATCGTTCCGGCATAGTCGAGAGCGGAGAAGTTTGAGCCCTCGCTCTCCTGCTTCTTGGTGAGCGGTCCTATATAGTCGTTGGCTCTTGCCTCATCAATCTGCTCCGCATCCTCCGCCACATACGGCAACTGCCACAGCGACACTCTGTAGCCGTTGTCCTTCAGGCGGTGTATAAACGCCTTTGGGTCGGGGAAACGCTCCTCGTTGAACTTCCACTCACACAGCCAGTCGGTCTTGAACCATCCCGTGTCGAGATGTATCACGTCGCAAGGATAGTGATCACGGCGCATACGGTCGCATATCTCGTTCACCTCATCGGCACTGAAATATGTCATGCGGCTCATCCACACACCGAAGCTCCACAGCGGCGGCATTGAAGGATAGCCTGTAAGGTCACGGTATCCGCGCACAATCTCCTCCATCGTGTCACCTCCTATGAGGAACACATCGAGCAGCGCCTGTTGCGAGAGGAACTCCACCGACCTTGTGCTGTAGCCCGCCAGCGACAGTTTGCCGTGGGCACAGGTATGGTAGAACGCTCCATACATGCGGCTCGACACATAGAATGGTATATTCTTGTATGTACGGCGGTTGTTTACTCCCTGTCCGTCCTGATTCTTCAGATATAGGGTCTGTCCGCTGAGGTCCATCTTCCAAAACCTCTCACCCGTGCCGGCAAAACACTCATCCGCCTTTGCCTCAAACGACATTGTGGCGCGGTCCTTCTTTCCTTCGGTCTTACAGAAGGCTATGGGCAGGGCATCATAGCGCGGCGGCGAGAAATGGTCGTAGGCTGCAAGCCTTATCTCGCGTTTCCCGTCGGGAAACATCCTCAGGTCGATTGTCTCCTGCGGGTCGGGCTGCAATGAGCTCCAGCGGTCGAGCTTAGGTTCCCGCATGTTCAGTATGGCGCGCGTCACTCCGTCGGCAGTGCTTATCACCCATTGTCCGTCCTCCTCCCTAAAGCTCAGCGGCATCACATTAACTCTCTCGCTCATTTGCAGCATCTCCGATGTGGGCAGTTCCTCAGGAGCCTTGCCGTCGAAAGCCATAAACAGGCGCAAGGTCTTTGTGGTGTATTGGCGCAACACCAGTGTGTAAGTTTCCCTGGCAGCACTTTCATCGGCAGCCATATCGTTTGAGAGCATCTGCTTTTGGAAAGGCACGTCAATGCAAACGTCTCCTCCGCGCTCATACACGGCAACAGGCTTGCACGCCTTCCATAATGATTCGTTTTTAGACAGTTCGGCATCAAAGTCCATGAAGTCGAACAGATGGTAGTTTGTCAGTGTCATAGTTTTTATTTGTTTTAATGGTGCAAATTTACAAAAAAAAAACATATCGGCAAAACTATGGCCAAAAATTATGCAAGTTTGGACAGAAATCAACGTTTTTTCGCTGTATGTTGCAAAGAGTAAAAAACAACGTTTTTAAGTGTTTGAAATACACCATATCGCTATGGTTTTAACAAAACAGTGTTATTCCTGCAAAAATAGTACTCGCTTTTGCAAAAATAGTATCATAAAGTATTAAAAATATATCGTAATTTTGCAGAAAATAACATAAAAACTACAAATAGACTATAAAAATATATGAAATATTGCACAAAATTCACGTATTTTGCAGTACGGAATTGTATGAAACTTACTAAATGTTTAATTTATAAAAACTTCACAGTATGAATCAAAAAATTACAAAGACTGCACTGCTGTTTGGTGTCTGTTCCATGTTGGGCGGATACAACAGTTTTGCCGCCGCATCAGGTTCACCTGATGCCGTTGCATCTGTGCAGCAAGCCAAAAAGAAGATTACCGGTGTTGTTAACGATGCGATGGGGCCAGTCATCGGTGCCAGCATCATGGAGAAGGGCACGTCTAACGGCTGTGTCACTGACCTTGACGGTAATTTCTCGTTGAGCGTAAGCCCGGGCGCTACGCTCGTAATCTCCTACATCGGCTACATCACCCAGGAGATTAAGGTGGGGGGGCAATCACAGCTTTCCATTAATCTTAAGGAAGACTCCCAAAGTCTTGATGAAGTGGTTGTTATCGGTTACGGTACGATGAAGAAAAAACTCGTAACAGGTGCAACGACTCAGTTGAAGGGTGATGACATCCAGAAGCTCAACACCACCAACCCGCTTGCTGCCATGCAGGGACAGACTCCCGGTGTGAACATCGTTTCCACCTCTGGTCAGCCTGGTGCTGCGATGAGCGTGACTATCCGCGGTCTTGGTACTGTGGGCAACTCACAGCCTCTATACCTTATCGACGGTATAGGCGGCGACATCACAACTCTTAACCCTGCCGACATTGAGCGTATCGACGTGCTAAAGGACGCAGCCTCGGCAGCTATCTACGGTGCGCAGGCTGCCAACGGTGTTGTACTCATTACAACCAAGAGCGGTAAGGAAGGCTCGGGCAAGATAACCTACGACGGATATGTGGGCTGGCAGACCGTGGGCCGCAAGTTTGACATGCTCAACGCCCAGGAGTATATGGCCATCATGGATGAAGCTTGCCTCAACTCGGGAATGTCGCCTTTTGATTGGGCATCGCTCAACTTCATCCACGATGCCAACGGAAACATTTATGACACCGACTGGATTGACCAGGCCATCAAGGACGGTGCGCTCACGACAAGCCACAGCCTTGCATTTACGGGTGGCTCGAAAACATCCACATACGCTATCTCTGGAGGTTACACCGGTCAGGAGGGTGTGATTGGAGGCTCTGACGTTTCAGACTATAAGCGTTACAATTTCCGTGCCAATTCAGAACATAAGCTCTACAACGGACTGGTAACTATCGGCGAGCGTGTAAGCTTTGTCTGGAAAGAATCTCACGGTATGGGTACAGGAAACATTTGGAACAATAACCTGCGCGGAGCTTTCTCAACATCACCGATTATCCCTGTATATGATGAAAACGGTGACTATAGCAGCACGGTTGATTCCGACTGGAACCGCAACGACGGTAACCCATACGGAAACATGATGGTGAATCGTTTTAATAAGACAAAGAACGGTACTCTTGATGCAAATGCGTATATGCAGATTGAGCCTATTAAAAATCTGCGGCTCAAAACAGTGTTTGGTATCAGCTACGGTACATCCGACTATCGCAGTTATACACCTGTATACAAATTTACACCACAGAGTGGTAATAGTGTCAGCAAGGTGAACCAGAGCAACGGTCATGGTCTCTCAATGGTGTGGACCAACACACTGTCATACGACTTCACCCTGAAGGGCGGACATGACATCAGTGCGCTCATAGGTTCTGAATGGTCAAGCTACAATGGCGGCAGTTCAGGCGGCAATAATGACAGTCTTATTCCCGGATTCAACGATTGGGATCATGCTTATCTAAACAATACCAATGGTACAGACAACAAACATGTTAACGGAGCTCCATACGACGAGACACGCGGAATGTCACTGTTCGCACGACTCGGGTGGGCATGGAAAGACCGTTATATGCTCAATGCTACAATGCGTGCTGATGCCTCTTCAAAGTTTGCCGCAGGACACCGTTGGGGATATTTCCCATCTGTATCTGCAGGATGGACAATCTCGGAGGAAAGTTTCATGAAATCCACAAAGTCGTGGCTTGACTTTCTGAAGCTCCGTGTCAGCTGGGGACAGGTGGGTAATTCCAATATCAACTGCTACCAGTATCTTGCTCCAGTATTAACATCGAATACCAACTACAATTTCGGTACAGAAGGTGGTCAGACCGGATGGTCAACAGGCTCATATCCAAGTCGTCTGGCAAACGAGAATGTTAAGTGGGAGACATCAGAGCAGGTGAATGTGGGTATCGATGCACGTTTCATCAACAGCCGTCTTGCCCTTACCGCCGACTGGTATATCAAGAACACTAAGGACTGGCTGGTACCGGCACCAGTGCTTGCTACGGCAGGTGCGGACGGTCCGGTAATCAACGGCGGTGACGTGAAAAACACCGGTGTTGAGGTTGGTTTGTCATGGAACGACAATATTGGTAAGGATTTCACTTACAGCGTTGGGGCCAACTTCGCCTACAACCATAATGAGGTGGGAAACATTCCTACCTTAGACGGTATCATTCACGGTGCAACAAACCAGATTTACTCAAATGCCGAGGAGTTCTACCGTGCAGAGAACGGTCATGCCATCGGTTATTTCTGGGGCTATAAGACAGCAGGAATATTCCAGAACCAAAAGGAAATAAATGATTGGATTGCAGCCGGCAATGGTATTATGCAGCAAAACATTCAGCCCGGTGACGTTAAGTTTATGGACATCGACCACAATGGAACAATCAATGCCGATGATAAGGTTGATCTTGGCAATGGTCTGCCAAAGTACACTTTCGGCTTCAACTTCACCATTGGCTATAAGGGCTTCGACCTGAGCATGAATGCAACAGGAGCTGCAGGCTTCAAGATAGCACAGAGCTATCGTGACCCGAACTCATCGCAGGGCAACTATAGCCGTAAGATTCTTAACCGCTGGACCGGCGAGGGAACAAGCAACTTTATTCCACGTGTAACATTCAATGATGCAGGTAACTGGATATTCTCAGACCTTTATCTGCAGGATGGTGACTACATACGTTTGCAGAACCTTACTTTGGGTTATGACTTCAAATGCCTCATCTCATGGAAGGGAATATCTAAACTGCGCCTTTATGTGCAGGCTCAGAATCTGCTGACTCTGACCAAGTATGACGGAATGGATCCCGAAATCGGCTCATATAACGGTACCAACGGCAACAGCAGCGACTCTTGGGTGTCGGGAGTGGATATGGGATACTATCCTCATCCACGTACTTTCCTCGTAGGTGTAAATATTGGTTTTTAATTAAAAAGCATAGAAAATAATGAAAACAAAACATATATTATTTGCAGGTACAATGATGTTGTCGGCAGCGGTGCTCAGTTCGTGCTCTTTGGACACCGAGTCGAAGACCGCCTTGAACGACGAGACCGCCTATCGCAATCAGGAAGCCGCCGAAATGGCGCTTGTTGGCTGCTACGACGGCTGGCAGCGTACTATAAGCAGCGCAAGTGTCGGTATATATATGATGGCTGAGTTTGCATCAGATCAGGCTCATGGAGGTCTTGGATTGGCGGACGCAAAAAACAACAACGCCATCGACCAATTCGATCTTTCAGTAGCACCATCGTACACAGACCTGTTCAACGATGACTGGAAAAACTATTATAATGCCATTTTCCGTTGCAACAAAGTGATTATGAATGAGGATGTTACCGCCTGGGACTCAGAGGCGGGCAAATATCTTGTGCTTGGTCAGGCGCGTGCATTGCGTGCCATTCTGTATTTCGACCTTGTACGTATGTTCGGTGATGTGCCTTTGCTTGAAGGTCCTTCAAACGATAATCTTCCCCGTACAGACGCTACTGAGGTATATAAACTTATATTCAACGACTTGAAGTATGCTGCGGCAAATATTCCTGCCAATGCCTTTCCTTTGGACAACCGCTCAAGCAACGACGGACGCATAACCAAGTATGCCGCTGAGGCTCTTCTCGCACGCGTGTACCTTTATTATACAGGCTACTATGGAACAGAAAACGAGGCATGCACCAAGCAGGAAGCCATTGATGCTCTTAATGATGTTATCAATAATGGCGGTTATGAGCTGGAGACAAACTATGCCGACCTGTGGATGCCGTCGTCGACTACCGATGCTTCAAATGGTAATGATTACACATGGAATACCACATACAAAGGCAAGTATTACACAAGCTCAAATGGTGGAAAGTGGGAGAGTGATATATCAAAGGAGGTGATTCTCAATCTGAAGTTTGGTGTTACTTCCGACTATAACGGCAATGCCGACGGCAATGTGTTCCAGGTTTATCTCGGTCCGCGCAACAGATGCGCCACAAGCATGCTGATAGCATCTGGCTGGGGAGCATGCTCTGTGACAAAGGCTTTTGTCGACCAATATAAGGACGACCCGCGTTTCAGCACTTGTGCATGGGGCTGTGATGAGGCAGGCTTTGCTGCCGATGTCAACGACACCTACGAATACACAGGCTATTACACACGCAAATATGCTCCCCTGTGCTTCTCTGACGGAACACGCCAGGAGGTTGGCCTCAAACTTGGTGAGCAGCACATGAACCTCTCTTACTATCAGGACTGGACCATCATGCGCTATGCCGATGTGCTGCTTATGCACTCTGAGCTTACCGGCACAAACACCGGACTCAATCAGGTTCACCAGCGTTCATGTCCGGGTGAGTCGCTGTCTTACAGCATCGACAACATCCGCAAGGAGCGTGCCATCGAGTTTGCCTTTGAGGGAATCCATTATTGGGACCTCATGCGCTATGAGAAGGATGGAGCTTACGCAGGCCGTGCCATTGCAGCAGCTCAGAACGGTGCAAAGGTGATGAACGGCGGTGTGGAGACAACTACAAAGTTCAATGTCGACAACTTCAATGCCAAGAAGGGTCTGATGCAGATACCAAACACACAGATAACTCTGTCGGGCGGTGTTCTGAAACAGAATGCCGGATGGTGACAGTTCATTGAAGTTAGGAAATAAAGGAATAAAAAAGATAAAAAGACTAAAAGTTCATTTCTTATGAAACTGAAAAAGATATATTCATTGATGGCAGGCGCAGCCATGATGCTGGCAGCCTGTTCACCTGATGACTACGGATTTGGCGGAGCTCAATATTCGAGCGAGGACCTGAAATGTCCTGATGCCTATACCGTGACCATCCAAGGCAATTATGTTACTCTTGAGTCGAAGCTCAAGGGATGCACGCCGCTGTGGATTACTCCAAACGGCCGTTCGCAGGAACAGAAATTAACCATCGGCCTGCCTTTTGCCGGCGATTACGAGGTGTCTCTCGGTGCGGAGACAAGAGCCGGCACAGTGTATGGAGAGCCATATAAGTTCAATCTTCCCGAGAACGACTTTGCACAGCTTGAGGCACAGATTTGGGAAGACCTTGCAGGAGGTGTGGGCAAGACAAAGAGATGGGTGCCGTGCAATGGCAACTACGGTATTGGCCGATGCACAGGTCCTGTGATGTACATGAGTCCCGACGATGTAAAAAATGACGGCTCTGCATCTACAGACCTTATGTTTGGCAGCGCCAACTGGGCACCAAACTGGGATCCTGGTTTCCAGTCGTGGCTTATACCTGCCGACGACCCATACATGAGCTCATACATGGAGTTCGGTCTGGACGCCAAGAACGGCTGTACGGCAACGGTGTTCCGCAACGAAGCCGGTGGCGGAACGACAATGAACGGCAAGTTCAACCTCAACGTGAGCGACATGACTCATCCTGTAATCTCGTTCAGCGACTGCTATTCACTGCATAATGTTGGTTTCGACGAGGTTTGCTCCAACTATACTCAGGACATTAAGATTATCGAGTGTACTCCCTATCTGCTTCAGATAGCCACAATGCGTACCAACTCTGAAGGTCCGTGGTGGATTGTATGGAACTTTGTATCTCAGGAAGTAATCGATACCAATGGTGAGTGCATTCCTAAGGAGGATGCCGGATTTATTGAGAAGACAGAGCCGCAGTTGCCTGAATTCCCAACTCTTACCACAGATTTGTTCACTACTGAGGTCAACGGTGTTACATACGTTGGCAATCAGATGACATACACCGTCAATGAGGATACCCCATACGACTGGATGTGGTGGAACGGAGCACCGAATGCCAATAAGTGGCAGACTATTGTCAATGGCAATTACACCACAAACTGGGCTCCTGCTTGCGGAGATGACATTGAAGATTTTGAACTCGTCATTTCACGCAATTCTAATGGAGAATACAGCTATGAGTGTGGCGACAATTCAGGCTCACTCACTATAGCCAATGGAAAACTGGTGTTCGAGAATGAAGTGACGATACTTGCAACCTCTAATTCAACACGCACTGTTTCTGTTACAGGTAAGCAGTTCACTGTATTGGCTTGCGAGCCTGGAGAGACTGTAACAATCGGTATTCCTGACACTAAGGACGAAAATGGAAATGTAAGTTCTTATCTTGTTGCAACTCTCGATTTCAAGAAAATAGAGACAGGACAGTCAGGTCCTATTGTTGTGCCTTTGAACAGTAACTATGGTGATGAAGGCATTTCATGGACAGAAAATGGCTGTGTACGTCTCGGATTCCATCATTACGGTGAAGGCGGTAATGGTATCTTCAAGGATGTTAATAGTGTGAAACTGAAGAAAGATCAGACCATTAAGGTTACTTTCAAGCTCAAGCCTGGCGTGATTACATGGTCGAAGACTCCTAAATGTGCGCTTATCGACAACAACATTAAGCAAACATGGGAGCCGGATTGTTTCGGTCTTGACGATGCTGTGACTGTGAATGTTGACGGTGAGACAACTGTAACTCTGAAGAATACTACGGGTGCTACCCAGAAGTTCACAAGCACATGTCTTGATCTTTCCATACAGTTCGACGGTTACGGAGAAGGTGAATATACAGACATGTTCGAAAGCGTGACTTGTGTTATTGAGTGAAAAAAGGAATATTGAACAATTGAAATATCGAACAATGAAAAATAAGATATTATATAGTATTATGGCATTCGTCATGGGCTTCAGCTTTGCGGCCTGCAGCGACAGCGACGATTACGGAATCAGTACAACTCCGTTGCTTACAGATGATTCTGTTGTGACAGGCTCAGCCGATGTTACTGCCACTTCTGCAACAATGCACGGAACCGTGGACGGGCTTGACGGTCAGGCGGCAAGCTCATACGTTGCTGGATTTTATTATGGAGCGTCTGCCGATGCGCTCAACGACCGTATTGTTGGCAACAGTGGGGCAGAGTTTAGTGCCTCCATATCGGGAATGCCTAACTCGGTGGTCTATTATCAGGCCTTTGTAACTTTGCAAGGCAGGGTTACATACAAGGGTGAGGTGAAGAGCCTTATCATGACCAATGCAAGAGCCGTCACCGGTGATGTGTCAGACATTACCGCCAACACAGTAAAGCTTGCCGGTAAGTTGAGCGAGTTCCCTGCCGATGCAGAAAGCGGCATTGTGGTGTCGGGTGTCGAGGGCGATGAGAATGTGCGTGCCGGTGTGAGAATAGCAGGCGCTACGGCTGCCGATTTCAATGTGTTGGCAAGCGGTTTGCTGCCGGGCACCACATATTATTATGCTGCCTATCTCGACCTTGGTGCAGGTGTGGTTTATGGTGAGACAAAGTCGTTCACTACGCCAGACAAGGCTTTCGATGTGGATAATGACCTTGTAGACCTTGGTCTGTCTACCAAATGGGCACGCTGCAACCTTGGTGCATCCAAGGAAACAGAGCTTGGCGGACTGTTCGGATTTGGCGACCTCACGGGTTATAACACCAGCATCGATGTCGACAATTATGCAAATGCTGATATCTATCGCACGGCTAATGATGTTGCAAATAAAGTGTGTGGCGGCAAGGTAACAATGCCAACCATAGATGAGTTTGAAGAGCTGTTCCGCTGCTGTAAGGTGGAATGGACTGAGACCGATGGTGTGAGCGGATACCGCTTTACCGGTCCTAATGGAAATTCTATCTTCATGCCGGCTGCCGGCTCACGTGTCAAAGGTGCCATTACAGGCATAGGCACTGAGGGACGTTATATGTCAGGTTCAGTCAATGGTGCCGATCCACGTTTTGCCATGAGTTATCTGTTCAGCAATTCTGGCAATGCCCGTTCCACCACTCCTGTTTATCAGGCACTCTCGGTTCGTCCCGTTTCTGTTGCCAAGAATATTCCATTCAACAAGAGTTTGCTCTATAAGACATGGGAGATTGACCTTACCGTTGACGGTGAGTATCAGGTGTTCCCCGGTCCGTCTTATTTCTATGGCACTGACGATTCATGGCGCACAGTAACGAATAACGAGCCTGTTGTTGGTGACGTATGGAGCTGGGAGGCAGACTTTGCAAGCCAGTCATGGGCTGTAGGCGGAAGCGCCAGGAACTGTCAGGGCTCCATCACGTTCAACGAGGACGGAACAGTGGTTGTTAAGCATGTTGATGCCGACGGTAAGGAAATCGTGGAGAACGGAACTTACACCATTGACGAGAACAATAAGACCATTACCCTTACCAATGCCACAGTGCTCGCTCCTGCCAACTTCAGCGGTGACTATGTGAAGAATCTTAAGGACAAAATCAAGATTCTCTCATTGACCGAGAAGTCACTGCAGTTTGGTGTGCTGCGTACAGACCCGAGTCAGGGACCTGCACAGCTGAGTATCAACATGATTCCGCAGCTGGAGAAATATGGATATACTGCCCAGCTGACATGCTACGGCCAGGGTGCCAGCGGAGAGCCGGGTGATGCCTGGGTTTCTGCCACAACTACTATTGCCGGTGGTCAGACTGGTACATACACGCTTACATTCAACACCACCGAGCCGCGTGTCAACGGACAGGTGTATCTGATTGATATTATAGGCTTTGCTGCCGCTTATCCTAACGCCTTTGTCAAGGTTGACGCCATAAGGGCTGACGGCAACGAGGTGCTTTTCGATGCCAATAAGTTCTACTATGGTGACATTGAAGATAAAGGCAACTTCCGCATAGAGATTGCCAACATCTGGGGAGCAGGTCACAACGACGGCTGGAACGGTCTGAAGGACACCCCGTTCCATCAGGGAGGTGGCGAGACCACAAACGAGACTGCTCTTGCCTTCAACTCAACATTCGAGGTGACATTCACCATTGTATCTCTCGATGCAAGTCTTGAGTTCAATGCCAAGCAGACTGCCGTAGGACTTTCATCGCCTTGGGCTATGCCGGGCAACTGGGGCAAGGAATTCCCCGGAGCAATAAAGGTTATTCGTGACAACTTCCAGTATAAGCTGGCTTCTGCCGATGACTTTACAATGACATTGAATGCCGATGAATGTGACGGCACGCCCGATAATGGTGCTGTGAACCTTATTGACGTTGTAGGCATCCGCAGCTACTTCTCAGGCTTCTCTGCCGACCTCAAGACGGTTATCAACGACGGCAACAATGTTCCGTTCGACGCCTCAAAGCTTATACTTGGCGATATTGAGGACAACGGCAACTTCCGCATTGAGCTCCACAACATCTGGGGTGCCGGTACGGCTGCTGCTCCCGCCTTCGGAGGCGCTACCGTGGTTGAGGGCAACAACTGTGTTACTGCTCTCGGATTCAAGAATTACTCAAAGTACACCATCGGCAACTTCTCGAAAGACTTGTTCGCTAAACCTTGGTAAATAACACTCATCTCCTGCACGGAAACGGGCACGTCTCCGTTTCTGTGCAGGGAATTTAATAATAAAACAAAAAAACAATAAGGAAGAAAATGAAAAAAATATCATCATTTCTCACGCTCATCCTCGCCCTGTCCTCATTAGTGCTCTGCTCTTGCAGCGATGATGACAATCCCAATCCTCTTGCCGAAAGCAACGGCGTGCTCGATGTCTCGCCGGCAGAATTGTCATTTGGAGTCGACGGCGGAACAGCTTCTTTCACGGTTAACGGCGGAACGGCATTTGTGCGCAGCGAGGCCGACTGGCTCACAGTAGTACGTGTATCCGGCAATTCTAAATCATCAGTATTTAATGTAACATGCGCAGAAAACAAAGCTGGCGAGGAACGCATCGGCACAGTACTGGCCAATCTTAACGGTGCTTTTGAGCGCATCACTGTGACTCAGGCAGGCAAAGTGACTCCACCTGATGTAGAGCACAACTTCCGTCAGGCCTCTGCCATAGCAAAAGACATGTACCCTGGCTGGAATCTCGGCAACACCATGGAAGGAAACATCAACGGTGAAAATTTCACCAACAACGTTGGTCTTGGCGGCGAGACTGCATGGCAGAGCACTAAGACCACACAGGCCGTCATTGACTTTGTAAAGGCTCAGGGATTCAAGTCAGTGCGTATTCCTTGCAGCTGGGTGTGCGGACATATCACAAACGCCAACACCAATACCATCGACCCGGAATGGATGGCACGTGTCAGGGAGATTGTCGACTACTGTATCAATGCAGGACTGTATGTGGTGCTCAACGACCATTACGACGGCGGCTGGATTGAGAAAAGCTTTGCAGATGTGAGCGATGCCAACATACAGAAGAACTCACAAATAATGAAAGACATCTGGACTCAGATTGCCAACGAGTTCAAGAACTACGACGAGCACCTTCTCTTTGCAGGACTCAACGAGCCTGATGCTACTAACCAGGCACAGACAGATGCGCTTATAAAGTATGAGCAGGCTTTCATCGACGCTGTGCGTGCCACTGGCAGTAATAATGAAAAGCGTATATTGATTGTACAGGGTCCTGGCACCGACATCGACAGAACCACACAGTACTATAAGACCATGCCGACAGACATCGCTGAGGGCAGACTGATGATGGAGGTTCACTACTATACTCCTCCACAGTTCACTGGAGTTTGGGAGAATGGCAACCCGTTCTATTTCTGGGGCAGCGACAACCAAGCAACCGATGACACATATAAGAAATTCAACAGTACATCTGGTGAGAATGCCATGCTGAAGCTGTTCCAGAAGATGAAGACAAACTTTGCTGATAAGGGGATTCCTGTTATTCTGGGAGAGTACGGTGCCAACTGGCGTAATCTCGGCAACGAGGATGCACAGAAGAAACACGATGCAAGTATCAAGCTCTTCAACAAGTGTACTGTTCAGTATGCCATTGAGTGCGGCATAGTACCATTCGTATGGGACATCAACGTTGCCAACCAGAATGGAACAGATGGAATCATGACTGTTATCAACCGCAGCAACCTCAGCATCTTCTGCACCCCGGCAATGGAGGGCATCAAGGAAGGTGTTGCAGCAGGCAAATGGCCTAACTGAATATCATACATTAATTTTGTCACTTACAAAGAATATCCCCGGTCAGTAAGCCGAAACACTTACAGACCGGGGATAAACCGTCATAGATGAACACAAATGATTGCTTTTCTGTACCAGTTGAAATTTTAATGCCATAATCTGTGTTTTTTTTAA
>JAUNSB010000048.1:0-30737 GCA_030539375.1 Prevotella sp.
GTAAATCCTACTTCCAAGGAGGAAGAGCGAGCATTTTGCTGATGTGCTGTCAGTTAGGACTCGCAGTAGGAAAGACTATGAATAATGCAGGTTAAAGACCAAGTATAGGTGAAATTTCTGCTACGGCAAACGTTAAGAAAAGTAAAATTATAGTAAAAACATACCAAAAGGTGTATGTTGGGTGTATGTTTGGTGTATGTTTTATGGGGTAACATACACCACTCAAATACTTAATTACAAGTTAATTAAGCATAAAGGGTGTATGTTGATATGCGAAAAAATTTTCAGAAAAAGTGCGAAAATAGTAAAAATCACGGACACTTACACCAAAATTCGTGCTTTTCCCCACAAACATGCGATATATTTTTCCAAACGATACGTTTAGAATCGTAAACGTTGAGAACAGAATCCTAAACGATACATTCAGAGTCGCCAATCGCCGATTCCCAATCACCAATCGCCATTTCAGAGTCGCCAATCGCCGATTCTGCCATCCGTTTTACAGAAAACGCAATCGTATTTTCTCGGTGACGGTTTTGCGTTTTTTCAAAAGTGCAGGAAAGCTTCCAACTTGCAGCTTTTGAAACAAAACTGAATTCCAGGAAGTCGACAGCAAAATGCCTGGAATGCATAACATTACCAAACTGTTTTTTTGATATGGCGACAGAAAATTCACAGAAATTCTTCTTCTACCGATAAAATTTTTCTTATATTTTTTGGTTATATTCCGAAAATACTGTAATTTTGCACCAAATACGGAATAGACAATGAACAGAAACAAATACATAAAACGCGAGTCATATCTCAACAAGCTGATTATCAGGCGAGATAACGGAGAGGTTAAGATCATAACCGGTTCTCGCAGATGTGGAAAATCATGGCTTCTGAGCCATATCTACAAGGATTACCTATTGGAACAAGGTATATCATCCGACAATATCATCATGCTGGACTTTGACAGGGATGATGACAAATATGATTTCGACATTCTCGACTCAAAGGCGGTCAAAGAGCATATATACTCTCGGATAAAAAATGAAAATGAGAATTACTATGTCTTTCTTGATGAGATACAGGAGCTTGATAACTTCGAGCGGCTTGTAAACGGTTTGAACAGTCATGATAATATAGATGTCTATGTGACGGGCAGCAACTCCCGTTTCCTATCCCATGACATACGCACAATATTCCGTGGCAGAGGCGACGAGATAAGGGTATTCCCATTGTCTTTCAGGGAGTTTTGTCAAGAGGAGGGTGACGTGCGCGAAGCATGGATGATATATTCCACATTCGGTGGCATGCCACGACTTCTCCATTATCACGACAATGAGCAAAAAATAAACTATCTTCAGAACCTTTGGGAAAAGACATATCTCGACGATGTGGTGGAACGTAACAATGTAAGGAACGAGCTTGCCATTTCCAGACTTGCGACCTCATTATGCAGTTCTATCGGCTCACTAACAAATCCGGCACGGATTGCCAACACGCTTGAATCTGTACAGAAAATGAAAATTGATTCAAAGACCGTATCATCCTATATCGATTATCTTGAAAACGCATTTTTATTTGAGAGTGCCGAGAGGTATGATGTCAAGGGGCGGCGTTATTACGAAACCAATAAAAAATATTACTGTATTGATATTGGTTTGAGAAACGCACGACTGAATTTTCGACAACAAGAGCCGACACATATCATGGAGAACGTGCTATATAACCATCTCCGCGTACTCGGCTATCTTGTGGATGTTGGAATTGTGGAGTCCCGCGAAACGAAAAACGGAAAGACGTCATACTCACAACGCGAAATAGACTTCATTGCCAATAAAGGCAGCCTGCGATATTATATCCAGTCGGCATATTCAATTTCCTCTGAAGAAAAGCGGGAACAAGAGCTTGCATCCCTGCTGAAAATTTCCGATTCCTTCAAAAAGATAGTAGTTGTCGGTGATGAGATAATGCCTTATTCTGATGATAACGGGATATATTTCACTGGATTATTTGATTTTCTATTAAAGGATGACTGGCAGTAATAAAGCATCACCCAACTTCATCATGCTTCATACACAGTCATTACAAGTAGGTATGAAGGTGTGTCAAAATTGAAGTTTCCAAGAAAGTCATGACTTTTTCGGAATACCCCCCAAAAGTCATGACTTTCTCGGAAAAATCCAATATTTTTACTTATTTCTTCCCTTTTCCTTTGTTTTTCAAAAGATAAATATTACTTCATGGCATTGTTATTCAGCCTTCTCTTCTGCAGCCATCCTCACTTTAAACTCATTGGCTCTTTCGAAAAATCTCCCGAAATAATACTCAAGCAAATCGTCTAATGCAGGAATCTCATTTGTGAATACTGTATCAACAGAGGAATGAATATACATCTTTTGCAGTTCATCATTAATGACGTATGAGACACATGGCGTTGAACTTTCAAGATTTAAATCGTTGATAACATGCCTTGCCTTTGCCAGTTTGTCAATGTCGTCCAAATCAATTTCATACCAAAACCAAAAACATATTCTGATAAACGGGGAATAGTTAACAATTGAAAAAAGACCTCCTTGATATTTAAAATCAATCTTATCCGTAAACTCCTTATCTATTTCCACCTTACAGTTCATGCTGTGGAGAACTTTCATACACAATTCTATGCATTCCTCTTGCGTTTGTGGCATTCCATCCCGTTTGATATACTCGCCCGATTGATTTGCTGCTGCATTTCTGGTGCTTAATCCATATATAGTAAAACTGATTAAAGCAACGATGAGCATAATGATGATGATTTCCATACAACTAACATTTTATTTGTTATTATTGCAAATAATATAATCCACAATCTGCCTGAACACATCGCCAGCCATTCTACTGCCGCTGACGGGCAATCCCCGTTTATTGATAGTCACGATGATGCTGTACCGCGGCTTGTCGGCAGGAAAGTATCCGCAGAACTCCGCGGCATACATATCCTTTGTTAGATTGATTGTGCCCGATGCTCCAGCCACCCTTACCTTGTCCGATGCGGCATGTAGTGCCAAACCGTCCGTTACGGTATACTCCAAAGCCATTCTCATGCTGTCCACAGTAGCTTCATCTGCGATGCCTCCACGAGCTATGGCATTGATAAACTTCAGATTCTGCATTGGAGTGGTTAGGATGCCATACCCTATCGGGTTATACACCATACTGGTGTCTGTCGCCAGATAGCCATATCTGGCGAGTGCCGTGGCAAATGCCCTGCCGTTTCCGAATGCCTTCTTTGCAATCTTATAGCCAGCAACGTTGGAAGCTACCCCAAAGCTCTGCTTCACTGTCAGCTTCCCGTATCCACCACGGCTCCAGTTGTGGTCGAATAATGTGTCCGTTCCAATCGCCAGCACACCCTTACCTACATCCACCGTATCAGACAGTTTCACGGCTTTCGTCTCCAATGCCGCCAACAACGTGGCTGCACGCACCAGTCCTGACTCCTGCTGTGTGGAATCCACTCCCACCGCAGCCTTCACCTTTCCCGTCTGCACCTCCATCACTATTGCCTGTCCTGATGTGGCTTTCAGCTCCACCATCTTCTGCCGAAGCAAAGAATCCACCGCCACTTGCAGCCCTTCGTCAATATCTGACTCCTGCATTACATTCTGTTTCGCGGGGCTGCACGCCATTATCATGGCGATGCAAGCCGAAAAAATTATAATCTTTTTCATTGTATGTTTTTTATTTTCACTTTTGCCGCCAGACATATTGTAAACTTTATACATCTAACCATCTAAAATACTAATGCCAATATATTAAAAACAATAGACGTGATTGTTATTATAGGCCAAATTACACAGAATATTAGCACATTAAGTGCTTCATACGATAAATTTGTCTTGTTGCCTACATATAAAAGCCACTGCACACATAGATTGAAATTACTTTTTGGTAAATTCAACATATAGTATTTATTCCAATAATAATTAAATATTCTCTTTGAAGAGAAACTTAATAGGAGAATTGGAAATAAATATATTCCATTAAGTATTATGTATAGTATCTTTTTCATTTGTTGCTACAGAATAACCAGTAATAATTCCAAAGGGAGTTACTTCATAACATTCCCTATAATTTTCATTACGTTTAAAATCAATACCAGGAAAAATATCTTTAGAATCCTGAAATGTATCCGATTGTTCCATCATAATATAAATTTTTTAATTAATGATTATCGTTTGTGTCACGCTTTTGGCATATTCTTTTCAGCCTTTCCTTTCTATCACTCAGCTTACCGTTAGCAAGCAATATCATTACCAGCTCTATATTCTCAAGTTTTTCAACGACACCGTCAGAGCATAATAAAAACACGTCACCTTTCCAGTCTGCACCTCCATCACTATTGCCTGTCCTGACGTGGCTTTCTGCTCTTCCATCTTCTGCCGAAGCAATGAATCCACCGCCACTTGCAGTCTTTCGTCAATATCCGACTCCTGCACTCCCTTTTGTTTCGTGGGGCTGCACGCCATTATCATGGCGATGCAAGCCGAAAAAATTATAATCCGTTTCATTTTGAATTGTTTTTCATATTATCACTAATATCATTAAGAATTGTTTTATAAAACGAAATCCACTCATTATTTTTTGTGGGTGTTGGGTATGGTTTCACTTCCACACCAAACGATTCCAATATTTCACGTTTATTGTCATCTTCTGTACAATAGTAAAAAATCTTGTTACATATTTTAGCTTTCTCTTCTTTTATGAAACGCAATCTTTTATTGAGTAGCCACCAAACATCTTGTTCTGCATAATCCATACCAAAAGCTACAATATGAACATTAGACATAAACATTAGGTCTATCCATGATATTGTTTCATTGTCTTTATTGTTAATTCTGTTTATTATTGATTCTATCTTTCTATTATTATATGATACCTTATATGATCCCTTTACATAAGATGTGGTTTTACCTATCGAACCACAATAATGATCATATCCTAGCATTATCGATTGTGGGAGGTTTATATCACCATGAATATGCCAAATAGTCTTTTTATCTTCATTACTCACAAATACATTTTTACGTCTTATACTATATATTTTTTCAGAACTATCACTTACCTCTTTATTAAGTTTAAAGCCTTGCTTAGATAGCTCATCTTCAAGCAAATAATCATAGTTCGTTGTTATATAATGTGTTGCCTCAGTTTCCGCAAGTATGGAATGGAGGTCATTAGGCTTTATTTTCTGAATTTCATCGGAAATGTTCTTTTTTATCATCCATTCCTCCGATTTGTCTTTATATTTATCTTTGAACGTTTCGATATCAAATTTTTCACTTAAATATATATCTTCATATTGAAATGTATTTGGAATATCTGTAATGATTTTCCTCTTATTTGTTATGTATTCTAATATGTCATTCCAACTTTTGGAATTTTCAGAGCATCTGTTAAATCCGTTTCCAAAGAAAATAGTATTTTCCATATTACAATAATTTTAACAATATGTATTTTTATATGTTTCTATATTGTTTTTAAAGGGGCTATTTTACTCTTCATAAATATTTATTATTGGTTCAAAAAAGCCTTTATTTTATTTGCAGGAATACCAAACGAAAAGTTATCACCTGCACCAAACTTTGCAAAGTTTACGGCAACTAAATTTCCAGCCTCATCCAAGACAGGACTACCACTTGCTCCTTGTAATACAGGAATACTATAAAGAACTCGTTCTCCATCAGGCTGTTGTGTCACTGTTCCCGAATTAAATTGAGCTTTCAAACCTTCTTTTGTATTTCCAAGCATGGGGCCAGCATTAAAACCGATCATATAAACCTTATCATTCAGTTCTAATATTCCTTTACTGTCATCAATGGCAAAGAAATGAATAATTTTATCTTTCAGATCCCAAAGTTTCTCGCGGTCCTCATATAGCCTAAACACGTGACGTCCTTGTGGAGTCTTTTTGTCCTTCAGCTGTATTCGTGCTAAATCGACATCAGCATTCTCAGATATTTTTGTTACGACACATGGATATTTGTCAACAGCATCGTTGACTGTTGATATATATGTATCATTATAAGCAATACCGATTTCACAAACAGAACTTATCTCGACGTTATTCAAATCTATCGTATTTAATTCTGCTATTGCGCCCATCACCTCCGAATACGAAGAGGATATTTCATTTTGTCGGGTCTGAATAGCATTGAGCTGAATTTGATCCATATAATTATCATCACCAAAAAAGAATTTTAAAGAACACACTTTCCTCTGATTTTCCAAACTATCCATCTCTTCGCTTAGCTTATACTGAAGATACGAATAAAGGTTTTTAATATTGTTTATCAGTTTGCGGTAATTCTGTTTTACTATTCGCTCGTCTATTTGTGGACGCACTACATGCCTGTTTGTCAAGATTGCACCAGTACTGTTCATAAAGAATCCTGTACCGGAAATAACAGCAGGAGATTTTATGATTTCTTCCTTTTCCATTGTTAAATCCTTAAAATCTCCTTCATCTGTGAATCCAGTGAAATACAAAAAATTGCCATCAGAAATTTGTATCTGATAATAATATCGGTTCAACACCATGACAACACCTGTTTCACATTCTTGTGCCAACTCTTTATCCGAGTTTTTTACCGAGCAGCTACTTAACATAGCGCAGATTGTAATAATTAAATATTTTCTCATAAGTTTTTATTTTTCCTGTTGTGATGCTTTCCAAAACCATTCTACAGCCTTGGCATAATCTTTCTTGACTCCAACGCCATAAAAATAACAATGTCCCAACATACGCTGGGCGTATGCATCTCCAAAATTTCCAGATTTCTCATACCATTTAAAGGCTGTTGCATAATTCCTTGTCACTCCTCTACCATAATAGAAGCAATCCCCTAAAGTGTTTAACGCATAAATATTATCTTGTTCAGCACTTTTCCATATCCACATTATTGCTATGCCATTATTACGTTCAACACCGTTTCCTTTTAAATAACACTCTCCTAATCTTGCACCAGCTTCTAAATCACCGTTTAAAGCCGCCTTTTTATAACATAAAACGGCTTGTTCATAATTCTGTTCCACCCCAGTGCCATCCTCATAACATCGTCCCAAATAGCGCCAAGCCCATTCACTTTTTTGCTCTATAGCTTTTTGATACCATTTTACAGCCTGTTTATAATCTGTATCTACTCCTTTACCAAAATGATAACATACTCCTAAATGTAATTGAGCCGAACCATTTCCTTGTTCTGCCGCTTTTTGATACCATTTTATAGCCTGCTTGTAATCTTGTTTTATACCTTTAGCATAATCATAACAAGTCCCCAGATTATCTTGCGCATACGCATTTCCTTGTTCTGCTGCCTTTCGATACCATTTTACAGCTTGCTCATAATCTTTTTCAACACCTTCACCATTGTAATAGCAGTAACCAAGACAGGTTTGCGCATTCACATTTCCTTGTTCTGCCGCCTTTTGCCACCAATTGACTGCCTGCTCATAATCTTTCCCAACACCCTCACCATTATAATAGCGGTTACCAAGACTGGTTTGCGCATCAATATTACCTTGTTCTGCTGCCTTTTGCCACCATTTTACCGCCTGCTCGTAATTTTTTTCAACACCTTCACCATTATAATAGCAGTCACCAAGACTATTTTGTGCCAAGCCATTGCCTTGCTTAGCTGCCTTTTGCCACCTTTTAACTGCCTGTTCATAGTTCCTTTTTACGCCTTCACCGTAATAGTAACACAGCCCTATAGCCCATTGAGCATTTGTATGCCCCTGTTCAGCTGCCCTTTGCCACCATTTTATCACCTGCTTATAATTTTTTTTTACACCTTTACCCGAAATATAACATACTCCTAATTTAGTCTGGGCACTATCCAATCCCTGCTCTGCAGCTTTACTATACCACATCACAGCCTGTTTATGATTTTGTTTTACTCCTTGACCATAATAAAAACAGACACCTGACTTAAATTGTGCCCAATCATTTCCTTGTTTAGCAGCTTTATCAAGCCATTTTACAGCTTGCGCATAGTCTTGCTTCACACCTTCACCGTAATAGTAACAAATACCTAATTTTACTTGAGCATCAACATCATTCTGTTCTGCCTTTTGCAAAAGTTCATAACTGTAATGAATCTTTTTATTGCTTCGAGTATAATAAACATATAAGCCGGCAACAATAAAGACAATGACTACACAAACTATATGTTTTTTATTCACATTTATAAAATATCTCATAACTTCTTAATTTTGCAACACTATTGTTTAACATCGTTTATAAGAATTCAAGCTGCAAAAATTGCCTTGAATTTTGTCATACCAGATATTTGACTTATTATAGTGTTGCATTAAAATAGGCAAAACTCTGAATGACAAGATAAAGTGTATCAATAAAATGAGACTGCTATTGAGAGAGAATACCTGTTGGGGATTTATAGATTATCCGGCTTCTTATAAAATGAGCTAAATTTACCAGACCAATCCAAAATACCTTCATCACCAGTACTAACATCAGGCAACCACTTAAAATGTATGTATATATCACTTCCTTTAACTTTGTAAAATTTGGCATTTATTCGTCTGCCTAAAGTAATTTTATATTCTCCCCAAGTATATGAAATTTTTGCATAATAGTCCCAACCATATCTTATATATTCTCCATCATAATCTTCTCTTGCTATATTTTCAGCTACATCATCATCATCAACTCCATCTAAATAAATATATAATCCATCTACATCTTCATCTTCCCAATTATGCCAATCGTTTAATCTTTCTTTTTCGGCTTCTTTCTATGCTTCTCTTTCTTCATATCTCTCATTATAAGTGTCCACATAATCGCTTTTGTACTTTGCTTCACCTTTATTGTACCCCTCATTATAACCGTTCTCATAACCGCTTTTGTTGGCTCTGATAGCATCCTCTGTTTGATAGCTATTCTTATCATTATAACTTACACCGCGTTCCTTCCAACCATAACCATCACTCCAGCCATCTTCATAGCCTCTATTATAACCATTTGTTTTAGCTTCATTAGCATCTTCTACAATCCTTTCGGTTTGGTCGGTCTGGTCTGTTTCACTATTATCACTATACTTTTTAGAGTTATTATTACAAGCTGTAAATGATAACGCAACTACTACAAGTAGCGATTTAATCATTGTTGTTTTCATTGTTTTTGTATTTAGCATTTTTATGAAGTTTTTTTAGATTCTAAAATATTATTTCAATCGCATAGACCGTATTTTTTGATAAACGCTTTTGGAATATATGCCGTGGCTACACTGCATATTCCCGGCAGCTCAACAATGACGCGCTTCTGTCCTGTTATCTTTGTCACCCTTCCCTCGATGCCCTTGAACGGTCCTGCAATGATTCTTACCTTATCGCCTGTTTTGTATGTGCCGTTGACATTATCAATCAGCAGGATATTCTCATTATCGATTGATGTAAGACGAATGAAGTTCTGCATGGCATTGTCGGGGACGGTCAGAGGCGGATTCATTCCGTTGGACATAGTTGTGAAATGATCGTAGTAGAAACTGACAATAGAAAGGTCGGGGGATAACTTCAGCAATGACTGTATTGAGGATAGTGTAGCGTGTACAAAAAGAAAATTGGGAAGCAGGGGAGTGCGTGTTTTTATGCGCTTGCCATCCACCTTATTATATATAGTATGGAGAGGGAGGTATGTCTCAATTCCTTTTCCTGTCAGAATGTCGTTTGCCTTCTGTGCCCGTCCGTATGATATACGCAGAACATACCATAGCTTTGTTTCCGTATGAGCATTCTCTACCGACACCCCTGTTTGTGAGCCGTCGGCTTTGGGGAGGGCAGTGGCGGTAAAGCCAGAGCATTGAGGCTTTGCGCCTCGGCTGGTTTCCACATCTGGCATTGTGTACTTGTTTTTGAGGTTATGGCATCCGAAGACTCGGTATGCCCAGGGCATAAAATAGCGTGAAGCCAGTCCTGTCACTCGTTTCACGATAGAAAGGCCTTCGCATTGCCCGGATTGTCGAAACGAGCAACGCTGAAAGCCCCACGCCGATGTATATATATGGCAATCGCCCAAAGATATTGGCTATAACGGCCGATACCAATGAGAGGTGTATATAATACATCCCATGAGGCGTTCCCGTTGCTTTGTTCTTGACAATCCGTAGAGTTTGCGAAGTTCTTCTATCGTCAAAATCAAAGCGTACAGTTACGCCTTTTATGTAATATGTGTCTTGCCCGCCTATGCCCTATGGGCTTTCAGCATGAAATAAGACACCACAAAGGTAATGAAAATGACTGAATTATTTATGTTTTTAATTCAGAGTTTAAATAATATTAACATTTGAGGTATTTCAAAAAAGTATTGCAGAATACGGCAACACGAAGATTTTACAATTCCATTTTCAGTTCTTCATATAGGTCCACTGGTCCCAGATGCCAATATTTGGTACTCTCGGTTGACAGTTTCTTATAGAGTTTTGAGCGATAGATGCGGTCCAGGCATTCCTGCAGTGTGAAACCGTAATCATCGTGCAGGTATTCCACCAACCAGCTTATCTTTCCCGGCAAGAGCAGGTGTAGATTGTCTTGATTTATCTGAAACATATTATTTTTCTATTTTAGTTGCTTCAATAAAATGTAAGGCTGTCAGTGCCTTCTCTGTATGAAAAAGGTATTGGTCAACCAGTTTGTAGGTTTTAAGTTCACGGATAAGTGTTTCAACGCTGATAGCACCAGACTCATACAGACCAAACTGAAGATATACTCTGTCATTGGCTACCGGACCATATACGATATCATAGTTGTGAGTAAAATCTTTCTTGGTTCTGTTTGCCATAACAAACTCAGCCCATTCCTTACTCGGTTCAGAAAATATGAGATTATTGAATTCCGACAACTTTCTGTCATCAAACTCATATACATTCACATAGCCATATACGGAGTGTTTTTCAAGCATACGCCTTTCCACCCATTCTCTGGATTGCTTTTCCGAGGTTGTGGTGTAGAATCCTGCGCCGTAGTCGAGTTTGCGTTTGGGCGGAAGTATCATAGGGCGTTCCACCACTTCTAAGCTGCCGTGGTATATCTTCATGCTTCTTTATTTTTTCTTATTTCGATAAACTCGTCTATTTCTTCTATCAGCCATTGGCGACCTTGAGTGTGAAGCGGCTCAAAGCACTTGCTAAGATAATCGGTCACTCCATACTGCGTAAACAGGTCAAAAACCTGCTTACCGGTCATTCCTTTGGCTACTCCGTATTCTTCTATACAGAATGCAACGAAAAGGGCTATATCTTTGTCTTTCTTGCTCATTGTAATTCTCCTTTCTGCAAATCACCTACACATAGTTTGTTTTGTTATTACATCGTTTACGCCTTAGTATATTGTTTCCAATACCTTGCCCTCGTATCTGCACCATATTTGCAATACCGCCCTATGGGCTTTCAGCATGAAATAAGACACCACAAAGGTAATGAAAATGGCTGGATTATTTATGCTTTCAATTCAGAGTTTAAATAATATTAACATCAGAACATCCACAACGGTCCGTTGCCTCTTCCGATATTGAGCGCCCTGCCTTTTTCAATACCATGTGCCACAACTTTCTTGGCGCGTCCAACGGCTTCGGGCAGCGACATTCCCTCTGCCAGAAAGGTTGCTGCAGCGCTTGACATGGTGCATCCCGTGCCGTGAAGATTAGATGTTACGATACGCTCCGTGCTATAATCATGCACGGAACCGTCGGCGCAATACAGCACGTCACGCATAATGTTGCCGCTGGCATGGCCGCCCTTTATCAGAACCGATGTGCGAAACTCCGATACAAGCTGTCTTCCAATAGCGTCAATATCATCGCCGCAACCGCTGTTCTTTGCCAGTCTCAAAGCCTCGGGAATATTGGGTGTCACGAGGGTGCAGAGCGGGAAAAGCTCGCTTTTGATATAGTCCACACATTCGTCTGCCATCAGCTGGGTGCCACTGGTGGAGACCATCACGGGGTCGCAGACCACAGCCACCCTCAGACGCTTTACAGCCGACACGATAATGCGCGCCAACGCCACATTTGGAATCATGCCTATCTTCACTGCCGACACGCTGATATCACTCATCACCGAGTCAAGCTGCGCCTCAAGCATATCGCCATTCACAGCCATAACCTTCTGCACTCCAACGGTGTTCTGTGCCGTGAGCGCCGTCGTCACGGTCACGGCATAATGTCCCAATGCCGTAATGGTTTTCAAGTCCTGTTGCAGTCCGGCTCCTGCGCAAGTGTCGCTGCCGGCTATTGTCATTATTGTCTTCATAAAAACAGATTGTTTATTTCCATGCGTCGCCCAAAATCATGGCTCCGCCAAATCCCATAGCCTCAACGCTTGCCAGCCTGTCAAAGGTCACACCGCCGAGGGCGTACACCTTACTGTCGATAATTCCAGCCTTCGCAGCTGCCGCCAGCGTCCCGGCTGAGAATGCCGCATTGTAGCCGGGCTTCGACACAGAGTTGAATATCGGCGACAGCGACACATAGTTGCAGTGGTCTTTCCACTGCACCAGCTCATCCAAGGAGTGACAGCTGCGGCTCACCGAGCCTGTCCATCCTTCGGGCGGCAGCGGATTGCGCGAGTTGAGATGCACGCCATATAGCCCGTAACTCACGGCAAGCTGATGATGGTCGTGCAGAACAAGGCGCCGGTGCCACTCAACGGGAATTACCGTCAGCAGCCGCTCCATATCGGCAATGGAAGAGCCGGGCTTGCGTATGTGCACAAGTCCTGCCCTTCCATCGCTCAAAAATCTCACGATACGCTCCGCCTCACCGTCGAAGAAGGTGGGGAGGGTGATGATTATGGGGCTATATTTCACGCTTTCTTCAAAAAATCAAACGACGCATCCCAGTCTTTCCACACAGGCTCCCTGCCAAGCTCGCGCAAGCGGCGGTCAATCTCTGCCGCCGTTCTGTCGTCGGACACCGAGAACTGCTCCAAAGCCTGTGGATAGGTGTAGTAACCGCCGGGATTTACCTTTGACTCCGCCGACATGGTGGTTACTCCCAGCGTACACATATTGTCACGGATAAACTGAGGCTCACGTGTGCTATAAGAGATGTCGACATCATGGTCGAAAATACGCATGGCAAATGTAACTTGCGCCAGTTCCCTGTCGTTAACGAAACAGTTGGGCTGGAAGCCCTCGTTCTGTGCCGGACGCATACGGGGGAAGTTCACCGAGTATTTTGTGCGCCAGTAGTGCTTTTGCAGATAGCGCAGATGATATGCCATCATCACCACATCGGTGCGCCATTCCTTCTCCAGTCCCAGCAGTGCGCCCATGCCTATGGAGTGAACGCCAGCCTGCCCCATGCGGTCAAAACCGTTAACACGCCACTCAAAGTTGGACTTCATGCCTGCCGGATGATATATCTTGTAGTTCTCGCGGTGATAGGTCTCCTGAAAACATATCACTCCGTTAAGTCCGTGTTTCGTAAGCTCAAAATAATCCTCAGCCTTGAGCGGCATCACCTCAATCTTGATGTTCGAGAAATATTTCTTTGCCACCTCGATGGCTTTTGCGAGATATTTCACACCAGCCTTTGCCGGGTTCTCGCCCGTCACAAGCAGTATGTTCTCAAACGGCGCCAGCTTCTTTATCGCCTTGCATTCGTCCTCTATCTGCTCTGCCGTGAGGATGGTGCGCGCCATGGGATTGCTGCGGTGAAAACCGCAATACACACATGAGTTAGAGCATGAGTTTGTGATATAAAGCGGTATGAACATCGACATGGTTCTGCCGAAACGCTCCTCTGTGTACTTTCTCGACAACCGTGCCATCTGCTCAAGATACGGGGCGGCAGCCGGCGACACCAGCGCCATGAAGTCGTCAACGTCGAGACGTTCCTTTGCCAGGGCGCGGCGCACATCGGCATCCGTCATTGCAGCAATGCGCTCCGTCACGCCCTCCCAGCTTATATTCAATAATTCTTCTGAAAACATTTTCTTTCCTTTTTACTTTCCTATTTCCACAACAAATGACTGCATGGTGCGCAGGTCGATGGTCCAAAGCCTGTCAACGAGCGGACTGCCATAACCACACACCAGCTGCATCACCTGACTCGCCTCCACGCTTCCCACCACAGCCGGAGTGACTCCAGCCACAGCCTTGTCTATGGGGGCGAATTTCTCTTTGTCCACATTGTCGGGATAGAGCGTGCGGTATGTGGCGCTGCCCTTGCACAGCACAGCCACCTGTCCGTCAAGTCCCTTTATGGCACCATAGACGTAGGGTTTGCCCAGCGCCTCACAGGCATCGCTGATGGCATACCGTGCTGCGAAGTTGTCGGTGCCGTCCACCACGATGTCGTACTGCGCTATCAGCTCCCTGGCATTGTCGGCAGTCAACCGTGTACGGTAAACGTTCACCGTGATGCCGCTGTTGAGAGCCTCCAGCCGCTGCCTGGCACACTCCGCCTTCGGCTGTCCCTGCTGCTGCTCACAGTAGAGCACCTGACGCTGCAGATTGCTCACGCTCACCACATCGTCGTCTACCAGTCCAAGCGTACCCACGCCCGCCGCCGCAAGATAGATGGCTATTGGCGAACCCAGTCCGCCAACGCCAACCACCAATACTTTTGCCTGTGCCAGGCGGCGCTGCCCTTCAGGTCCAATCTCGGGCAATGCCGTCTGCCTGTCATATCTTGTCTCCATTAACGTTACAGTTTTCTAAGGTCGTGGGTGAGCTTTGCCGCGCAGAAGTTGGGTCCGCACATGGTGCAATACTCACCGTCGGTGTGTCCCGCAGCCTCGAAATACTGCAATGCACGCTCAGGGTCGAGCGACAGATGGAACTGGTCGCGCCACCTGAAGTCGAAGCGCGCCTTCGACAGTGCATTGTCGCGTATCTGTGCTCCGGGATGCCCCTTTGCCAAGTCGGCGGCATGAGCCGCAATCTTATATGTAACCACACCCACGCGCACATCCTCTCTTTCGGGCAGCGCAAGATGCTCCTTGGGAGTTACATAGCACAGCATTGCCGTGCCCAGCCAAGCTATCTGCGCCCCGCCGATGGCGCTTGTTATATGGTCGTAGCCCGGCGCAATGTCGGTGACAATAGGACCGAGCGTGTAGAACGGAGCCTCGTGGCAGTGGTCAATCTGGCGCTCCATGTTCTCGCGAATCTTGTGCATCGGCACATGACCGGGACCTTCGATAAACGCCTGCACATTCTTTGCCCATGCACGGGTGACAAGTTCGCCCATGGTGTCGAGCTCGGCAAACTGCGCCGCATCGTTGGCATCGGCAATGCAGCCGGGACGAAGACCGTCGCCCAGCGACAGTGCCACGTCATACTGCGCCACAATATCACAGATGTCATCGAAATGGTCATAAAGGAACGACTCCTGACTGTGCAGCAGGCACCATTTACTCATTATCGAACCGCCACGGCTCACGATGCCGCACAGTCTCGAATCGGCAAGACGCACGTTCTTCAGACGTATTCCGGCATGAATGGTGAAGTAGTCCACTCCCTGCTCACATTGCTCAATAAGCGTGTCCTTATATATCTCCCAAGTCAGGTCCTCCACCTTGCCGTTCACCTTTTCCAGCGCCTGATATATCGGCACCGTTCCAACCGGCACGGGACAGTTGCGCACAATCCACTCACGTGTCTCGTGGATGTTGGCTCCTGTGGAGAGATCCATCAGCGTGTCACCGCCCCACTTGCACGACCACACCGCCTTGTCCACTTCCTCCTCAATAGTAGAAGTGGTGGCAGAGTTGCCTATGTTAGTGTTGATTTTCACAAGGAAGTTACGTCCGATAATCATCGGCTCAGCCTCGGGATGATTGATGTTTGCAGGCAGCACGGCGCGTCCGCAGGCAATCTCCGAGCGCACAAACTCAGGAGTGATGTGGCTCTTTATGCCCAACTCCTCACAGTTCATGTTCTCCCTTATTGCCACATATTCCATCTCGGGGGTCACTATTCCCGCCTTGGCGTAAGCCATTTGGGTAATCGCCCTACCCTCTTTGGCACGGCGCGGCAGTCTGATGTGCTCAAAGCGCAGATGGTCGAGCGAGCGGTCGGCAAGTCTCTCCCGTCCGTATTCGCTGGTCACCTCCGCCAGCTGCTCCGTATCATCGCGCCTAAGAATCCACGGTTCGCGCATACGGGGCAGTCCCTTCTTCAGGTCCACCTCGATGTTTTTGTCGGTAAACGGTCCTCCCGTGTCGTAGATATACACAGGGGCGTTCTTTTCGGTATGCAGCTTGCCGCTGGCATCCCTTGTCACTGTGGGAGTGAGGTTCACCTTTGTCATTCCCACCTTCACGTCCGGATAAATCTTTCCGGTCATATACGCCTTTTCTCTTTGGGCGTAAGCTCTATTGTCGTTTGGCATAATCCATTATTTTTAATTCATAATTGTTCGTCGGTGCAGTGTATTGGGCTACCCCAGAAACGCTGTAAGCGGCGAGCTTGCCTCTGCCGATTCGCTCACGGCTCCGAGTCCAGCCTCGTATGCCCTGCGTCCTGCAATCACAGCCTCCTTGAACGCCACAGCCATCTGCACAGGGTCGCCGGCAACGGCTATTGCGGTGTTAACCAAGCAGCAGTCGGCTCCCATCTCCATAGCCTCGGCGGCATGGCTCGGCGCACCTATGCCTGCATCTACCACCACAGGCACCGTTGCCTGGTCGATGATAATCTGCAGAAAATCCTTCATGCGCAGTCCTTTATTGGTGCCTATCGGTGCCGCAAGTGGCATCACAGTGGCAGCTCCTGCCTCTTCAAGATGTTTGCACAGAGTGGGGTCAGCCTGACAGTATGGCAGCACCACAAATCCCAGCTTCACGAGCTGCTCCGTGGCTTTCAGCGTCTCTATCGAGTCGGGCAGCAGATAGCGCGGGTCGGGATGAATCTCCAGTTTCAGCCAGTTGGTGCCGAACGCCTCGCGCGCCATCTGCGCAGCAAACACAGCCTCTTCGGCATTGCGCACGCCCGAAGTGTTGGGCAGCAGCTGTATGCCGGGGGTCTGCGTGATGTGTGTCAGCAGATCGTCGTGCTCGTCGTCAAGCTCCACACGCTTCATTGCCACGGTCACCATCTCTGTGCCGCTCGCCTTGATGGCATCTGCCATCACATTGTTATTGTTAAACTTTCCTGTTCCTAAAAACAGACGGGAATTAAACTCCCTGCCTGCAATTACTAATTTGCTCATTTTTCTGTTATTTTTATTAGTTTCTTCATTTCCTCCACGGGATTTTCGGCACGCAACACCGTGCCGCTCAGCGCCACCCCGCTCACTCCTGTGCTCATTATCGCAGGGATATCATCAGCAGTGATTCCGCCTATCGCCACTATGGGAAGGTTGATGCCCTCCTCGCGTGCGCGCTTTATTAAATAGGTGTAGCCTTCGAGCCCCAGCACCGGCGCAAGCCCCTTCTTGGTAGTGGTAAAGCGGAAAGGACCGCAGCCGATATAGTTGGCACCAGCCTCGTAGTGGGACCTTATGTCGTCAAACGTGTTTGCCGTGCCGCCAATTATGAAACCGTCGCCCAGCAACGCCCTCGCCTCACTCACAGGCATGTCGTTCTTGCCCAGATGCACGCCGTCGGCACCGATTTGCCTGACCAGCTCCACGCGGTCGTCGACGATAAACGTTGCACCGGCATCCCTGCACCAGCGCTGCGCCTCCTCAGCCACCCGTCTCACCTCGTCGTCCGCGGCATCCTTCATGCGCAGCTGCACCCACCGGCAGCCGCCGTCAAGCGCCATGCGTATTGAGTCGAGATAAGAATAGCGTTCAGTGTAATGCGATATAAACTGCAGCATAGCACGTTCCTCCCCTATCCTCCGCATGCCGCCTTGATTATTATCACACTGTCGCCCTCGTTCAGAGCCGTCTCCGCCCACTGTGCGCGCTGCACCATCTTTGTGCCCAGTGCCATTGCCACGCCCTTTTCGGGCAAAGCCATCTGCTGCGCCAGCTCTCCGAGAGTTGTCGCCGTGGTGTCTGTTGGTTTGTTGTTGATGTTAATTTTCATTGTCTCATATTTTTATGTTTTCGGGGGCAATGAATTTTATAGAAAAAACCGAGTCACAGCCTCACAGCTACAACTCGGGGATATATTTCCATATAATATTCAAACTTTCACGTTTGTCCTCATTTCCTACGGCAGTACTAACTGCATCAGGTCAATGGGTATAATCTCAGCCCCAGCGCGCTGTTGTCTGCCTATAGATACAGCCGCCACGGGCACCCCCGAGTAAAATCCGCCACAAAAGTACACATAAATGTAATATGCTCCAAATTTAGAGACATAAAAAATATTAAAATTTCCTTTTATATTTTGCCAGCTCCCCGTTTATGCGTAATTTTGCAAACGATTTGTGAAGAAAGGCAAAACCTTCTTTGCAGTCACAAAAGCGAAGAAAGGCTGCACCTCGGCAATTAAAACAAGTTTATTGCTCTCGGTTTGCACTTTCTTTGCATCCGATTTGGAAACGGGGCGCATTATTGATGCCCCGTGCAAGGGAATCAGGTGAAAGACCTGAGCTGTTCCTGCAGCTGTAATCCGTTTTACGGAGCCAACACAATGTCACTGCCCACGAGGCGGGAAGACGTTGGCTAAGATTGACGGAAAGCCAGAATACCTGCCATGTCGGGATAAGAACAAAGATTAATGCTCCCAGGATTTGGAGCCAAGGACTTATGAAAGCAAGAGAAATACTGATTGTAACATTGGGCATCGTAAGCACCGGGGCGGTGTATGCACAAAACAAGGTGGTGACAAAAGAGGACACGCTGGCTGCGGTGAGCGTAAAAGGTGTGGCGCGTCCCAACGACGTGACGAGCACAGCACCGCAATACACCGTGACTGCCGCCGACATGGCACGGCTGGGCATAACCGACATAAGCGGTGCGCTGCACCGTCTGCCAGGAGTGACGCTCCGCGACTATGGCGGCGCAGGCGGCATGAAGACCGTTAGCGTGAGAGGCTTCGGCGCACAGCACACCGCCGTGGTGTACGACGGAGTGGCGCTGAGCGACTGCCAGAGCGGACAGATTGACGTGTCGCGCTATACGCTCAACGACGTGGGAGGACTGTCGCTCGTGGTTGGCGACAACGACGATATTTTTATACCTGTCAAGAATGCGGCTGCAGCGGCAATGCTCCATATTAATACGGCAAAGATGCCTTCGGACGACCTCGCCACACACCTCACGGCACAGATGAAGTTGGGGGCGTGGGGCTACACAAATCCTTTTCTGAAGATTGAGAAGAACCTGTCGGACAGGCTGGGACTGAGCATCGTGGGCGACTATATCTATGCCGAAAACGATTATCCGTATACAATAAAGAACGTGACGCATGATGTGAAAGACCGCCGCAACAACAGCCGGATGAACTCTGGTCGTGCTGAGCTGAACATGGCATACAGAACTTCGGGGGCTGGCTTGCTGTCGCTGAAAGCCTACTACTACGACAACTCGCGCCGCCTGCCGGGCATGGTACACTACTACGTGAACGAGAGCCGCGAGAAGATGCGCGACCAGAACGCCTTTGCGCAACTCGGCTGGCGCGGCAGTCTGACAAGCAAACTGAGGCTGGTGCTCACGGGAAAGTTCAACTATATGATGACCGACTACGAAGACCCGTCTTATCCCAACCATGTGAAAGACCATCAGTACTGGCAGCGTGAGGCATACGCCTCGGCATGTCTTCTGTACAGTCTTTCGCCAAGACTGGCGCTGGACTATTCTGCCGATTACGCCTACAACAATCTCAGCGGCAGCGATGTGTCGACCTATCGCGACCCTCTGCGCCACACCGTGCTGCAGAGCTTCACGGCAAAATACTCATCGGGCAGAATCACCGCCATGGCGCGGCTGCTGCACTCGCTCTACATGAACGGAGCACGGCGAGGCGACGCAGCCGACGATGTCAGTCACCTGTCGCCCTCGGTGTCGGTAAACTGGCAGGCAATACGGGGTGAGCAACTGTACATAAGACTTTCGTACAAGGACATCTTCCGCTCGCCGTCGTTCAACGAGCTTTATTACGAACACTACGGCAGCACCAGCCTGAAGCCCGAGCGCACCAGTCAGCTGAACCTTGGTGCCACGTGGCGCCATTCCTACGCCAAAACATCGGCATTCACCCTGACCGCCGACATATATTATAATAATGTGAAGGACAAGATTGTGGCTGTGCCCTACAACATGTTTATCTGGACCAACATCAACATGGGGCGCGTGAGAACCGTGGGATTTGACGCCACGGCTGGCGTGACGCACAGCCTGTCGGCGCGCCATACTCTCATAATCAACGGCAACTACACCATGCAGCACGTGCGCAACCGCACTCACGGCGACAACAACTACGGCAAGCAGATTGCCTACACCCCCGAGCACAGCGGAGCCTTGTCCCTGGCGTGGGAAAACCCGTGGGTGAACATATCGGCAAACGGCGTGGCGGTGTCGAGCCGCTGGCCGAACAACGAGCACCATCAGGGCACCATGCTCAAAGGCTACAGTGAGCTGGGGCTGACGCTCTACCGCGACATAAGCTGGGGAAAGAATCCGCTGAGCCTGCGTTTTGACTTGAAGAACATGCTGAACACGCAGTATGAGATTGTGGGATTTTATCCCATGCCGGGGCGGTCGTGGATGGTGACGGCGAGAGTGAAGCTGTGAAAGGCGGCTGGGGACACAGCTTCAAAAAAGCTGTGAACAGTGGCTGGGGGCAGTTATTGGGAAACTGAGATAAAAAATAAGGATATTTAAAAATTAAAAGAAGAAAAGATGAGAAAATTTTATTCACTTTTTGCCATCGCGGCGATAGCTGCGTTTGGCTTTACATCATGTGATGACGACGACGATGCACCAGTGCTTGTGCCTGTAGAAACCTCGAATGGCGCATTTGTGGTTTGCAGCGGCAACAAGAGCGGCAAGATCGACGGTTCGCTGACCTATTACGACTACGCCAAGAGCACAGCCACACAGAATGCCTATCAGGCAGCCAACGGCGAGTCGCTGGGCGGCACCGTGAACGACGCCATTGTCTATGGCAGCAAGATTTACATCGTGGGAAGCGACGAGAGCACTGTGTTCGTTGCCGACAAGAACACGCTGAAGAGGGTGGCACGTGTTGCAACCACAGTAAAAGGCGAGGCTGCCACTCCGCGCCACATCGCAGCCGACTACGGTAAGGTGTTTGTGACAACCTTCAACAACGCGGTGCTTGCCATTGACACCCTTACCAACGCCATTGCTGATACTTATGAGTGCGGCAGCTACAGCGAGGGAATAGCCGTGAGCGACGGCAAGCTCTATGTGGCAGACTCAGACTACGGTCATGGCAACGCATCAATTTCTATGATTGACCTGAAGACCAAGACTACCACCACCTTCAAGCACGAGAACATCAAGAACGCCGTTGGCATTGCTGTGGTGAGCGGCCGGCTGTTTGTGCAGGACTCGGGCAGCTACGACGCCAATTACAATCAGTCTGGGCAGGGCGTGTATGAGATTGTCAACGGCAACGTGAAGAAGCTCGGCGATGCCACCGAGATGGCAGTGGACGCTGTGAACGGCAAGATATACACCATCAACGCTCCCTATACCTCTCCTGCCACACCTGTGTCATACGGTGTGATTGACGTTGCTACTGGCAGCGTATCGAAGTTCTGCGACGGCAAGGAGATAGGCTATCCCGGCAAGATTTCGGTTGACCCGATAAAGGGGAATGTCTACATCACCTCCTACGTGATGGGCGCAAGCGGCTACGCAAGCTACAAGGAGCCCGGCTACTGCACAGTTTATGGTCCCGACGGCACATACCGCAGCAAGTTTGACTGCGGCGTGGGTGCAGGCGTGGTGGTTCCAAACACCAGCATTGAGTACGTTCAGAAATAATCCGCGATGATCCGAAAATTATTAGATTTTTATTACATGATAGCAGTGCTGCTTGTCCTTGCCTCGTGCAAGGGCGGCAGCACTGCCGCCTCTTTGAGCGGTGCCGACAGCATAGAGATGAAATACTCAAGGCTGCTCACCCTGCAACGGGGCGACGGTTTCACGCTGGCGGAGATACGCAATCCGTGGGACACCACACGAGTGCTCCACAGCTATGTGCTCGTGCCGAAAGACAGGGAACTGCCGGCGGAACTGCCCGACGGCGACATCATCCGCACGCCGCTGGAGCGGTCGGTGTTCTACACATCGATGCACACGGCGCTCGTATGCGAGCTGGGAGCAAGCGGAGCAGTTGCCGGCATCTGCAACCCAGAATACATCACCACCGACACGCTGCGCAAGGGACTTGACAGCGGAAGGATAGTGAACTGCGGCGACGGATCTGCGCCCAACATAGAGAAAATCATCGAGCTGGCTCCCGACGCCATCCTGCTCTCGCCCTTCGAGAACAGCGGCAGCTACGGCAAGCTGGGCAGCATAGGAGTGCCCATCATAGAGTGCGCCGACTATATGGAGACGGGAACGCTGGGGCGCGCCGAGTGGATGCGTTTCTACGGGCTGTTAGTGGGCAAGGCTGAGAAAGCCGACAGCCTGTTTGCCGAGGTGGAGAAAGACTACAACCAACTGAAGTCGCTGGTGGGAAGCACGGACAGGAAGCCCACTGTGGTGGACGGCAACAAGTTTGGCTCCACATGGTATGTGGCAGGCGCAAACAGTACCATAGGGCGAATGATAAGCGATGCCGGCGGCAGCTACGTGTTCAGCGGCGAGAAAGCCACAGGCAGCGTGCCCTACGCTCCCGAGGTGGTGTTTGAGCAGGCGCAGAACGCACAGGTGTGGATGATGAAGTACAGCGGCACCGCCGACATGACCTACGCCCAACTGGCACGCGAGTGGGCAAACTACGCAGAGATGGGTGCCTTCAAACGCAAGAACATCTACGCCTGCAACCTGCGCAAAGTGGCATTCTATGAGGAGACTCCCTTTCACCCGAACCTGCTGCTGCGCGACTACATCAAAATATTCCATCCCGAAATACTAAAAGACCATGAATTGCGTTATTATAAAAGGATAGAGAAATAGTGAAAAGATGAATCACCGGACACTCCACTTGCTGCTGGCGGCAGCCATCGCGGCATTGTTTGCCATGAACCTGGTCTACGGAAGCGTAAGCATACCGATAGATCAGGTGTTGCATATTCTCACTGGCGATGGGGCAAGCAAGCCCAGCTGGGAGTTTATCGTATTGCAGTCGCGCCTGCCTCAGGCTGTCACCGCGCTTCTCTGCGGTGCCTCACTGGCGGTGTCGGGCCTGATGCTGCAAACCTATTTCCGTAATCCGCTGGCAGGCCCCTCGATACTCGGCATCACCAACGGCGCATCGCTCGGCGTGGCTATAGTGATGCTGGTCACGGGCGGCGTGATAGGCTCGGTGACCACGGGCAATTCCAACATGCACCTCACGGGCTATCTCGCCATCGTGGTGGCCGCCTTTGCCGGAGCCATGGCAATCATAGCCCTGCTCCTGGCGGTGACGCGGTTCATCAAAAACAGTCTGGCGATACTCATCCTCGGCATCATGGTGGGCTATCTCACATCGTCGGTGGTGGCGCTGTGCAATTTCTTCGCCAACGCCGACAACGTGCACAGCTACGTTAACTGGGGCATGGGCAGTTTCAGCAACGTGAACATCAGCCAGCTGCCCGTGTTCTGCGGAGGCTGCTTCGTGGGACTGCTCATCGCCATCGTGCTCATAAAACCCCTCAACGCCATGCTTCTTGGCGAAAACTACGCCATGAACCTTGGCTTCAACATACGCAACACCCGAACAATGATACTGCTATCCACGGGCATCCTCACCGCCACCACCACAGCCTTCTGCGGCCCCGTGGCGTTCATCGGTCTGGCGGTGCCCCACATTGCGAGGCTGCTCACCCGCGAAGCCGACCACCGCACGCTGCTGCCCGCCACCATGCTCTGCGGCGGCGCTATAGCGCTGCTGTGCAACATCATCTGCGCCATGCCGCCCAACATGATAATCCCCCTCAACGCCGTGACGCCGATATTCGGTGCGCCGGTGATAATTTATATCATCGTGAAAAAGAGGGTGAATTAGAAAATACAACGACTATCACTAACGAGATAATGACTTACAACGACATTTTCATTGATTTTGACGACACGCTCTACGCCACGCACGACAACTCGTCGATAGCGCTGCGCGAGACTTACGACCTGTTCCACTGGGAGCGTTATTTTGATAATCCTGAAGTGTTTCTCAGCAGCTTCTGGGCCACCAACGTGGAACTTTGGAGCCAATACACCCGTGGAGAAATCACGCGAGAGTATCTGATGGAGCAGCGCTTCATGCGTCCGCTGAGCCTTGCCCAGGGGCTTAGCGCCGACAGCGACTACTGCCGCGAGGTGAGCGACCGTTTTCTGGAGCTGTGCTCCAGAAAACCCGGTGTGATAGACGGCGCCCACGAGCTGATGCGCCACCTCAAGGCGAAGGGTTACCGCACCCACATCTGCAGCAACGGATTTCACGAGGTGCAGTACAAGAAGTTGGCGGCATCCAACATGACCCGGTATTTCGACACCGTCATCCTGAGCGAGGATGCCGGAGCGCCAAAGCCCTCGCCTGTGTTCTTCGACTATGCGCTGAGGACCACAGGGGCGCAGCGCGAGACAACGATAATGATAGGCGACAACTGCGAGACAGACATCAAAGGGGCAATGGACGCCGGGCTCGACACGATTCTCTTCAGGCGGTGGGGCAATGACTTTGTGCCGCAACGGCAGCCGACATACACGGTTGACAGCCTGTCTGAGATAATGAACATATTATAATAAGGTATGAGAAAGATAATACTTATCACCGGGGGACAGCGGTCGGGCAAAAGTTCCTACGCCGAGCGGCTTGCACTGGAGCTGAGCCAAAATCCCGTCTACATCGCCACTGCCCGCGTATGGGACGAGGAGTTTCGCGAGCGTGTGCGCAGGCATCAGCAGCGGCGCGGAGCGCAATGGACCAACATCGAGGAGGAGCGCGCGCTGAGCCGCCACGATGTCACAGGACGTGTGGTGCTCGTGGACTGCTGCACGCTGTGGGCGACCAACTTCTTCTACGATGCCACCGACAACGGCGAGACTTTGCCCGACGTAGACACCATATTGAATGAGATGAAGGCTGAGTTCGACCGCTTCACCTCGCAGGACGCAACATTCATCTTCGTCACCAACGAGATAGGGCTGGGCGGCACAAGCACAAATGCCGTGCAGCGCAGGTTTACCGACCTGCTGGGCTGGCTCAACCAATATGTCGCAGCCCGTGCCGACGAGGTGGTGATGATGATTTCAGGACTCAACATAAAAATAAAACAGCAATGATAACAAAACAGCAGATACAGGACAAGATAGACAACCTGAACAAACCTAAAGGCTCGCTGGGGCGACTGGAATCGCTCGCCATGCAGATTTGCCTGATACAAGAAACGCTGGAGCCTCGGCTCACCAATCCCTGCCACGTGCTTTTCGGTGCCGACCACGGCATTGAGCGCGAGGGAGTGTCGGTGTCGCCGCGCGAGGTCACGTGGCAGCAGATGATAAACTACGGCAAGGGCGGCGGCGGAGTAAACATGTTCTGCCGCCAGCATGGATTTAAACTCAGGGTTGTGGATGTTGGAGTGGACTACGACTTCTCCCCTGAGCTATATCCCCACATCATCGACCGCAAGATAGCCCACGGCACTAAGAACTTCCTGCACGAGGCGGCAATGAGCGAGGAGCAGTGGGAAAAAGCATTGTCTGTGGGCGCTGAACAGGTGGACGAGTTCCATGCCGAGGGGTGCAACATCATCAGCTTCGGCGAGATGGGCATAGGAAACACCTCGCCGTCGAGCGTGCTGATGCATCTGCTCTTGGATATTCCGCTTGAAAAGTGCGTGGGCGCAGGCAGCGGTCTCAACAATGAGGGTGTGCGCCACAAATACGAGGTGCTGAAAGCCGCGGTGGAGAATTTTTTAATGCATAATGCACAATGCATAATGCATAATTGTTCATCAGCGCAGCAAAACAACTCAAAACTCCTCACTCCTCACTCCACACTCTTGAGATATTTCTGCGGCTTTGAGATGGCTGCCGCTATTGGAGGAATGCTCCGCGCAGCCGAGCACAAGATGGTGATTCTCGTCGACGGATTCATCATGACCGCCTGCATGCTGGCGGCATCGAGGATAAACAGCAAGGTGACGGACTGCGCCGTGTTCGGACACTGCGGCGACGAGGGCGGTCACAAGATGATGCTCGATGCCATGGGTGCCGCGCCCTTGCTTAGCTTAGGGCTGCGGTTGGGTGAGGGAACCGGAGCCATCTGCGCCTATCCCATAGTACAGTCAGCGGTGAATATGATAAACGAAATGGACAACTTCAGTCATGCAAAAATTACAAAATACTTTTAAGTGCATTTTAGCAGCCTTTATTTTCTTCACACGAATCCCTTTTTGGCGCATTGCAAACGTAGAGAAGAGATATTTTGAGCGGATAATACCGTTCTGGCCGCTCGTGGGCTGGCTCACGGGAGGCGTTATGACAATGACAATCCTGGCGGCAAACAGTGCCGGACTGTCTGTAGGAACCGGTGTCATGCTGGCTCTGATAAGCAGGGTCCTTGTCACCGGGGCACTGCACGAAGACGGTTTTGCCGACTTCTGCGACGGTTTTGGCGGAGGCACTTCGCGGCAGCGCACGCTTGACATAATGAAAGACTCGCACATAGGCACATACGGTGTGCTGGGACTGATACTCTACTATATGCTGATTTGGAATCAGCTGTCAGTACTTTTCAACATGCGCCTGACTCCGTTTATGTTTATTGCCGCCGATGCCGCCTGCAAGTACATCAGCAGCCAGATAACAATCTTTCTGCCCTACGCAAGAAAGGAATACGAGGCAAAAAGCCGCACAATATATGCCGAATCCACTGCCGCCGGACGGATTGCAGGCATGGTTTTTGGACTGTTGCCCATCACGGCACTATGGTGCTTCCTGGATACAGGCTTCAATTACACCACACTGCTCACCCTGCTGTTTTTCCCTGCCGCCGCAGCCTTCATTCTGTTCTCTTTCATGCGCCGCCGCATAGGAGGCTACACCGGCGACTGCTGCGGAGCCACGTTTATAATAACCGAAACCGTATTCTACTTTACACTCTTTTTAATTCTTAAACCATAGTAATGAAGAACTCCACACTTCGTCCTCTCCTGATTGCCGGAACTGGCAGCGACGTGGGCAAGAGCGTGATTGCCGCCGCGATATGCCGGATACTCGTGCAGGACGGCTATCATCCTGCTCCGTTCAAGGCGCAGAACATGGCGCTCAACTCCTTTGCCACGCCCGACGGACTGGAGATAGGCCGCGCGCAGGCGGTGCAGGCGGAGGCTTGCCGGCTTGCCCCCAACACCGACATGAATCCGCTGCTGCTCAAGCCGTGCTCCGACTGCACCACGCAGGTGGTGCTCAACGGCAGTCCCATAGGCAACCGCTCGGCTTACGAGTATTTCCGCAAGGAGGGGCGTGAGGAACTGCGCCAGCAGGTACACGCCGCCTACGACCGCCTTTCGGCGCGCTACAACCCGATAGTTATGGAGGGCGCGGGCAGCATCTCGGAGATGAACCTCATGGACACCGACCTCGTGAACATGCCCATGGCGCGATATGCCGATGCCGACGTGATTCTCGTTGCCGACATCGACCGCGGCGGCGTGTTCGCGTCGTGCTACGGCAGCATCATGCTCCAGACTCCCGACGACCGCCGGCGCATAAAGGGCATTATAATCAACAAGTTCAGGGGCGACATCCGCCTGTTTGAGGACGGCCGCAAGATGATTGAGGAGCTGTGCGGAGTGCCCGTATTGGGAGTGGTGCCGATGTTTCGCGACATCGTAATCGACGAGGAGGACAGCGTACAGCTCCAGCAAAAACACCGCTCGCCCGTGGAGGGAAAGCTGAACGTGGCGGTGGTGCTGCTGCGCCACATGAGCAACTTCACCGACTTCAGTCCGCTGGAGCGCGACAGCCGCATAAACCTGTTCTACACCGACCGCCCCGACGACATGGAGCAAGCCGACATCATAATACTGCCGGGCACTAAATCCACGCTCGACGACCTCTATCTGCTGCGCCGCAACGGCATGGCGCAAGCCATCATCAAAGCCCACGCCAGTGGCAAGACCGTCATAGGAATCTGCGGCGGCTACCAGATGATGGGAACAACCGTGAGCGACCCCGACGGCATAGAAGGCGGCTGCGAGTGTATGCCCGGATTAGGGCTCATCGGCATGCACACCACCATGAAGGCGGAGAAAACCACGCGCCAGGTGGAGTTCACATTCAACAGCGCGCGCTGCAAGGGCTACGAGATACATCAGGGAGTGAGCACGGCAACGGAGCAGGTGACGATGGAGGGCAACTGCATCGGCACCTACATCCACGGATTCTTCGACAATCCCGCGGTGGTGGAGTTTTTGATTGGGAAAATAGGGGCAATGGGGCATATTAGCCCTATTAGCCCAATAAGCCCCATTAGCCCAATAAGCCCCATCACCCCAATAGCTCAAATAGACGCCTTCAAGGACAAGCAATACGACCTTCTTGCCGACCACCTGCGCCGCCACATCGACATGGACAGACTTTACGAAATAATGACACGCAGCAATGATTAACGGACACGGAGACGACATCAGCCGATACGGCGGCATAAGGATAAACTTCAGCTCTAACGTCTACAGCCACTTCTGCCACGACGGGCTGAAGGCGTGGCTGGCGGCGACCATGGGCGACATCGTGAATTATCCCGAGCCCGAGCCTCTGGAAGCCGAGAGAACAATAGCCGAAGCCATTGGCGTGGCGCCCCGAGAGGTGATGCTCACCAACGGAGCCACCGAGGCAATCTATCTCACGGCGCAGACAACAGCCGGCTGCGCCACGGCAATAGTGACTCCAACGTTTGCCGAATATGCCGACGCCTGCCGCATGCACAATCACAAGATAAAGGCAATCGCCTCCATTAATGACATTCCCGAACACGCGCAGACCGCGTGGCTCTGCAATCCCAACAATCCCACGGGCACGGTAACGCCAGTGGAGCAGCTCACGGAGTGCATCATGCGGCACCCCGCCACGCTGTTTGTGGTGGATGCGAGCTATGCGCCGTTCACCGACTTGCCCACCCTATCGGCAAAAGAGGGTGCGGCGCTGCCCAACGTGCTCATGATTCACTCCATGACCAAGGCGTTTGCCGTGCCGGGGCTGCGGCTGGGCTACATCACGGGCAACGCCATATATATAAATAAGGTGAAGCGCTGCCGCCAGCCGTGGACCGTGGGGACGGTGGCGCAAAACGCCTGCCGCTATCTCATGGCGCACACCGCCGACTACAGGCTTCCCGTCAGGGAGCTGATGCAGGAGCGCCGCCGCGTGGGCATGGCTCTGGCTGCGCTCCCCGGCATAGAGGTGATGCCGTCGCAAAGCCACATCCTGCTGTGCCGCCGGACGGACGGGACAGCGGCGGAGCTGAAGGAAACGCTTGCCCGCAACCACGGCATTCTGATACGCGACGCGGCAAACTTCGAGGGGCTCGGCAGCGGGCATTTCCGCATAGCGGTGCAGACGGCGGAGGAAAACGACGAACTGATAAGGGCGATAGCCGAAATAACAACAGAAAAACGATAAACAATGACGGAACTGATATTGGGATGGACCCTTGACCTCATTTTTGGCGACCCTGCGCGACTGCCTCACCCCGTCGTGGCGTTCGGCAAATGGATTGCCATGCTGGAGCGCAGGCTAAACAAGGGCAGCCACAGACGGGCAAAGGGCGCAGCCGTTGCGGTGGTAAGCATCGCCCTGACTTTTGGCATCATAAAGCTATTGGAGTTAATCTTAAGCCCTCAGCCTTCATTCAATCCGCAACTGGTTGCGGCACTACATTCTTCACTCTTCATTCTTCATTCTTCATTAATCTTCTTCTGCCTTGCCGGCACCACCCTGCGCCGCGAGGTGCGCATGGTGTTCGCGGCTCTCGACCGCAGTCTGGACGAGGGGCGCCGTCAGGTGAGCCGCATAGTGGGCAGAGACACCAGCGCACTGTCGGCGCAGGAGGTACGCACGGCTGCGCTTGAGACTCTTGCCGAAAATCTCTCCGACGGCGTGGTGGCACCGCTGTTCTGGCTGTGCCTTCTCGGCGTGCCGGGCATGATGGCGTATAAAATGGTGAACACGCTCGACTCGATGATTGGTTATCGCAACGAGCGATACAAGGACTTCGGCTGCTGGGCGGCAAGGATTGACGACATAGCCAACTGGCTGCCTGCGCGAATTACAGCGGCAGCCATCGTCATGGCAGGCTGGGCGTATTTGGTATTAAAGGGGCGGCGCAAAAGCCTCGCAGGGCTTGTGGCATTTGTGATGTCAAACGGTCCGCGCCACGCTTCGCCCAACAGCGGATGGCCCGAGGCTGCGCTTGCCGCAACGCTCGACTGCCGCTTTGGCGGTCCGCACCTCTACTTCGGGCAGATGGTGGAAAAGCCTTTCATCGGCAGCAATCCCCGCGCCCTGTCCACCCACGACATGACCGTGAGCCTGCGCGTGTGCACGGCGGCGGAAGCGTTGTGCGTTGCAGCGGCAATCCTCATACTATATATATAATAAGGTGTAAAGACAAAAAGAATTTTATAAGCGATGAACAGCGACATAGTTTCGATAACGGGACTCT
>JAUNSB010000049.1:0-30385 GCA_030539375.1 Prevotella sp.
GCAGTTAACTTACTTTGGCAATGAAGTTAACTTACTTTGGCGATAAATATAGGTTTATTTTGCTTCAAAAACAAGCAAAAATACCGTTTTTTTGATGCTAATTTATGAAGAAAAAAGAAGGTGCTATTTTAAGTGCCTGATTAACAGTGTGATATAAGTACCTAAATTTTCGCGTATTTGAAACCAAAGATACGTTGGATGATTTTAAGCGATTCTTAGAAGTTTCTTTGTCGTAATCTTTTACTGTTATTGAATGTTTTCCCCTCCATATCACCGTAAACTGTCATTTAGGTTAAGAATATTTAAAAAACAAAGGATAAGATAACAAATTTTGCTGTTTTTGTGATTTTTTTATAATTTTGCATTCGATTACTCGTGATTGTTTCTTCAGTGTAGCACATGTGGACGTGTCCGCAGCCGCTATGAATAATATTATCACAATATTAAGAAGTGACAGTCTGCGCACGCCGGGCTGAGAGGATGAATAATCCTTGAGGCGGAAGGGTGGGTAGCGAGTTTTCAAGACATATTAAAGGCGTTTACTTGGCGCTGTGTTTGAGACCCTCTGGAATCTTGCAAACTCCATTATTATAGTCTTGAACATAGATGACGGTAGATGTCCCGGGTGTGATTATATTTATCAGCCCCGTGAGACCTTGTAAGCACGGATTGTACCATTTGGGGTGCAACTCATGTTGTTTATACAGGTCTCTAACGGCAAAGTGTATATTCATATCGGCGTGGGCTTCTGACGTTGTCTGTTCAACTATAATAGGCAATGCAAGAGCCTCAGAGGGTGGAATGGGCAGCAGGTAAGATTCCACGCTTTTTTTGTTATAGTAGGAATGATAAAACATATAAAAATATTGACATGAAAAATTACAGATGTATCAGAAATGGAATCGAAAGGCTACCGCTTCTTTTGATTACTACATTTTTATGTGGCATAATGCAAAGCGTTAATGCCCAAACCGTCCCAAAGAAAGCCCCCCATGTCGCGGGCAAGTCGTTATTCCAATCTACCAAGTGGCTATAGTCAAGTGGGTAACACACAACTGTACTATAAGCAATACTCGGATGCCATTGATATGATAGGATATTACAATGGGTATTACTACTCGTCAACCTATAGTGATTATGGCTATAAATTATCCGTTCAGGTAGGTGATAATAGTGCCGTTCGTGTAGATTGCCTGAATGGAACCACAAACAATGGAGTAACAGTACAGCCCTCCATAGAACAACAGGGAGAGTTAGCACGGATTTGCTATGTGGTGACTAATACCAATGAGGAAGATGTTGTAATTTCACTTGGAACTCATGCAGACGTGATGATTGGAAGTAATGACAGAGCTCCCATTTCACGTCGTACTGATACTTTAGAACAAACATATGGCTTGACCATGATGGACGGACAGGGAGCGCAGCTATGCGTACTGTTTGGCTCTGGTCTTGCTGGTGTAACCGCCGTAAGTGATTTCTGGTTTGGAGGCTATAGCACAAACTCAAATCCTTATAATATGGTGGGACACTACTCATCTGGCAGTAATTATATGGTCGAAAACGGCTCTTACGACAGCGGTATGGGCTGGTGTTGGAAAGACCGCACAATTACGGCTGGTTCTACAGTTGTATTCTCTTATCTTATAGGCGTGGGGGAAGTAAACTTGGAGCCAAACTCATCATTTGAAGTCACTCCAGATGACCCTGAAGGCTGGAATGATCTTTCGCGTCCACACCGCCTTACGCTGAATGGCTCATACGAGAGTCCGGCAGGTCTTGATGGTATCATCGATTATGCCGTGGAAGACAGTGAGGAATGGACTGCTTTGACAGGCACACTGGCCTCTGGGGATGAATTCACGGCAAGTTTAGTAGCAATGTTTGACGCAACCAAGTCAACTCATGTTATCAGGTTCAGGACAAGGGACTTGGTCGGAAACACAACGATGCTTCACCCTATTGAGTATAAGGATGTAAGTTTCCATGCGCTTACTGGCATAGAGGAAAAGACATATACTGGCGATTCGCTCTTCCAGACAAATATTACATGCGACATGGAAGAAGGCCAATATGAACTAAAAGCATACCGCAACAATGTCAATGCAGGAACAGCCTCTTTCAATTTGGAAGGCGTGTTCCCTTACACCATAGGCCGCAAAACATATACATTCACTATTAATCCGCAGCCACTCAGTGGTGAACTTTTGCTTGCAAATACGGAATTTGTATATAGTGGGCAGGCATTTACTCCAGAATGGCAGTTTACAAACGGATTATACAGCAGTTTGGAAGAAGGCAGGGATTATGAGATTGTCTGGAGTGAGAACAAACTGCCAGGCATAGGCTCGCTTACAGTTTCAGGAAAAAACAACTATACAGGCTCGTTGACTGCCACATTCAATATAGACAAGGCGTTGCTAACAGATAATCTTTACAGCCTTACTCTTCCTGCAGAAGATATCACATACGATGAGCAAAGCCATGGTGCTTCCATCACTACTGCTGAAGGCGTAGGCGAGGCAACCTTTTCATATATGAAACAAGGTGATGCAGAGCCTACAGCAGCTTTGCCGTCAGAAGCCGGTGATTACACCGTTTATCTTGAATTTGCCGATGGTACGCTTTATTATGGAATGGAACGTACACAGGTTGGAGCATTCTCAATCTATCAGTTCAACGCTGAAGAGTGGACTATTCTTCAGACTGTTCTTCCGAAACTGTCGGAGATGGGGTGGTCTCAGCCTTGGGATGTGTCACATGGCATGAAGAGCGTATCTTCATTGCATGGACTAACAATAGAGAAAGGTAAAGTCGTCGGATTAGATTTAGGCAACGCATCTTTAACTGGTCTATTCCCTGTAGAATTATTTGCATTTACGAATCTAAAATCGTTAATTTTATCTGACAATAATATTGAAGGGGCAGTTGAAACAATCGCCGCTTATATACAACAAAATCCAGAAGCTGGAACAAATCTTTCCGAGCTAAATATCGCCAATAATTCATTAAGTGGCAATATCGGTATAATGGCGGCTTGTTTTCCAAATTTGACATCAATCGATGCACACGGGAATTGTTTGTCTGATGTCTATCCGATGATTTCCAGTAAGGTTATCAATATTGACATTTCAGGGCAAACGATTGACAGGACTGTGATTTATGATTTATCAAGTACTACAACGGAAGAGCTTGCCTCACAAATCCCAACTATTCTTGTATATGATCATGGATTACAAATTTACACAAAACCTCTTAATCTTCAATGTTCTATGGATGACGGTTTTGGTATGACACTTTCTTATGTGGACGGACATATTGAGATTTCTGATGTGTCCGAACAAAATGCTTACCATGGGGAAAGTGGGGATACAATAGAAGTGACAGCATTGAACACTGACCCTTCCAAAGCAAATAGCACAATGAAACTCAAACTGTTGTTTGAAACTGGTGACGCAAACTTTATTGATGGTCTTGATATTACAGATCTTCAATCAACAATTCTATATGCTTTTGATGATTATCCATCGTACCTTCCGTTTAATTTTACGGCAGCTGACACTTATAAAGATAACACAATTAATGTTCAAGATGTGGTTTCAACAGTAAATCTGCTTTTAAGCGCTCCTGTTCAGAATCAAATGTCAATAAAAAAGTCAAAAGAGAACCTGTTTTATGAGGAAAATCTTTATGATGATAATCTGATTTGGATTGAGCATGGTAAAATTATGCTCAAAACGGTTACTCCAATTGCTGCAATGTCAATTGATATAAGTTCTTCAGCTGGATTTGATTTATCCAAGTATGGCATGGATGTGGCAACGAGAGGAACAAGAACAATAGCGTATTCATTGACGGGTGGATGCCTTTCTGAAGGAATCTATGAGATTGGCTCCTGTCAAAATGATGCGAAAATCATTAATGTGTCAATGTCAACACCTGATGCACAACCTCTTAAAGTATCAATTCTATCTGATATTCCATCATCAATTGAAGATATAAACTCTGATATTAATGATTGCTATGAAATATATAACCCTAATGGTATTCGTATATCAAAGCCGCAACGGGGCATTAATATAATAAAGCATACGGATAATCGAATTTCTAAAATCTATATTCGTTGAACTACTATAACAGAAAAAATAATCATAAATTATGAATAAGATAAAAGTTTTTTTATGGACGCTTCTGGTTTTGTTCGGATCAATCTCCGCATCTGCTCAGACATCAAATAAGCTTTCCATCAGCACAGTTCCATCTCCGATTGGAAAAGATATTTTGGTTCCAATCCAAATGGAAAATACCGACGAGATTGTTGGTCTACAATTTGACATTACCGTGTCAGATAAAATCAACATCCTTAATGAAACTGTTTCCACTAACAGATGGGATGACCATGTGGCGGTGGTAAAAAGTCTCGGAAATGGACGTTCACGAGTGATGGTTTATTCTTCATCGAACAAACCGTTCAAAGGGAATTCTGGCAATATCCTTTTATTGAAAGCACGTGCTTCTGAATCATGTGTTGAAGGAGAAGAGTATCCTGTGAATTTCGGAGAGACTGTTCTGACTAAAAGTAACGGAGAAAATTGTGTTACTGCAAGTCAGGACGGTAAAATCATAATTATGAAATCACCAGATTTAACTCCTGAATGGATTACTGTAAATAAAACTTCTGTAAATCCGACTGACACCATTCAATGCTCATGGAGAGTGAAAAATATTGGAGGCTTGCCAACAACAGGCGGTTGGAAAGAACAGGTCTTTGCTGTTTCTGAAGATGGTAAATATCAAGTTTTACTCGGTACACAATATTGTGATAATACTATTCCAAGCCAAGGTGAAACCGTTCGGAGTTTTAAGGTTTCTTTACCCGAAGTTCCGGGAATTGATGGAAAATGCTCGTTGATGATAAAAATCGTACCTGATGCAAATTGCGGTGAGCCAACCTCAATGACTGGAAACAACTCATGCCAAAGCACCCAATCGATTAACATAGCAAAATGCCTTTATCTTGCAGATATAAAACAGGCTGTAGATGAAAGCAGCTCAACACCACTGAAATACAAATTAACTCGGAGTGGTTCGACTTTGCAGAAAGAGACATTCACCATTGATGTGAAGCATCCCGATAGCCGTGTGACATTGCCTGCCACAGTGGAGATTCCGCGCAATCATTCATCTGCATATTTTTATGTCACGCTTGCAGCCAATGGGAAACTTGACGAATCCGACAGTGTAGAATTTTCGATTATTGGAAATGAATATCCTAAAGTCTCATCTGTCCTTTCTATTATAGATGACACATTCCCCAAATTGAATGCGGTTTTATCCAAAGAAGAGGTTAAGGAGGGTGAATCCTTTACACTTACAATCGAGTTACCTCGAAGTTTTACCCATGATAAGACTATCTTCTTATCATCCGACAATTCTGCAAAGATTAAAGTCCCAGCGGAAATCGTTATCCCTTCTGGACAAAACTCAGTTTCTGTTCCATTGACTGTTATTGACAACGATGATGCAGAGCTTGAAACAACCGTTACAATAAGAGCCACTGCTGACGGTCTTGACAGTGAAAACTGTGAAATCATAGTGCAGGATGACGATATGCCTACACTCTCACTTTCATTCTCACCATCTGAGGTGAGTGAAAACGCCGGAGTGTCAGCAGTCATTGCAACAGTCAAGAGATTGACTAATGTTGACAAAAATGTCAAACTCCTTCTTTTTGATGATTCAAAAGGTGCTATCGAACTGTCACACAAAACCCTTTCTATGGGCAAAGGGGTGGAGAGCGTACAGTTTATCATTGATATAAAAGACAATGACAAAGTTGACGGCGACAAACATTATAACGTTACAGCTGCTGTATATTCATCTGCATGTGATTGTTATGCATCGGAACTTTCGGGTGGGCTTGTTTCTCAAACCTTGACAGTGCTTGATGACGATGGTCCTCATCTTTCAATTGCATCTGCGTCTCAAGCATTCCTTGAGGGCTCTTCTGATAATGTCATTACAATCACACGTAATACAAATCCTGATTCGGATATTACTGTAACAATCAGTTCCGATAAAGACGATTTACTGGATTATAATCATTCAGTTGTAATACCGTTAGGTGCGATGTCAGCCGATGTCAAGGTCTCGGTATTAGGCAATGAAACTTCTGGTGATGGTGACATTGTTTCTTTCAAGGCCGAAAGTGCGGATATGGCGGCAGGTTCATGTTGGGTTGTATTGACAGACCAGACATTACCCGATGCAACAATTCAACTTGAGGTGGCTCAAGAGTCTCCATCAGCAGGAGAGTCTGTGGACTTGATTCTGACGATATCTAATATTGGCAATGCACCACTACAACGGAATACTCCTATTGATATCGAATGTACTGGTGTCAAAGGTACTAAGCGAGTATATACAAAGAAGGCAATTGAAAAAGGAGATAACGATCGTCTTGTAGTCGAAGATTTTCAACTGCCCGCGAGAACAGGACTTGTGACGCTTTCCGCTGTAATCAATGAAAACGAAAGCGTCACAGAGTTACTTTACTCTAATAACAAAGCCAGATCGGTAGAATTGACTCTCTCGCCGGCTTTTGATGTCACTGCTTCTGTTGACAAGAATATTTACACACAGGAAGAGAGTGTCATCATCAGCGGTCACGCTTCCGGCGACGCAGGAAAGAATGCCAAGATTGAGATTCATCTTTCGAATAACGGAGTACGACAAGTCTTAAATGCAACAACTGATGATGATGGCAACTATGAGTATAAGTATAAATTGCTTCCTCGTCAGACCGGACATTTCACGGTCAGTGCTTGTTATCCGAAATCTTCTCCGGTAGAGGATGCTGCAACGTTTGATGTTTATGGCTTACAACTTAACAAAGCATTTATAACCTGCGAGCCTGGTCTTGGCGAAACATTTAACGGAACTTTCCGCCTTTCCAATCCGGGCAATCTTTCACAAAACTCACTCAAAATAGAGAAAGTTTCTGTCCCGGCAAATTGTGAGTTTACATTTGATGCTCCGTCAAAAATTGACGCGGGTGAAACAATCGATATAAAATTCTCTTTAAAAGGTACTGGACTTTCTAAAGGAAAAGAATTCGAAAAGATACCTCTCAGTATTACTACTGAAGAGGGCACAAAAACGACTTTTACCGTGTACTATTATATACAGTCGTTACACGGCAAATTATACACGTCCACACCTTCAATCAGCACGACAATGCAGAAGGATACTCCTCGAGACTATCCTTTGGTAATTCGTAATATTGGTAAGGGAGAGACCGGTAAAATATCTTTTGCACTTCCTTCTTGGGTTGAAACGGCTACTCCGCGAGAAATGGCATCGCTGGCTGCCGGCGATTCTACGACGGTAATGCTTCGTTTCAAGCCTATGGATGAGATGAAACTAAATGTCGCGACCAAAGGCAAATTAGGCATCAATTGCAGTAATGGAGACGGCATTTCGGTATCATTTGATATTATGCCTGTTTCTGAGGCCGTCGGCAAACTAAAGATTGATGTTGTTGATGAATTTACTTTCTATACTGAGGAGGCTCCTCATGTATCAAATGCGCAGATTAAAATAACTCATCCTACTTCCAAGGAAGTTATTGTAGAAGGCAGAACCAATAATGACGGCATTTTTACAGCCGGAATGAATGAAGGCTGGTATATCATGACTGTCGAGGCCGACAATCACGACATCTATACCGAGAATATTATTATCAGTCCGGGAGAGGAGCTGAACAAGGAAGTGTTTATGCCTTATCAGGCAATCACGTATAATTGGAATGTCGAGGAGACTGAGATTGAAGATGAATATGTTTTTGAAACGACTGTTGATTTCGACACACGTGTACCTAAGCCAGTTATAGTAATTTCGTTGCCTGATGAGAAACCTGAACCTTACAGCGTGATTCCGGTCAAGATTACTAATAAGGGTCTTATCAATGCCGTAAATATCGAGATGTCGCTTGAGGTCAGCGATGGATATACCCTTGAATTCCTGAATGACCCGACGGCGGAAGTTCTTGCGCCTCAACAGACGCTTGTGTTTTATGCAAAGCTGCTGCCAACAGAATCAAGTTCCGAGGTACGAGCTAAAGCACCTCGCGCCAACCGTGAATGTATATGGATAATCAGCAAGGCGAAATATCAGGAGTTATGTCAGAAATACACCGGGGACCAATTCGTAAGAATGCTCAAGAAGTATGGTAAGAAATCATGTTTCAAAAGTGGCAGCAGTTCTGGCGGCTCTGGTGGTCATGGCAGTGGCTACGGCGGCTCTGGCAGCGTTGGTCGTCCCGGTTGCTGGGGTGGCGGTTCCTCTTATGGCTCTGACTATTATGTTATAGACTGGAGCAATCCGGAAAAATATTGTGACCGCAAACCGGGTTCCAACCCTCAAGATGGCGACGATAATGAAAATCCAGAAGAACCGTTGGCACCAGAAGGCGAACCTGAAGAAAATGAAGATTGTGACGAAGAACCATACTTTAAGTTTAACGTGACAGAAGTAAATTCCCGCGCTATCCGTAAAGGTGTGGCTGCAGACGGAGTATCTCAAGTTAAAATATCATTAGATCCATCATCAAGAGTTCCTAAAGAAGAATGCGGATATTCCTATGAATGGTTTTTATCAGATGATGTAGGCGATTTATCCTCTTCCGATACTTATAAAGAAGTGATTTATACAGCCCCAATTGATTATCCTGATGAAACTTCGGATAGAAAAATCATCAACGCATATCTGAGATATACAAAAGATGGTGTCTCAAAGGAAGTTAAAGCCGGAGATATAGAAATTTGGCGTGTACCTTTAGTATTGCTTCATGGTCTCCATGATAATGGAACATGTTGGAGTGAATTTGCCCGCGAACTTATTCGTGACAATATTTTTAACGAAAATCAGATAGATACTGTAGGATACGAAAAAACCAATTGTAGATATTTTACAACAAATGTGGGCGTACCACAACGACGTATAAATGTTCTGTTCAAAAAATATAAGGACAATCAAATAGTTGTGAACAAGGCTGATTTGGTGGGTCATAGTATGGGTGGAATCCTGTCCCGTCTCCATGTTCAATATATTGATAATAAAAATGTTCACAAGGTTATAACGGCTAATACACCTCATTCAGGTAGTGAGCTGGGAGATATTGTCTCTCTGTTGCCACTTACTGCTAAGATAATATTATTTAATTGGATAAAGATAAAAGGATTTAATTCGTTTGAAGCTATATCCGATCTGGCGGTTGATTCATATTCAATCGACAATTATTTGAACAATTCATCGGCACTTAAGCGAATGGATAATATACCGGTTCATGCTATCGTAACAGAATCAAGGTTTTTTGACGATACTGTACCTGAGTTTTCGAAAAACGTATTATGTGCAATAATACAATTTAGTCGAGGTTTAGGTTATAATCATCTAAATGAAATTGGCACTTCTGACTATGTGGTTTCTGTGCAAAGTCAGAAAGGCGGATTGCAGGAAAATAATATCAATTATATTGAAGGTCCTTGGCACTGCGAAAGTACTCACAACGAGAATGTAAAACAAGGTGTTCGAAATGCTCTGTTGGCCAAGACTGAAAGTCCGATTTTTGCACATTCGGGTTTTCATCCGTTAGATAGAAAATTTCATTTTGAAGATAAAGAGTCTACAAATTCCATGAAAAGAATGGTTTCTTTACAGAATGATAATGAAAGGTTCTTAAATGTAAGTATTGAAGGTGACTCATTATCCGTGGATTGCCAGGGGGGAGAAGATGTGTCAAATATGGTCATAATACAATTTGCAGATAATCAACTGCATTTTGGATCAGATAAATTTAAATGCGAGATTCCTAAAACACATGAAGGAGGAATAAGGACTTTAGGTGTGAGATTTTCACATGGAGAGATTGTATCTGTAGACAGTACATTTATAGATGTTCCCAACAGCCGTTTGCTTCCTGTTGATATTTTTGCATCACCTATGATGATTGAAATAGATGATACTGTTTCTGTTTCATCTAATGTAAGATGGCAAGATGGTTCCGTTTCAACTGTATATCCTGAAATCATTTCTTCGAAAGGATTTGTATCTTTTAATGATAATCAGATTTCCGGTCTGAAGATTGGCAAAGATACGATAGTATGTAGATATCGTGACATAATGTGTAAGATTCCTGTGAGGGTTTTTGGGCTATCGGAGAACCATACCAAAGACAACTCGGATGCAATATGTTCCACCGTGACTTTGTCATTCAAACAAAGTGCTGTGATGACCCGTCAAGCATTTAGGGGAATTTTCAGTCTGAACAACGGACATCAAACAGCCGCACTCCGAGACTTCAAACTCAATCTTGAAGTAAAGGATGAGAATGGAGTTGTTGCTACAAGACGTGAATTTGAGATTACTCCTGAAAAACTTGCGGGATTTCAGGGAGGTCTCGATTTCAACAGCGGCTGGTCGCTTGAACCTTCGCATAATGGTGAAGCATCGATATTGTTTATCCCTACTAAATATGCGGCTCCAACAGAATCGAAAGAATATAGTTTCGGTGGCACTTTCTCTTATATTGATCCATATACTGGATTGACGGTGACTCGCACTCTCAATCCTGTAACCTTGACTGTGAATCCTTCTCCACAGCTTGAATTGACATATTTCATGCAGCGTGATGTATTTGGGGATGATCCGCTGACTGAAGAAATCGAACCCATGAAACCATCTGAATTTGCGTTGCTTCTTAATAATATTGGAGCAGGAGATGCAACCAGTCTTAAATTGACAACAGGCCAGCCACAGATTGTAAGCAATGAAAAAGGGCTTTATGTCAACTTTGAGTTAATTAGTTCTCAACTCAACGGAGGTGAACACTCTATGATGTTGGGAGGTAGCTCCGTAACTGACTTCGGTTCGTTGAAAGCAGGAGAGCAAAGCTATGCGCAATGGTGGCTACAGAGTTCGCTGCTTGGCCATTTTGTCAAATATGATGTAAAATCAACACATGTGACAAGCCATGACAATCCGGATTTATCATTAGTAGATACAGTGACAATTCATGAGCTTATACATGGATTTGATCTGACGAGAGATGACATCAAGCGAAGGGCTTTCCTTGTCAACGATATAACAGACGTTCTCGACACCCCTGACCAGCTTTATTTCACAGACGGAACCAAAGCTGATGTAGCGATAGCTCGCGATGCGTTCATAACCAAGGAGAGTGACCTTGAGTACATCTTGAATATTTCGGCATCTGCGCCGGGGTGGAACTACGGCACAATCTCTGATCCCACGAATGGCAGACAAAGCCTTTCTTCGATAAAGCGGATGAGCGATGGAATGGAACTCGCCATAGATAATTTCTGGCAGACAGACCGTACACTTCGTGACGGTAAAGATCCACTTGCTGAAAACCTTCTGCATTTCATTGACAATTTCTCGAATGGGGATGCATCGTATAGGCTGACATTTACTCCAAAGCCCGACATAGAACTTGCCGTTGATTCTGTTATTGGCTTGTCGGAGGAAGATGATATTCTGTCCGAACAATTAAAGACAGTAACAGTCAAATTTAATAAGCCCATTGATCCTTCCACATTTACAGTTGAGGATCTGTCTTTGTCATGTCAAGGTGAACGTATTGACATTTCACAAGTGACTATAACATCAAAAACAGATACGGAATACGTACTTGACTTATCATCCGTGACTCTTGAAAATGGATTTTATGTGCTGTCAATTCAAACAACATCTATTTCAGATGCTGAAGGATTTGCTGGTGCTACAGGCAAACAGGTCTCATGGATTCAATATGTAGACGGAAAAGTCAAATTGACCACAGTAGCCACACCTGTTGAAGGTGGTTCAGTTACTCCCGTGACAGGGCTTTATGATTATGATTCAACAGTTAAACTGCAAGCCACTCCTTCTGCGGGATATAACTTCCTTGGATGGTGGTGCGGTGACGATTTGATCTCGGAAACTCCAGAAACAGAAGCGTCTTTAACTGAAGACAAGGAATATACAGCTCGTTTTGCTCTTCAGCAATTCAAAATCTCTGTAGATTGCAATGGAGAGGGCGGCTATGTGGACGGAGCTGCAACTGGTATATATGATTTCGGTCAAGTCCTAAAGGTTGAAGCCGTTCCTAATTATGGATGGTCATTCTCACATTGGACTGTTAATGGTTCAGATGTCTCAGATGGTACAAATATCCTTGAATTACCCATTAACCACGACACTGAATTATATGCTACATTTGTCAGCCACATTAAAGAATCTACCATCCCGCTATATCAGGGTTGGAACTGGATTTCTTCTGTTTTCGATGACAAGAATCTTTATAATCCAATGCAGTTCTTCAAATCAATTAAACCTACTTTGACCGAAGTAAGGACTAAAGACGGCGGCTTGGTGCTTGACGGCGGCATTCTTGATGGTTCGATTGAACGGATGATTCCTGGGACATACAAGATTAAAGTCAATAATACTACATCTCTTAAAATTAAGGGTGCAACAGTGTCTGAAGATGATTATGAACTTAGTCTATCCCAAGGTTGGAACTGGATTCCTTATGTGCCAACTAACGAGCAGAGCATCAGCGATGCTTTAGTAAATCTGGCGGCCAAAGAAAACGACATACTTAAGAGTCATACTCAGTTCGCCGTATTCTCAGATGGCAGATGGCTTGGTACGTTGAAATCCTTTGTTCCTAATGAAGGCTACATGTACTATGCAAATGAACCTGCCTCATTCAAGTTCCAGTCATCTGTTGTCTCAAACTTCTCTGCGACAACAAATCATAGCAACCCATGGCAATACAATGAAAAAGGATTTGCTGACAATAAGACTATAATCGCCCAAATACTCGATAATGGCATCATGGTTTCAGAGGATGATTATTTGATAGGAGCGTTTTGTGGTGATGAATGTCGAGGTATTGGCGAATATGTGGAAGGTTCATTGTTCATTACTGTTCATGGCCAACAAGGAGATAATATCTCTTTTAAAGCCATTGACAATATTTCAGGGGAAATCCGAGATGCCAAAGAATCTATAACTTTCGATGAAAATCCTTTAGGCTCAATCTCCATTCCTTATAGTTTGAATCTGGATATTTCATCGGGTATTAATGATATCTTAGTTGGTTATGGATTGAGAATATCACCTAATCCGGTTAAAGATATTCTATACATTGAGGGTAATCTTTCAGATGTAAAATCAGTCAAAGTAATAGCGACATCTGGTTTGACTTTAATCTCTACTGATACATTTGAGAATGGTATCAGCGTAACAAGCCTTTCCGATGGTGTTTATGTTGCAGCGATTGCTACCACCCATGGCATTGTCTATAAGAAATTTCTCAAAAAAGGATATTGATTATTTATAAATAGGAAATACCTTCATATACAACAGCTTCAGAGGCTCTACCTTTGAGGCTGTTGTCATTTTATACCTATATGGTCAAATTTTAAAATATTACTTCTATATAAAAATGATACTTCAGTTTGGGATAAGAAATATCTAAAAATTTGGTAATCTCAATTATTTTTTGTAAATTTGTAGGTGATGATCAATAAAAGAAACCACCAATATGATTACAAGGGACAAAGTTACAGAAATTTTCTGTATTATCGATGAGTTTTACAAAAAAATTGAGGCTGAGAACGCAAAAAAATACTGATATCATCAGACTCAAGACCTCGCCGCAGACGTTCTGCCTCAATGTCAGATAGTGAAATTATGACAATCCTTCTTCTTTTTCACTTCGGCAGTTACCGCAACTTCAAACATTATTATCTCTCTTATATTAAAGGCGTTTTGATAAATGATTTTCCTACGGCCGTGTCCTACAACCGCGTGTTCTTCCAGCTGATGTTTTTCCTGAACCTGCAGGTTTTCGGAAGATGCACAGGCATTACATTCGTGGATTCCACAGTAATACCGATTTGCCATAATCTTAGACGTTATGCCAACTTAAGGGCATCGCCACCAATGGAAAAGGAACGATGGGATGGTGCCATGGCTTCAAACTCCATCTGGCATGTAATGACAGAGGGGAGGATTATAGCCTTTGTTCTTACTGGAGCCAACGTGAGCGACAAGGAACCAGAGGTGTTCAAGACATTAGCAAAACGTCTGTATGGCAAGTTGTTTGCCGATAAAGGATACATCTCGCAGAAGTTGTTCGACTTTTCGCAAGAGATATAACATCGAAACGATTAACGACATGCAGAAAAATACAGCACATATTGTACACTCAAGGCACAGGTCAGTGGGAAACTTCCTTATGAATATTATTTCTGCATTGGGAGCATATTGCTTTTTTGACAACAAGCCTAAAGCCCTGCAAGGAAATTGTATAGAGCAAACAAGACAGTTGGTGATATTCTGAAAGATTGGACTGGACTAATTGGACTGACTACCTACATAAATCTTTATGCTGGGAGGAGGATTTTTATGCTGACAAGAATGGGTTAGAATTTGGATTTTATTAGTTTCTTATCTCGAACTGGGGTAATTAAGAGTGCAAATAGTACTTTTTTTATTTTATCTCCCACTTCCCGATGGTCTTCTTCTCGCTGTCGAAGTTGATTCCAACCTTAACTAGGCAGTCCGCAGAGCGCTAAGCGTGACGGACAGTCTGACGAACCTTACCGTTTCATCACATATCATCTATGGTATAAAGTCGGGATTCTATCTCATATCCTGATAATATCTTGGCTCTTATGTGCTCGATTTTAGCCATGAACGACTTGTTGTCATAGTTGTCAAGCCCAATCATGGATTTGCAACCGTGGTTGAATCAACCACAGTTGCAAAGATAATCATTTTCCCGTAATTACACAAGGAATCGGCTCATTTTAATAGAATAAGAGTGCAAATAGTACAAAAACCAATAAAAACAGTCTAATAAAGACTGTTTTTATTGGTTACCTTATTATTTTATCTCCCACTTCCCAATTGTCTTCTTCTCACTGTCGAAGTTGATGCCAACCTTAACTATCGGCTGTCCGCAGAGCGCAAAGCGTGACGGATAGTCTTTCAGGTCTATTTGCCTCATTGCCGTGGCGGCACTCTTGTTGAGCTTCAGCTCTATTATATATAAGGTAGTCTGAGTGCGCAGCACAATATCGACACGTCCACGCGGAGTACGTACTACTACATCTACATAGTGACCAAGCAGGCTGAATATTACATAAAGCAACTGCTGATAATGCCCCTCATAGTCGGTGTTGTCACAATAAGGTACGGTGAGCAGGAACTCCTGAAGCATGGTGAGTGCTCCGTCCATGTCCCCCCTACGTATTAAAGCCGAGATTTTTGCCACGGAGGTGTTGCCGGGCGCACCGTTGCCGTTCTCCATATAATTGGGCAACAGGCTGCGCATCAGCCCCACGCGTATCTCTTTGTTGGGTATGTCAAGAGTGTACAGCTCCGTCTCACTGTCGTAGTCCTTTATGGTGATATAGCCACTCTGATAGAGCAGTGGCGTGATACTCACCATATGTTCTGTTGGAGCATCAAAGTCATCCGCTGTCACCATAGCCCCTCCAATCTGCGATGGCGGTACATTGAACTTTTTCAGCATCTCAATGAGATAAGTTGGAGTGCCGCTACCAAACCAGTAGTTGTCAAGTTTCCAGTCGTTAAACGCGTTCAGCAGGCTATACGGGTTAAAGATGTCGGGCGACGGCCAGATAAAGTGATAGCCGTCGTATTTTGCCTTCAGTTTCTGCTGCATCTCTTCTACGGTGATGTTTAGCTTTTCGGCAAACCGCTCAATATAATCTGCCATCTGTGTGAGCAGTTCCTCCTTTGTGATTCCGCATATAGCTGCGTATTGCTCATCCATACTGATGTTTTTGATATTGTTCAGTTCGCTGAAAATGCTGAGCTGCGAGAACTTAGTGATGCCTGTGAGGAACACGAAACGCAAATATGGATCGCAGGCTTTCAACGGAGAGTAGAAGTTGCGCATCACATTGCGAAGCACCGGCAGATTTTTTTCCTCATGCATCACATCAAGCAGCGGCGCGTCGTATTCATCAATGAGTACAACTACTTTTTGGCCTGTCTGTTTATAGGCACTCATGATGAGGTTGGTAAAACGGTCGTTGATTTTCACTGCATCTTCCGCCTTGCCATATTCCTTTTCATATAGTGAGAGCTGGAAGTTTAGCATGGATTCCAGCTGTTCCTTGTCCACATGCTTTGCCGTACTCATATCAAAATGCAGCACAGGGTGTTGTGTCCACTCCTTTTCCAGCCGTTCCATTGCCAGTCCTTTGAACAACTCTTTCTTTCCCTCGAAGTAGCTTTTCAAAGTTGAAGTGAGCAGTGACTTACCGAACCGGCGGGGACGGCTCAGAAAAAAATATGTTGCAGCATTATGCGTAAGATTGTACACATATTCTGTCTTGTCGATGTACAGATATCCACCTGCAATTATTTTCTCGAATGTCTGTATGCCCACAGGGCACTTTTTCAATTGCTGCTCCATTGTATGTCCTTTCCTTTTGTCAGTTTCAACAATCAGTTTAGTTGAGTTTCCTCCAACTATTTTGCAAAGAAAGTGCGAGCCGAATGCACTTATAGCTTGTTATAAATTGCTGAGGCGATGCCTTTCTTTTGCAAAGATACGACATTTCTTTCAAACCACAAAATGTTTTACAGTATTTTTATTTCTTGTCCTCTATCAAATTCACATTCTTGAGGCTCACCTTTGCGGTGGCAACATCTATGGCGTTGCCTTTGTCGGTATACACGAAGGTGCTGTTGGCGATGTTGATGTCGTGAACGGCGTTTATACTTTCAATGCCGGCAGCCTTGATGGCTGTCTCACAGCCACGACAGGTGATATTACTGATATTTATGTCCTGAAACTCAGGAACTTTCTCGCCCTTTTGCTTCAGTTGCTCAACGTATGGGGCTGCATCTTCCTTTTTCACTCCTGCAGGCAGATTTACATAGTCGCATTGTATTATGACGGCTTCGTCCTTTATGTCGGTCATCACGATGTCGGAGATGTGGATGTTCTCAGTCTTGCCGCCACGGCCGATGCCGCTCTTGAAGCGTAGTCCTGTGTCGGTACCGGCAAAGCGGCAGTTGCGCACCACGATGTTTTTCATTGCGGTGATATCCTCGCTGCCAATGACAAAGGCACCATGAGCATGGAACACGGTGCAGTCTTGTATCAGAATGTCGGTGCATCCGTTGGCAACGGCGTTCTTTTTCATGTCGCCGCTCTTCATGCAGAGACCGTCGTCACCTGCATCCACGGTGCTGTTTACGATGATGCACTGGTTGCAGTCGCTAAGGTCGATGGCGTCGCCATTCTGCGCATTCCATGGACAGCGAACGGTGATGCCGTCGATGATTACATTCTTGCTGTTGCAGGGATGTACATGGAAACGGGGCGAGTTCTGCACTGTGACACCTTGGATGAGGATGTTCTCGCAGTTTTCAAAACGTATGACATCGTTGCGCATCTGTTCCTGTTTCTCCGGACTTTTGCCGAGATTGGGGTAGCCGCTCTTCAGGTTCCATGGATACCATAATGCTCCGTTGTCTTTTTCGATGCCGCCCATCTGCTTGAACTCTTTCCACTCGGCATCGCTCACCTTACCGCGCTTTACAGGACGCCACTGCGCTCCGTTGCCGTCGATGATGCCGCTGCCTGTGATACTGATATTCTTCTTGCGCTCGGCACTGATGCCTGGACGGCAACGCTTGGCTTTGGGATTTGCGCTGTCAACGTGGAGAGGTTTGTCGGGAGTGAGAAACACTATCGCGTTTTTGTCGAGATGCAGATCCACGTTGTCTTTCAGCTCTATGGGAGCGGTGAGCCATACTCCTGCAGGCACGTTGACGTGACCGCCTCCGTTTTGTGACACTTTGTCTATGGCATTCTGTATAGCCTCTGTACATAGCGTTATTCCGTCGCCCTTAGCTCCAAAGTCGGTTATACTAACGGTGTAGTCGGGTAGGGTGAATGGCTCTACTGCCACAATAGGTGTGGGCAGATTTGTGTAGTATTTGCCGTAGTCGGCAGCCTGCATGGTTACGGCGGCAAACATTGTGATTGCCGTCATGAAGATTTGTTTTGTTTGCATATAGTTTTGTTTTGTAGTTTTATTTTTTAGTAGTTATGAGGAGTTAGAATTGCTCCAATATCCTTATTCTCTCAGCTGTGTCGGGGTGGGTGCTGAACATTGATGAGAGCCAGTTGCCTATACCGCCCGAGAATGATTGCGGATGGATGATGTAAAGCTGTGCAATGTCATCGCGTCCCACCTGACCGAGACCAGGCATGCCCGAAATCTTGCGAAGTGCCGAGGCAAGTGCAAGCGGATTGCCGCAAAGCTCAGCACCTCCGGCATCTGCCATATACTCACGCTTGCGGCTGATGGCGAATCGTGTGAGCATTGTGAAGAAATAGGCAATGGCTGTGCACACTATTCCTATGAGCATCACCACAATCATCGACAGACCATTGTTCTTGCCGTCATCGTCCCTGCTGCGCATACCACCACCAAACCACAGCATGTTCTGGAAGATGTTAATAACCATGCTCATGACTGTAGAGACAATGCCAACAAACACGATGCTGATGATGAGCATACGTGTGTCGCGGTTGCGGATGTGAGTCAGCTCGTGGGCTATCACTCCCGCCAGCTCATCGTCGTCAAGCAGGTTGAGTAGTCCTGTGGTTACGGTCACAGTGTAGCTTTTCTTGTCGATGCCGCTTGCAAAGGCGTTTAGCTGAGGGTCATCGATGACACACACCTGTGGCATGTCCATGCCGCATGCCATGGTGAGATTCTCCACAATATTGTATACACGCGGATTCTCCCTGCGGCTCAGTGGACGGGCACCAGTGGCATGCTTGACCATGGCGCTGTTGCTGAAATAGGCAATGAGGAACCAAATGCCCACTCCTCCCACCACCCACGGTATGGCTTGCATGAAATAATAGTTCACGGTCTCGGCGTCGAGCATGTTCACCATATTGCCGTACTGGTCGTAGGTGTAAGTGCCAAAGTAGTTGACAAGGGCAAGAAACACCCACACCATTCCTAATATAATGGCAGGAAACGCCAAGAGCAACAACATGGTCATCATGTTGTTGTGGCGTATCTGCGTCTGCATTCCTACGTAGCGCATAGCTTGAATTACGAATTACGATTTTTGTGTTATGAATTGTCGGCTAAAGCCGATTTGTAATTTTGTAATTAAGAGTTTCCCAAATCAAAACTTAATCTCCGGAGCTTTCTCCACGATGGCACGCTCAGCCTGAGGCACCTCAAACATTGGCTCTTTGTGGAAACCGAACATACCGGCGAAGATGTTCGACGGGAATGTCTGCACGGCATTGTTAAGCTCTTTTGTAGTAGAGTTGAAGAAGCGGCGCACGGCAGCCAGCTTGTTCTCAATGTCGGCAATCTCGCTTTGCAGCTGCATGAAGTTCTGGTTTGCTTTCAGGTCAGGATATGCCTCAAGCTGTATCTTGAGTCCTGCCAGGGCGTTGCTCACCTGATTGTCGGCTGCAATCTTGTCGTTGATGGTTGTTGCTCCCATTGCTGCCGAGCGTGCCTCTGTCACCTTTGTCAGCAGTTCCTTCTCGTGCTGTGCATACCCTTTCACTGTTGCCACGAGCTGCGGTATCAGGTCGTAGCGTTGCTTCAGCTGTACGTCAATATTGGCGAAAGCATTCTCACGGTTGTTACGAAGGCGCACGAGGTTATTGTAGATGCTGATGCACCAGATAGCGATGATTGCCACAACGGCAATGATGATGATTGTTGTTGTCATAATCTTTTTCTGTTTTTATTTGTTATTGTTTTTTATACCTTATTTTATATATAGTCACGATGACTGTTTAATTTTTTTGTTTTGCAAAAATAATGCAAAACTTCCGAACTCCCCAACAATTTATGTTTTATTTTGAATATTATATAGAATTTGTTATAATTAGGGTACAAAAAAGCAGCACCGTTATTGGTGCTGCATTGCTTTCATAACTTTGTTATAATACTTTTGAGTGTGTCTCACACTGTAGCGTGGACCGCCGTTCCATCTGCGGATGGCTTTCTCCACATTGTTTTCCGGGTTACGGTGCTTCTGTATGAGCAGGAACATCTCTTTCGATTTTGCTATGCTGAATCTGTCCTTCAGTGTATAGCGCTTTTTCTTTCCCAGTTTCTCAAGTATCTCGTTGCACTCTTTAACCAGAATGGGCGTTATCTGCATTGCTCCGCATGAGTTGCCGCTAACCGCTTTTGCATCGCCCTCGCTTTCTACCTCGATAATGGCGTTTATCACGCGTGTCCAGTCATACGAGGTCCTCTGTGACTGTTTTCCGCTTGTACCCGCTTTTGAGGGAAATGTTGTTAATACCAATAAAATTAAACATACAATCTTTTTTGTAATCTTCATAAAAAATTCTTTAAAGAAAGGCTATCTCTTCACGAGATATGTCACTGCCTAACTATTGTTATCGCGCACAAAGGTACGGACTTTTTGTGTACCTGCCAAATGTTTTAACCCTTTTTCGCATTTTCCATAGGTTGATTATCAAATAATTGAGATAAGTCAATGTAAAATAATTTGAATTAAATTTTGTTTGCAAATGAATTATTACATAAAAAGAGCCGCATTTTGCGGCTCTTTTTATGTAATTTGTTAAACACTATTTTTAGTTTCTTCTGTCACCGAGTATTCTCAGAAGATAGATGAAGAGGTTTATGAAGTCGAGATAGAGCGACAGGGCACCGAGAAGTGCCAGTTTCTGTCCGTTCTCATCAGACGGAGCCATGGCGAGCATGTTCTTTATCTTCTGTGTGTCATAAGCTGTGAGTGCAACGAAAATCAGCACACCTGCATAGTTTAGAATCATTGCCAACCCGCTGCTCTTCATAAATATGTTGACAACGGTGGCTATTATCAGACCTACGAGTGCCATCATCAGCATCTTGCCCATGCCCGAGAGGTCGGTCTTTGTGACTATGCCAATCAATGACATCACTCCGAAGGTGGCGGCTGTAATGAAGAACACCGATGCTATGGAGCTCATGGTGTAGAGCAGGAAGATGCTCGACAGGGTGGCGCCGTTAATAACAGAGTAGAGTACAAACATCAGTGTGGCTGTGCTGATGCTCAGGCGGTTGATGGCCGCACTGATTCCTATCACGAGGGCAAACTCAGCGATGATGAGACCCCAGAACACAAGCTGGTTGCCGAATATCATCTGCATGATGCCGGGACTTGTTGCCACACCGTAGGATGTCAGGCCAGTTATGACCAGAGCCAAGGTCATCCACACATAAACTTTGCGCATGAGCGCAGGAACACTAAGTGCCGTGCCGAAGCTGCTGGAGCTCATGGCGCGGTCGAATTCAGGATTGTTGTAATTCATAATTTTCTTTTTAATTTTTCATTAGTGCCTCCGCCACAATAATGTCGAAGGGTGTTGTTATTTTTATATTCTCTCTGTTGCCGTTGACCAGTGTCACCTGCTGTCCGTAGGCTTCCACCACTGAGGCGTCGTCGGTAAACATATCGGTGTATTCCTGACTGTAAGCCCATTTCAACAATTGTATGTTGAAAGTCTGTGGTGTCTGTACCAGTCGGTAACGGCTGCGCGCCACGGTGTGCGATGCTAATTCTTCAATGTTTTCGCATGCTGTGTCGCCGTCGAGCTTGCGCACTGTCTCCACTATTGGAGTCACGGGAATCACAGCCTTGTGTGTGCGGGCTTTTTCATAACAGTCAGCTATCACCTCAATGGCAGGGAAGGGGCGCACCCCATCGTGTACACCGACAATTCCTTGAGTTGCATCAGGAATTTTCTCCAGTCCGTTCTTCACAGAGTGAAAACGTGTCTCGCCTCCGTCAGCCACGGTGTGTACAACATCAAAGGCGTATTCTCTGCACAACTCCTGCCAATATTCCTGCTGTGCTTTGGGCAGCACAAGGATTATGTTGAGAGTCTCGGAATAGTCCCTGAACCGCTGCAACGTGTGCATGAGTATCGGCTTGCCCGCCACCGGCAGAAACTGTTTGGGTATGTCGCTGCCCATGCGCAGTCCCTTGCCGCCAGCTACTATTATTATATAGTCCATTGTTGCGGTTATTTGCCCATGAGGTGGTTGAAACGCATACCCTCCTTGAGGGCTTCCACCTTTTCGCTGCCCACGAGCTGTTCGGCAAGAGCATAGGCATAGGGGAATGTTGCTGCAGGCCCCTCGCCTGTGGTTATGTTTCCGTCAACGGTAAACAGCTCGGCTGTATATTCGGCTCCGGTCATGGTGTCCTCACAACCGGGATAGCATGTGGCACGCTTGTCGTTGAGTATGCCAATCTTGCCAAGTACCATAGGAGCTGCACAGATGGCAGCCACCTTACCGCCTCGGTTGTATTGGGCAAGCATAGCATTGCACACTCCTTCGTGGTCGCGCAGATTGGTTGAGCCAGGCAGACCGCCCGGCAGCATCAGCAGCTCTGCATCGTCGAAGTCGGCATCCTCGAAAAGCATGTCTGCCTCAATTTTCACTCCGTGAGCCGACTCCACCATACGCTCGCCGGTGATGCTCACTGTCTTTATCTCTATGCCTGCACGGCGTAAAATGTCTACAGGGATGAGGGCTTCCACATCTTCAAATCCTGTTGCAAGAAATTCGTAAACCATATTCTTTTTTCCTTTTATTTCAAACACATTAAATACTTCTCGATGGTGTCTTTCAAACCTATATATAAAGCATCGCAGATGATGGCGTGACCTATGCTCACCTCATCGGTCCAAGGTATCTGCTGATGATAGAAGTGTAGGTTTTCCAGACTTAGGTCATGACCGGCGTTAAGCCCGAGCCCTATCTCGCGTGCCTCTATGGCAGCCTCTACAAATGGGCGTATGGCGGCATTGCGGTCGGCGGCATAGTTGGCAGCGTATGGCTCAGTGTAGAGTTCCACACGGTCGGCTCCGCATTCCTTTGCATATCGCACCATCTCGCGGTCGGGGTCAACAAATATGCTTGTCCTTATTCCCTCAGTCTTAAATCGTGTCACAATGTCAGTGAGATAGTTTTTGTGCTCCTTGGTGTTCCAGCCGTGGTTGCTTGTTATCTGGTCATCGCTGTCGGGCACGAGTGTCACCTGTGTGGGGCGAACCTCAAGCACAAGGTCAATATAGCGGTCTATGGGATTGCCCTCGATGTTCAGCTCTGTGGTGATGTTAGGGCGTATGTCGCGCACGTCCTGATAACGTATGTGCCGTTCGTCGGGACGCGGATGCACAGTTATGCCCTGCGCTCCGAACATCTCGCAGTCAATTGCCGCCTGCAGCACGTTGGGGTTGTTGGCTCCCCGTGCGTTGCGTATGGTGGCAATCTTGTTTATGTTTACACTCAGTTTTGTCATCTTTTTGTTATTTTTTCGTAAAACGCCATTCATTTCCGCACCATTATGGTGCATAATCCGTAAATATTTGCTAACTTTGCAGTAGCAAAATTCGTACCTCGTTCAGCATAACAAGGTGTATCTTGTGTGCAAAAGTACAATATTTTTGGTAAACACCATTAAATAAATAGGTAAAAAGTATTAAAAACAACAATTTTTCGTATGTCGCAACCCAAATTACGTTTTGCCATCTTCGGCAATGTCTATCAGCCCAAGAAGTCGGCGTCAATATGTGACATGTTGTCATGTCTTTCCAAATATGGTGCCGAAGTAAGCATCGATGGCGAGTTTTACCGCTTTCTTGTAGACACCCTGCATCTTGACATCAAGGTGGATAGAGTGTTTGAGGGTAATGACTTCGATGCCGACTTCGTAATTTCTATGGGCGGCGACGGCACGTTTCTCAAATCGGCTGCGAGAGTGGGGGAGAAGAACATCCCTATTGTTGGAGTAAATATCGGACGGCTTGGTTTTCTTGCCGATGTGGTGCCGTCGGAGATTGACTATTGTCTAAGCTCGCTCTATGCCGGTGACTATAAGATTTACGACCGTGAGGTGATAGAGGTGAGTGTGGAGAATGAGAATCAGGCATTCCGCCGCTATGCTCTCAACGATGTGGCTGTGCTCAAGCGCGACAATGCATCGATGATAAGCATTCATGCTTCGGTGAATGGTGATTATCTCATCACCTATCAGGCAGATGGTGTGATTATGAGCACTCCCACGGGTTCTACAGCCTATTCTCTTAGCAATGGCGGTCCGATAATAGTTCCGGGCACTAATGTGTTTGCACTTACTGCCGTTGCGCCGCACAGTCTGAATGTCCGCCCTATAGTGCTTTCCGACAAGGACGAGGTGACGTTGCAGGTTGAGAGCCGCAACCACAACTTTCTGCTGGCTGTGGACGGCAACAGCGAAAAGGTGACCGACGGCAGCAAGGTTTTTCTGCGCCGTGCATCATACAATATCCATGTTGTGAAGCGCTTCAGCGAAAACTATTTTAATACTCTCCGGAAGAAGATGATGTGGGGGGCAGACCCGAGGGAATGATGCTCTTGCAGAAGCGCTCGCCAAGCGCAAAGCCCTCCTCATAGAGCCGTTCCAGCTTGCGCGTGTTCTTTTCTATACGGTCCACCTCCAACGGGCGTTCTGGGCGTATGCACATCACTGTGCCGTCTTTTTCCAGTTGCTCCACATCCTCCAGCTGTTTGTTGTACTCTTCAAGCCTGCGGCTCAGTGCAACCCTTAGTCTTGGGTACTGCTGATAAATGAACCGTGGCACCTTACGGTCCTTGGAAGTCTTGCGGTATCCCATGTTGCGTGTCATCACCACCACACATTTCTTATATCCCATGTTCAGCGCATGTCTCACGGGTATGCTGTCCACAATTCCGCCGTCGAGCATCGGTTTGCCGTCAACTGTCACAATCTTGCTCACGTATGGCAGCGAACTGCTTGCCTGGCAGATGCGCAGCAGGCGGTTGTTGTTACCGCTGTGCTCACTCAGGTATTCGGCACGTCCTGTTGTGCAGTTGGTCGTAACCATCTCAAACGTCATCTTATTATTATAATAGGTGTCGTAGTCGTAGGGGATAATCTTGTTTGGAAACAGGTCATAAAGCAGAAAAGAGTCAAAGATCGTTCCCTGTTTTATCAGATGGTCAATACCTATATATTTATATTTTGCAAGCATGTCAATGTTCGACACTCTGGCACGGCGTGCCTGACGGCTGGCATACGACAGCCCGTTGCATGCGCCTGCCGATACCGATACGCAATAGGGAAACCATAGCTTGTGTTTCATGAATGCGTCGAGCACCCCGCTGGTGAATACACCGCGCATTCCTCCGCCTTCAAGTACAAGGGCACAGTCTTTGCCAAGTATATAATTTTCTGCTTCTTTCATAATGGAAAGCAAAATTACTGCAAAAAATCGATTAAATGTACAAAATATAATAACGTTAACTTTTTTTATATGTAAAAGGACGGTCAGGAGTGTGAGTCCTGCCGTCCTTTTACGATTTTTCTCCATCGTGTTACTTTCTCAGCTTTATGTTCATTGTTCCGTCCTCCAGCGTTGAGCTTACAATATACCAGCTTGTGTCGTCATTGGCAAGTATGCATGCGGTGTGCTGAATGTTGGGCTTTCCCATGCCCTCCAGCATACGTCGCCATTCAGCATCATTGTTCATGAATATGTCCACATAGAATCCCCTGTCCTTTATACAGTGCTTTTTTCCGCTGAATCCCGCCTTGTACGGATGCTTTGTCCTGCTGTAGCATTTGTCTCCGACCTTCAGCATCTCCACGCTTCCGAACCACACAGACATCGGGCGGCTCGTATATTCCATGTCGTTACGCAGGTCCACATACCGTGTCTTGCTGCCCCTGCCCGTTATTGCGAGAATGCCGTTTCCCGTCAGTCGCAGGTCAGTGTTCCGCTCCAACAGTGTCCCGAACATACGGTAAAGTCCCACGTTGTCTATCATCACGCACGTATTCTTACCCTCCGACTTCCTCAGTCCTCGTCCCACCATCTGCAAATACTTAGCCAACGATAGCGTAGGACGTGCCATCTGTATAAACTCCACATCAGGACAGTCAAAACCTTCGGAAAACAAATCCACGCTCACCATAATTCTGATGCGTCCTGTCTTGAAGTCCTTCACCGTCTGCCTGCGCACCTCAGTCGGTGTCTTCTCAACAGAATGATCATCTCATGATGATACGCAACTATGCGAAGAAACCAAGCGGTCTCTTCGCCAGAATGGAAGCCAAAGTGGCGGCATTCACTATGTTGCAATATTTCAATCTTCTCAATCATAAGCCTATAGGGCAAATTAAATATGCTTTATTTTAATTCATCCAACGGGTTTCTTAAACTAACGCCTACGGCGTCGGCAAGTTTTGTCAACCTGTCGCTATAAAACTGGCATTTTTATCCTTGCCGAAGGCTTTGGGGAGAACGTGTTTTTTTATTATCATTCTGCTCTCATGGCTGACTCACTCTTACCAAGAGTGAGTCAATTTTGCTAAACATGTTTTGTCTTATAACTTCCTCAAAATGTTGTGATTAGCTTTGTCTATTTGTGATGCTTGGATTGAAGCCAGATAGATTTGTGTGGTCGCTTCGGAATCGTGTCCCATAGCTCCGCTGATGACGCTGACTGGAACATTTTCGGCATGGGCAATGCTTGCCCAGCTGTGGCGTGCCACATACATGGTCAATGGGGTGGAGATGCGTAGAATAGAGGAGATTTTTTTTAGCTTGCGGTTTATTTTGCGTGCCGTGACACGGTATTGTTGCATTTCTGTGCCGTCTTCTCGCTGTATTAGCGGCAACAAGTATTGTGTACCAGTATGGGGGTATTTGTTTATTATTTGCTGCATTGGCTTTTCCCAATGTATGCTCATTTGCTGTCCTGTCTTGCGACGGCAATAGGTGAGGCGTTCATTGCAGAGGTCTGACTTACGCAGGAATGCAAGGTCAATGGGCGATATGCCGCGCAGATAGAAAGAGAGTAGAAAAATGTCGCGGGCGAAGTCGAGGGTGTGGTTATAAGACAAGTCGACATTTTTGATGCGCTTGATGTCAGTAAGAAAAATAGCACGTTTTTCGGTTTTATCAATTCCTTTATAGACTTGTCTGAATGGCTGTTGGTCAACTGTCAAGTGCAGTTCCACTGCTTTGTTATAAACTGTGCGCAGTACGCGCATATAAAAAGATGTGGTGTTGCGGCAGAGGTGCGAGGAGTGCAGCCATGCCTCGTATGCGAGCATGAGTTCCGGCGTAATGTCTTTGAATGACAGTTCGCGGTTTTGCCGGTACTTCATGATGCTGTTGAGTGTCTGCTTGTAAGTGGCGGCAGTACTCACTTTCCCAATCTGCTGTAACTGTGTGATTTGACTGCGGAAAAAACTGAATACAGTTTGTCCCTCTTTCTTCTGCCTGACAGAAGTCTTGATTTTTAATCTTGTTGATGTCATGATTTAATTTTTATTACCTTGGTTTAAGTTTGCATTTGCTTAGCTAAGGTAATAAAAAGAGTATCTGCTTTACCTGAGAGTAACGGTTGATGAAGTCAATAGGAAATCGGTAAAACAAAGTTTGGGAAATATATTATAATTTCCTAAATTTTTGTACAAAGATAATGAAATATAGAAAAAAATATATAACTTTGCAGGAAATTTTATAAAAAAACTAATATTTTAAACTTATGTTTAGTAAAGAGACATATATAGCCCGTCGCGCAGCTCTGAAGGATAAAGTGAAGAGCGGCATCATACTGATGATGGGCAATAACGAGGCTCCTGTGAATTATCCCGGCAACGCCTATTATCCGTTCCGTCAGGATTCCTCTTTTCTTTATTACTTCGGGCAGCACCGCAGCGGGCTTGTGGGAGTTATCGATATCGACAACGACTGCGAGATGCTCATTGGCGATGATATCGACATTGAGGACATTGTGTGGTTTGGCTCTGTTGACAGTGTGGCGCAGCTTGCCGCGCAGGTAGGTATCTCCAACACAGCCCCAATGAGCCGTCTGAGCGAGCTTTGCACCGTGGCAAAGGCTAAGGGCAGAAAAATTCATTTCCTGCCGCCATACCGCCACGACACGATGATACAGCTAATGGATCTCACTGGCATTCATCCGTCGCGCCAGCGTGACGAGGCTTCACTGGAGCTTATCATGGCTGTGATAAGTATGCGTGCAGTTAAGGAACCGCAGGAGATTGAGGCTATTGAGCGTGCCTGCGACGTGGGTTACGAGATGCACACAACGGCTATGCGCCTGATTAAGGACGGAGTGAACGAGCGCTACGTGGCAGGTCAGGTGAGCGGCATTGCCAACTCGCTTGCCAATCAGGTGAGCTTCGCCACCATCTTCAGCCAGCATGGCGAGATAATGCACGGTGTGCCTAAGGACGAGCTGCTTCGCAACGGCCGTCTGGCTCTTTGTGATGCAGGCTGTGAGCTTGACGACTACTGTTCCGACCACACCCGCACCACTCCTGTGAGCGGCAAGTTCGACAGCCGTCAGCTGGACATCTACAACATCGTGGTGGAGTGTCACGACTATGCTTTGCAGGTGGCTAAGCCCGGTGTGAAGTGGTATGATGTTCACATGAATGTTTGCCGCCTGATGACCGAGCGCCTGAAAGAGCTCGGACTGATGAAGGGAGACGTCGATGAGGCAGTGAAGGCAGGAGCGCATGCTCTGTTCCTTCCTCACGGACTTGGTCACATGATGGGAATGGATGTTCACGACATGGAGGGACTCGGACAGCGTTATGTGGGATTCGACGACGAGGTGCAGCCGTCAACACAGTTTGGCACCAACTGCCTGCGCTGCGGACGCCGTCTGCAGGAAGGATGGGTGATGACTGATGAGCCTGGAATATACTTCATTCCTGATCTTATTGACGACTGGCGCAGCCGCGGACATAATGCCGACTTCATCAACTTTGACAAGGTGGAGACATATAAGGACTTTGGCGGCATACGCATCGAAGACGATATCCTCATCACCAAGGATGGTTGCCGCTTCCTCGGCAGCAAGCGCATTCCTTATCATGCCAAGGACGTGGAGGAATATATCAGTGTTCAGTGTTGAGTGTGAAGTGTGGAGTTTTTCTTACCTTTCCTAACACTCTTAATATAATCATAAAACTCTTACAAAAATAAAACAAGAAATGAAAAAAATGATGACTCTTGCGCTTATGGCTTTAGTGGCTGTTGGCGCAAACGCTGAGAAAAAAGACTCAGTGAACAAAAACAAACCGGTGTTTACCGTAATTAAGGAAAACAAGATTACAAGCGTGAAGGACCAGAACCGCAGCGGTACGTGCTGGGCTTACTCAGGTCTGGGATTCTTTGAGACCGAGATTCTCAAGAAGTCGGGCAAGACCGTAGACCTCTGCGAGTCGTTTGTTGCCAACAAGACCTATATGGACCGTGCCGTTAAGGCAGTGCGCATGCACGGCGACGTGTCGTTCTCGCAGGGCGGCAGCTGCACCGACGTTAAGGATGTGCTGAAGTATCAGGGCATCTGTCCAGAGAATGCAATGCCGTTCCCAGGCTCTCTCTATGGCGACTCGCTCAACAACTTCAACGAGTTTTTCTCTGTGATGGAGCCTTACGTGCAGGCTGTTGCTAAGAGCAACGCCAAGAAAATCAGCGGTCAGTGGAAGGTGGGACTTCAGGGCATCCTCGATGCTTATCTTGGCAAGTGTCCTGAGAGCTTCAAGGTTGACGGCAAGGAGTACACCCCCCAGTCATATGTGAAGAGCCTCGGACTGAACATGGACGACTATGTATCGATAACAAGCTACACACACCATCCTTTCTATTCTTCGTTCGTGGTTGAGGTGCAGGACAACTGGCGCTGGGAGCCAAGCTACAACGTGCCTATGGACGAGATGATGGCTATCATCGACAATGCCATTAAGGAAGGCTATTGCGTGCTGTGGGGCGGCGATGTGTCGGAAGAGGGATTCACCCGCAATGGTATCGCCCTTAACCTCGATGCAAAGGCTCTGCCTGGTCTCTCTGGCAGCGACATGGCACGTTGGTTGAAACTTGCTCCGGGCAAGAAGCGCGACATCATTGACTCACTGGGTGTCAACGCACCTGAGGTTGTTCCCACACAGGAGATGCGTCAGCAGGCTTACGACAGCTGGGAGCTGACCGATGACCACGGAATGCTCATCTATGGTATTGCCAAGGACCAGACAGGCCGCGAGTATTACATGGTGAAGAACTCATGGGGTGAGACCGGTGAGTACAAGGGCATCTGGTATATGTCGAAGAACTTCATCGCCCGCAGCACCATGGACTATATGGTGAACAAGAATGCCATTCCTAAGGACATTCGCAAGAAACTGGGAATCTAAATGAAGAATGAAGAGT
>JAUNSB010000152.1:0-5015 GCA_030539375.1 Prevotella sp.
AATTTATTTGAACTATCCTGAGGTGCCGCCAAAAATCAGTAATACTAATGCCGACCGGCATTTATCTCTGTGAGCATATAATAACAGCGCAAATAAAACAAAAAACTCAGTGGCTCTGTGGTTAAAAAAATAAGACAGCTTAGTAGATACGATGCTACCGAAAATCAATTAAGGTTAACGAAGAGTAAAGAATTGTATCGAAAAGCCTTTTTTTAATGTTTTTTTATTTTTTTGCATGTGTCAAACGCAAGTAAATTATCACAATAATAAATTTATATACTGCGTTCAAAGAGCAGCAGTGTCAGTGCAGAGCACGCAGTGGAAAAATAAGCCACCAACCCTAAAGAAAAAAAATAGCGAAATATTATGACAAAGAGTCTTCTGAGAATCGCGTAAAATTCACCAACAGCATCCTCGGTCTCAAATACGCGAAAATTCAAGGTTGTATATCGTGTTGCTAATCAGGTGGTTAAAACAGCAAACTTTTCATTCTTCACAAAAAGACATTAAAAAAGCGGCTTTTTCGCCCGTTTTTAGAGCAAAACGAACATATGTTCATCGGCAAAAGAAGTTAACTCCGTTGGAGAAGTCAGTTAACTTCATTGGCAAAGTAAGTTATATTCTTGAAAATTTCTATTTATTTTTGTGTGGAATGGCATCAAACTGACACTCCATTTTCTATTTTACAAAAAAATTATGCGGTTATTTTTCAGAATTATATTTACATAATATCTTACATACTGCAGTGTAACTATTCAGCGAATATGGTGTTATGATTGCTCTTGAGCCTTTATGCTCCAGTCGCTGATGGTCTTCGTTTCGCTGTCGAAACTGATGCCGACATTTACCACAGGCAGTCCGCAGAGAGCGAACCGTGAAGGATAGTCCTTCAGACTTATCTGCTTCATCGCAGTGGCGGCACTCTGATTGAGCTTCAGCTCTATTATATATAATGTGGTGGCTGTGCGCATCACTATATCAACCCTGCCGCGGGGCGTGCAGACCTCCACGTCGACATACATGCCGAAGAGCGAGAAGATAACGTAGAGCATCTGCTGATAGTGTCCCTCGTAGTCAATGTTGTCGCAGTAGGGTACGGTGAGCAGGAACTCCTGCAGCTGCTGTAGAGCACCTTCCATGTCGTCACGGTAAATGCAGCGGTACATCTTGCCGACAATGTTCTTGCCGCTGTTGGCGTGCCTTCCCAGATAGTTGGGCAGCATGCTTTCCATCAGTCCTATGCGGATTTCGCGGTTGGGAATGTCGAGAGTGTACAGTTCCGTCACCTCGTCCTTGTCCTTGATTGTTATGTAACCGCTCTGATAGAGCAGCGGAGTGATGCCCGAAAGGCGCTCCGTTGGAGCGTCGAATGCCGAGGCATATTCCTCAACGGGTCCTATATTCTGCGGAATGATGTCATACTTGCGCAACATCTCGATAAGGAAAGTAGGCGTGCCGCTGCCAAACCAATAGTTGTCCAGCTTTTCCTTGTCAAAGGCGTTAAGCAGACTGTACGGGTTGTATATAGCAGGCGAGGGCCATGTGAAATGATAGCCATCGTATTTTGCCTTCAGCCTCAACTGCATCTCTTCATTTGTTATTCCAAACTTTTGGGCAAGCCGCTCTATATAGCCTGCCATCTGTGTGAGCAGCTCCTCCTTGGTGATTCCGCAGATGGCAGCGTATGGCTCGTCCATGCTGATGTTGCTGATATTGTTCAGCTCGCTGAAGATGCTGAGCTGCGAGAACTTGGTAATGCCTGTGAGGAAGACAAAGCGCAGATAAGGGTCGCAGGCTTTCAGCGGCGAGTAGAAATTACGCATCACGTTGCGGAGAACAGGCAGATTTTCTTCCTCGTGCATCACATCCAATAGCGGCGCGTCGTATTCATCGATGAGCACAACAACCTTCTGTCCCGTCTGTTCGCAGGCACGTTCTATCAAACCTTTCAGACGCTGGTTAAGATTTTGTTTGTCCGGTTCGTTACGGCCATACACCTTTTCATAGTCGGTAAGTTTTCCGCTCAATTCAGACATTAATGCGTCCTTATCCACATGCTTCGCCGTACTCATGTCGAAATGCAACACCGGATACTGTGTCCACTCCGTTTCAAGCTTGTCTATCGCCAAGCCCTTGAACAAATCCCTGCGACCTTCAAAATAACTTTTCAGTGTAGATGTGAGCAGGGACTTTCCGAACCGCCTCGGGCGGCTCAGGAAATAATACTTAGGTGCACTCTTTGCCAAGTTATACACATATTCTGTCTTGTCAATATAGAGATAGTTATTCTCTATGATTTCCGAGAATGTCTGTATGCCCACAGGGCAAAATTTCAGTTTCTTGTCTGCCATAATCTGCTCACTTATTATGTTATGCTGCAAATTTACAAAGAATGTTTCATTCAGCCAAATTAATGCAAGAAAATTTATTTTTTCCTTAGCCATATTATATGATTTTTTTAGGGGAATTGGGGATTTTTAGGCTCATCAGTTTTTCACAAGCCTTGTGAAGATTTTATTATTTCATTTTTTTTCACTACCTTTGCCGACAAATCAGCTAAGAAAAACGAATAACAAAAAAGAACAAAATATGGACGAGACAAACAATCAGATAATAGAGTTTGACGGCATAGTGACCGACCGCTCGCAAAATATCATTAAGGTGATAGGAGTGGGAGGCGGCGGATGCAATGCCGTTCGCAACATTTATAACGAACAGATAAAGGGCGTGACTTTGGCTGTATGCAACACCGACAGCAAGTCGCTGGCGCCATCGCCCGTGCCAATGAAGATTATGCTGGGCGAAGGGCTCGGGGCTGGAGGAATACCCGAAATTGGACGCTCGGAAGCGGAAAAGAATATCGAGGACATAAAGAAACTGCTTAGCGACAGCACCAAGATGGCATTTATCACGGCAAGTCTGGGAGGAGGCACCGGCACCGGAGCCGCACCCGTTGTGGCAAGCGTGGCAAAGGAAATGGGGATATTGACCGTGGGAGTGGTTACGATTCCGTTTTTCTTTGAAAAGAAGCAGAAGATAGTAAAGGCTCTGAAAGGAGTGGACGAGCTGCGCAAGAATGTAGACGCGCTGCTTATTATCAACAACGAGCGGCTATGCGATGTGTATGCCGACTCAAACATATCTGTAAAGGAGTCGTTTGCCCGTGCCGACAATATATTAAAGGATGCCGTAGTGGGCATAGCCGAACTGATAACGGTGAACAGCGACGGAGGCATAGACCTTGACTTCCGCGATGTGGAAGCCACGACGCGCAACGGCGGCGGAGCCATAATGGCTATGGGCAGGGCAAACGGTGACAAGCGTGTGGAGAAAGCGATTAAAAACGCGCTCGACTCTCCGCTGCTCTACGGCAACGACATAACGAAGGCGCAGCGCATCCTTTTCAACATCTATTCCAGCGACGATACGCCGATAATGGTGCCCGAGATGCAGGAGATTGACGACTTCTTTGCCATGCTCGACCCGAATATTGAGGTGATATGGGGTATATCAACCGACAATTCGCTGGGCGATGACGCAAAAGTCACGATTCTTGCAACAGGAATGGAGACCGACAGCAGACTGGAGGCTGACTACGGGAAAAGGGACACAGACTACTATGACAGTCTCATCTCAAAACTCTACAAACCGATTGTCAAACCGATTGAGGAGCCAGCGGAGGAACCCGTGTTTGAAGTGACAGTACCTAAAGAGCCCGAACCTGCCGTGATAACCGGAGAAAGAAAACAGGATAAGGAGAGTGCAAAACCACAATTAGCAGATACTCTGAAACGATGGATGAACAAAATGCTTCAACCCGATGATGATGAATAACAATACCATGACTACCGAGAACACACCTGAGAACATTGCAAAACAGCTATCGATATTGGTCGGTGAGCTGAGGGCAATGGAGCGGACAGACCTTTTGCTCCGCGCCATCAGCATGCCCGTGCTCGAAGAACTGCGCATAGAAGCAGCAAAAAGTCGTCTCAGCAGACTGAAAATAACCCGTGACTACAGATTCATCCTGCTTGACCACGGCTGCCGCAAGATTGAGCTTCAGCCGGTACACAAGGCTGTCTACCTGCTGTTTCTTGCCCACCCGGAGGGCATTGAGTTCAAAAAACTTGTGGAGCATCGCGAGGAACTGCTGCAATACTACATGGCAACAGCGCGCTATATGGACAAGCAAAAGGTGGAAGAGAGCGTAGAACACCTCATCAATCCGCTCGACAATGCCATTCACGAGAAGTGCTCACGCATAAAAAACGTATTCCTCAGCATAATGGACGAATACACCGCAAGCTATTACATAGTGAACAGTCACACGCGCCGCCATGTGACTGGAACATCGCGGACGTGGTTTGAACGGCTCAAAGTTATCACTCTGCCAAGAGAGCTTTTGATAATGGAGACATGATGTCTCCATTATCAAAAGACAGAGTACCTTCCATATCGTCACGGTAAATACTGCGGGAACATCTTGCCAGCAATGTTCTTGCCATTGTCGGCGTGTCTTCCCAGATAGTTGGGCAACATGCTTTCAATCATCCCATACAGATTTCACAAAAAAAAATGCACCGAATCAAACTTGTTGACTGGTGCAGCATATATTTCGCCTGTTATTTCTTTCAATCCAACATCACAAATGCAGCCCAATGGAATGGGTCTGGATATTTATTTCGCATTATTAACTTTGTCTTTTCAAATGCCATACGCCTGTTCCACTTGCATTGTTATGATGCGAGTTGTTCATAGAACGTTGTCATAAACTCTGTTGCGACCTTATCCTCAATGCTCCAAGTGCCATAACAATTGTGCAGACACCCGCTTTCTTGAATGCACGCTGCAAACCGTAAAGACCTTCGGAAGTTGCCTTGCCCTGTCCTGACTGGCAGGCAGACAACACAACCATCTCTGTGCCGCTTAAATCGAGGCGAGCGATATTATTGGTTATACAGGGCAGACGCATCAAATTTCGCTTATTTCCAAAAGTTTTGACAAGTATTCCT
>JAUNSB010000153.1:0-4953 GCA_030539375.1 Prevotella sp.
ACAAATTAAGTTTAACTCTCCTAAAAGTGACAACCTTTTTCAGTTAAGGTCAGACCTTGTAGGAATACTGCAAACCTGCTAACTTTGCACTCTCATTAAGAAAGATTATAAAATGATTAAAAATTTATATTCACTATGATAAAAAAAATAATATTCACTCCTTGTGTGATGTTCTTTTCATCTGGATTGTATGCGCAGAACCAAAATTCTGTAGCCGATTATCGCCCGCAAGTTATTACCGATTCATTGGCTAAAGATTTTCGCAGTGTGGTGGCACGAAATTTCTCACGATACCGTACAATTAATATGTATTGGGAAATGAAGTCGGCACATGACTATACTTTCACTGCCAATGGAAAAGAAATAGAAAAAGGGCGAAAGCGTAATCTGCATACCATTCGCCTCTCTACCATGATACCCATACTGAAAAAACGGCAGTTATCACTTTATGCCAACGTACAATACGCCAGTTATGTGTTCGACACCGCCGAAGAACCGTCTGCAATTTTTTCTGAACATTCCTACAATCAATATTCCGGCGGCATTTACGCCTCATATCTTACAACACTATTCAAACGTCCGTTTGTCTTGTCTGCCGATATTTCCGCAGATGGCTGGGATGGAGGTTGGGGAATACTGCAAGGCCGCTTTGTGGCTGCGCTCGTCCTTGCCAGAGGGAAACGCACGGGTTTTACTTTTGGGGTGGCTGGTATGACACTAGGCAAAGTCCCCGTCTTACCCGTCATATCTTACTGGTGCCGGTTCTCAAATCCCGACTGGAGTGTGGATATTACCTTGCCGAGCCAGCTTTATTTGCGCTACCAGCATGGTAGCCAACGCGTTTCTGCCGGGGCTTCCATGAATTCAGACAACTTCTATTTGAAAACCGACTTGGAAAACATACCATCTGTCTGTTGTTACAGTGAAGCAGCACTGAAGCCGGAAATACTTTACGAATATATCATAAACCGTCATTTCTATCTTTCTGCACGAGCTGGAATATCAACCGTAATTAAGGGCGCACTTTACACGAAAAGCAGAAAAGAACTTAGTACCGAGATAGAACAGAAACGTTCACTTATACCTTTCTTCAATGTGGGAGTGTCATATAGTTTGTTTAAATAAAACAATGCACAAAGCATCGTTTTGTGTTTTCTACACTACAGTCTCTCACAACACTTGTGTCCTATACTCATTCGGTCACATTTGGAAGGAAAGTTTGCACTTTATATAGTAGTTATCGCTCTGTTGCATGATTGCAATGCCCGTAACTGGAAAACATTATCGCTCAAACAATATTAAAAATATCTAAATAAATTTTTAACGCGGAATAATATCGCCCGTTTGCTTGCAAAATAGAGACAAAATCACTAATTTTGCAGCATTATTGAATTAGCGTTACGTAAAACTCATAATACATATATTTTTATATACATCATTAAAAATGGACAAAGAGCAAAAGTCAATGAAGTGGAAAACACTCGACAGCGAATATCTGATACGCCGCCCGTGGCTAACGGCAAGGCGCGACAAAGTGCAGTTGCCCAACGGGCATGTCATCGATGAATACTATGTGCTGGAATATCCAACATGGATAAACGTTATAGCCATCACACCCGACGACCAGTTTGTGTTTGTGCGCCAATACCGATATGCTCTCGGCAAGACCGTCGACGAGATTGTGGCAGGTGTCGTGGAGGAAGGTGAGGACCCGATGGTTGCAGCCAAAAGAGAACTGGAGGAAGAGACTGGATACACCGGCGGCAAATGGCGCGAACTGATGGTAAGCTCTGCCAATGCCAGCACAATGACCAATCTCACCCATTCATACATTGCATATGGAGTGGTGCCTGATGGCAACCGTCACCTCGACGACGGTGAGGATATAGACGTGAAGCTCTTCTCTCGCTCCGAAGTGCGCTCCATGCTTGAGCGCGGCGAGATATGGCAGAGCCTCATGGCAGCCCCGCTGTGGAAGATGTTCGCTGAAGACCGGTAAAATCAACTGTGATAAAGTGGCTTTCTTGAATTTTATGGGATAATGCCACCATCCAGTTCCTTGATAAACCGGTCGATGACTTCCTTCTTGACATGCTGCATCACCACTACGTGAGCCAAGTCGCCGCCAAACCGCTCGTCGTGGCTGCATGCAAGGTTGTATCTTGTCACGATGTCGTTGCTGGGGCGCTTGAAGAACACGGTGTTGCTGTATTCGTTGTTCCAGCATTGCCATCCTATGCGTTTGAGCTCCGACACCAGATATGCCGTGTTGTCCATCATCACCGTAGCCTGCTCGGTCCATCCCTTTATCCCTACAGTCTTCAGCAGCCACCAGAACTTCAGCGGGTCAACGCCTGAGCGCGAACAGCTTATCATCCGCATGTTGGCATTGAGGTATGCCACATCAAAGGATGCCTGATTGTCATAGACCTCACGTGTTGTGATGAACAGACCGCAGGGACTGTCAATGCCGAAGAACTTGTGTCCGCTGATAGAAATTGACTCATAGGCAGTCTCCTTCCTGTCCACGAGATTCTTGTATTGGGTAAAGGGCAGGTAGCCGCCGAAGAGGGCAGCATCTATATGCCTGTAGACATCCATCCCGGGATGCTTCCTGAGCACGGCGTTGAGATCCTTCTGATTGTCGATGGCACCCTTAAAGGTGGAGCCCATGGCATAGATCATCAGACACGGACGGGAGGTGTCCAGAGCTTTTTCAAGCTCCTCGGGAATCATCTGTCCCATCTCGTTGCTTTTCACCAGACGAACGTCGAGATGCTGAACGTCGCAAAGACGGTAGTTGCTGTAGTGAGCCTCATCAGACACATAGACAACAGGCATCTTACCCGTTTTCTTCTTTAGGTAGTTCACCCCGAAGTATATGCCGTGGTTGTTACCGTCGGTGCCGCTCATTGTCACCAGTCCCCAGAGGTCGCTCAGGTCAAAGCCGTAAAGGGGTGCGAAACTCTCTATCACCTCGCGCTCAAACTTAGCGGAGGACAAGGCACCTGAGGCTTCAAACGGGTCACCGGCATTATTGATGAGGATATTCTGCATCTTGTTGGCTGTGTACCACTCATAAAATCCGTCCAGCTTACTGTCGTAGTTGCCGGGATAGCCCAAGGCGTTGGGGCGCTCCACCTTGCATTTCCCTACCCATTCGTCCAACTCAGAGAATCCTGACGGAACAATATCCTGTCCCCAAGCCATGATGAAAGACATCATCATGGAAAAAATCAATACCTGTCGTCTCATTTTCAGTTTTTAGTTTAATATTAAATCAGTTCAAATACATTATTCAACCGCAAAATTACGAAATTATTTCGGTATTGGCAAATAATTGTTGAATAAACTTTAATATTAAATTCCCCTCTCATTGTTTATTAAAGCCTTGGAGCATAAAAAAAAGAGATAACGGAGCAGACAACTCTTTATAGAATTTACCTTCTAAATTCTTTACATCAATCCAAAGAGAGCGGATTTTTCACCACTCTTTTAGGATATTGCTTATTTTCTGCATATTCTGCTTTATTTCATTGGTAATAAGAGGAATAACTGTTTTATTACATGAAGTTCCTAAAAGAGTTTCCACCAGTTCCGCAACTTCCGCAAGGTTGATGGTGGTGGTGGAAACGTATTTAAAAATATGAATAATAATCAACATTTAAAATTTATCCACGGCGCTCTTATTGAGCTGACACGGCACCCTGCGGGTTGACACTGCTTTCTTACTGACGGGGATAATTCATGCTGACGCTGCACTGCCTTTGGCAGTAAGTTAGAACCGCTAAAGCGGTCACACGGCATGCTTTAAGCCCTGTAACACTGCGCTAACAAGCCGTGTAATCCAAAGGATGCGATATCTATCACCGTATCGTGATGCAGTGTGATTTACATCTCACGCAGCCAGCAGTGTCAGCTCGTAGAGCAGCCGTGTCAGTGCGAAACACGCAGTAGATATAACTGTAATTGTGAGACTTTATTATAATAATACAATAGTTTCAATCCGTTCCGCAACACCGAAAGGGGGTGGTGGTGGTGGAACTGGTGGAAACTTGAATAATAATTAACATTTTGACTTTGTGATTATCTTTCAATTCCGTATTCTTCCTTCTTCTTTCTATACGACACTGTATCGTGAACATTGTGTATTTCTCCACTTCACTAAATAAATTTTCCTTAAATATTTGGAAAAACAGATTTTTCTTTGTACATTTGCAGCAAATAAACAAATAGAGGAAAGACTGATGGATTATAGAATCGCTTACATTATATATTGCATTAGAAAGTTTGGAGAACATTTTGGCATTACTGTCAAAGAGTCCTTCGACTATCTGCAGAAGTATAAGGGAATAGAGTTTCTTGACAACTGCTATGAGGCAGAACACACTCTTTCCTTTAATGATGCAGTTGAGGATTTAACCTCTGTATGCCTAAAAAATGGAGGGTTCTTGTCATGATACTATATCACGAAACGAATAATTAAACCGGCAGTATTGTTTTTCATCAGAGTATGCAATTTCAAAATTGATGAGATATGATAGACAAGGATAAAATACAATACTTAATTGATTCTGATCTTGAGCAAGTGACGGCTCTTGTTGTTTCCGACCGTAAGGTTAGCTTGCCTGAAGCTCTAAATGTAGTTTATAATTCCTCATGGTTTCAGGCAATCAACAATCCGGACACAGGACTTTATTATCAAAGTCCGTATTATAACTATGAATTATTAAAGGAAGAACAACTATACAACAAACAACCGCTCTAACTTTATAATACTATGGTTTCAATCCGTTCCGCAACACCGCAAGGGGTTGGTAGTGGTGGTGGAAATGGTGGAAACTGATAGATATGTGTACGCAAAATAGGGGTTGCACCGCAACAACGGGCGTTCCATTTGTATTTCGCCAATTATCCAATAATCTTTTGCCTGCTACCAAACGGGATTTCGAC
>JAUNSB010000050.1:0-29832 GCA_030539375.1 Prevotella sp.
CGTGAACGTATCGTTTGCGCGCGTGAACGTATCGTTTGCAACTCTAAACGATACGTTTGGAGTTGCGAAGCCATGGTTCTGCGGTCTGCCACGTTGCCACGTCTGCCACGTGTTTTCGAACTTTTACTATATACGCGCAGGAAAAATATATAATCGAAAATAATTTTCCTGCCCGCGCGCGTATAAAAATTTAAGAAATCCCGATACAAACGTGGCAGAGTGGCAGAGAAAATGTTCTTTTTTTCCTTTTTGTTCTTTTTTTATGGAATTTTTAGTTTAGAAAAGTTTTTTTTGTTTGGCTATATTACAAATAATGTGTAATTTTGCAGCCGATTAGTTTTAAATAAATTGCAAAAGTAGTTATGAAAAAGAATGTATTTATACCGCTTATCGTGATTTTTGCCTTGTTGCTCTGTGGAATCGGCTATCTTGCCTTCAGTCTCAACGAGCAGAAGGCAGCCAATGAGGAAATGCAGGAGCTTGCCGCTCTCGACAAGAAGGAAATGGAGAACGAATACGAGCAGTTCGCCCTGCAGTACAGCGAGATGAAGACAAAGATAAACAATGACTCCATCATAGCACAGCTCACCCAAGAGCAGATGCGCACACAGGAGCTGCTTGAGGAGTTGAAGCAGGTGAAGAGCAGCGATGCACGCGAGATAGCCCGACTGAAAAAGGAGCTTGCCACGGTGCGCAAGGTACTGCGCAGCTATGTGATGCAGATTGACTCGCTCAACCGTCTGAACGAGCATCTCTCGCAGGAGAACACCCGCATTAAGGCTCAGAACGACGAGGCTAACCGCCAGATAGCCGGACTGAGCAGCGAGAAGGCAAGCCTGTCTGAAAAGGTGGCAATAGCCGCACAGCTCGACGCCACAGGCATAAGCATGACCTTGCAGAACAAAAAAGGCAAGGCGGCAAAGAAGGTGAAGGATGCAAAGACCATCGTGGTGAATTTTACAATAGCAAGAAACGTGACCGCAGCTAATGGAGTGCGCACACTCTACGTGAGAATACAGACACCAAACGGTGATGTGCTCAACGGCGGAAGTTTCAACTATGAGAACCGCACCATGGCATACTCGATGAAGAAGGCGGTGGAGTACACAGGCGAGGCTGTGGGAGTGACCACTTACTGGAACGTGGGGGAATTTCTGCAGGCAGGCACTTACATCGTGAGCATCTTTGCCGACGGCAACATGATTGGCTCGAGATCTTTCTCTTTTAATAAGTAAAGGTATGAAGAATTTCATTACTTTTCTCCTCATCGTCTCTGCGATGCCTGTCGCGGCACAGCAAACTCTGAGCCTCGACAGCTGCAGGGCATTGGCTCTGCGCAACAACAAGCTGCTGGGAGTGGCAAAGGTGAAGCAGGATGTGGCGAAAAACATGAAGAAATCGGCACGCACAAAATATCTGCCTAAGGTTAGCGCCACGGGGGGATATATGTACACCAGCCGTGAAATTTCCATCCTCAATGGTAACCAAAAGAACACGCTCTCAACAATGGGCACCACCGTGGGAGGAATGCTGGGGCAGATAGGGGTGACGCTGCCCAACGTGGACGTGACACTCAATACTATAGGGCAGCATATCGTGGATGCTTTCCACACCGATACCCGCAACATGTTTGCAGGGGCGGTGATGGCAACCCAACCGATATATACAGGCGGAGCGATAACTGCCGCCAACCGAATGGCAGACATCAATATGGAGATGGCTGCAAACGGTACCGCCACCATGCGCCAGGCAACGGTGTATGAAACCGACCGCGCATACTGGACCGTGGTGTCGCTGAAACACAAGAAACGTCTTGCCGAGAGTTTTCTGACATTGGTGAAAAAACTCGACAGCGACGTGCAGAAGATGATTCGCGAGGGAGTTGCCACACGCAGCGAGGGACTCAGCGTGAGCGTGAAGGTGAACGAGGCGGAGATGACTGTGATGAAGGTGGACAACGGGCTGACTCTTGCCCGTATGCTGCTGTGCCAAATATGCGGACTGCCAAGCGACACTGACATAGTGCTTGCCGATGAGGACACTGACAACATTGCTGATATAGGAATGGTGAAGACTGTTGCCGACAAAGAAACGATGCTGCGCAACCGCCCAGAGTTGAAAGCCATGCAGAACATGGTGGATATGAGTCAGCAGAGTGTGCGCCTGATTAAGGCAGGCAATCTGCCGAAGGTGATGCTTATGGGAGGCTATGCCGTGAGCAACCCTAACGTCTACGACGGTTTTCGCCGCTCGTTCGCAGGAGTATGGAACGTGGGCGTGCTTGTCAGTGTACCGGTGTGGAACTGGGGCGATGTTGCCTATAAGGCGCGTGCAGCCAAGGGAGCCGGAGCAATAGCAAAATTAGAGATGGCAGAGGCACAGGAGAAGATGGAGCTGCAGATGACCCAAAGTTCGCACAAGGTGAGCGAGGCACAAAAGCGCCTGCAAATGGCTGAGGCAAACATCAGCCGTGCTGACGAGAACCTGCGTTGCGCCAACCTCGGATTCCATGAGGGTGTAATCTCAAGTACAGTGGTTATGGAGGCACAGACAGCATGGATGGAAGCGCAAAGCCAGAAGATTGACGCGGAGATTGATGTAAGAATGTCGCACGTTGACCTGCGCAAGGCAATGGGAGAGCTGGAGTAATTCGTAAATCATAACTCAAAATAAAATAAATTATGAGCGAGAAATCACAACACAATAACGTAATGCTTGCCGTACTGGCGTTTACCGCCGTAGTGCTGGTGGTTTGTGTGACAGGTTATTTTATCATACGCACTGAGCCTGAGACCATTCAGGGACAGGTGGAGGTGACCGAATACCGTGTATCGAGCAAGGTGCCAGGCAGAATACTTCAGCTGTATGTCAGCGAGGGTGACTATGTGAAGGCGGGTGACACGCTTGCTGTTATTGATGCGCCTGAGGTGAGGGCAAAGATGATGCAGGCGGAGAGTGCCGAGAGCGGAGCCAGTGCCCTGGAGCTGATGGCGCAGAATGGCGCGCGCCGTGAGCAGGTGCGCGGAGCTTACGAGCTGTTGCAGCAGGCAAAGGCAGGGCTGGAGATAGCCGAGAAATCATATAACCGTGTGCAGCGTCTGTTTGACGAAGGTGTGATGACACAGCAGAAGCGCGACGAGGCATACGCTGCCTACAAGGCAACCAAGGCACAGATGTTGGCGGCACAGAGCCAGTATGACATGGTGAAGAGCGGAGTGCGCCGCGAGGAGAAGCTCGCTGCCGCAGCACAGGTGAACCGCGCAAAGGGTGCCGTGCAGGAGGTCAGCGCTTACATCAACGAGACAGTGCAGACAGCGCAGATGGAAGGCGAAGTGAGCGAGGTGTATCCCAAGGTGGGTGAGCTTGTGGGAACGGGCAGCCCAATAATGTCGGTGTCGATAATGACCGACGTGTGGGGAACATTCAACGTGCGTGAGGATATGCTCAACGGCATGAAGGTGGGCGACACGTTCACTGCCTACTCGCCGGCATTCGACAAGGATATCCGCATGAAGGTGTACCACATAAAGGACCAAGGCTCGTATGCGGCATGGAAAGCAACGAAGGCTAACGGACAGTATGACTTGAAGACCTTCGAGGTGAAGGCGCGTCCTGTGGACAAGATTGAGGGACTGCGCCCAGGAATGTCACTGGTGATTAAAAGATAGGAATATTGAAAAGTGTAATTGACATAGCCCTGCGTGAGTGCGGCATAATCAGGCGAAAACCTATATATTGGTTTTGCGTGATTGTGTTTCCACTGCTTACCATGCTGTTCTTCACGTCAATAATGGACGAGGGACAGCCTGAAGACATGCCTGTGGGAGTGATTGACCTCGACAACTCCACCACATCGCGGAAGCTGACGAGACTGCTCGATGCCTTCCAGACATCGCACGTAGTGGCACACTATCCTAATGTGACCGAGGCGCGACGGGCAATACAGCGCAACGAAATCTACGCATATCTCTATATTCCGCAGCATACCGAGAGCAATCTGCTGGCATCGCGGCAGCCTGAAATATCGTTCTATTACTCCATGCACTCGCTCACTGCCGGGGCACTGCTGTTCCGCGACCTCAAGACTGTGTCGACGCTTGGAAGCGCGGCGGTGGGAAAGGCTACCATGACCGCCAAGGGAATGGACGAGGACAGAATCATGGCTTTCTTGCAGCCCATCACCATCGACCTGCACCCAATAGAGAACCCGTGGACCAACTACAACTTCTATCTCTCCGCGGTGCTTGTGCCCGGAGTGATAATGCTTTTCATATTTATTCTTACCCCCTATGTACTTGGAACCGAGCTGAAGTTCGGCACTGCGCGTGAGCTCATGGCGCGTGCCGGCAACAATATATATGTGGCAGTGGCAGGCAAGCTGCTGCCCTACACCCTGGGCTTTGTGAGCATCATGATGATTTATCTGCTCTACGTCTTCGGCGCACTCCATTTCCCGACAGCGGGCGGAGTGGGACGCATGCTGGCACTGTCGTTTCTGGCTGTGCTGCCGTCGCAGGCATTCGGCGCGTTCTGTTTCGGGCTCATGCCGTCGTTGCGCATGAGCATGAGTATCTGCTCGCTGTGGGCAGTGCTCAGCTTCTCCATTGCGGGCAACGCTTTCCCAGTGCCGGCAATGGACGCTCCGCTGCAGTCAGTATCATGGCTGTTTCCCTTGCGCCATTATTTCATGATTTATCAGGCATCGGTGTTCAATGACTACTCACTGTCGGGAGTATGGCTCAACATTATAGTGCTGCTGATGTTCTGCTTATTGCCGCTCACAGTGCTGCAGCGCATGAAGACCACGTTTAACACCTATACCTATATGCCATGACAATAATAAAAGACATGATTGGCAACCTGACACACGGATTCCGCAACATGTGCGATGTGTGGGCGGAGGAGATGCGTCGCATTTTCCACGACGAAGGTATGATTTTGTTTTTTATCGTCCTGCCTCTCTCTTACCCAATACTTTACTCATGGGTGTATAATAACGAGGTGGTGCGTGATGTTCCCGTGGCTGTGGTCGATGACTCGCGCTCACAGCTAAGCCGTGAGTTTATCCGTCTGTGTGACGGCACTGCTGATGTGGAGATTGTGGGCTATGCCGCCGACATGGACGAGGCGCGCAGAATGGTGGGCGAGCAGAAGGTGCGCGGCATATATCATATACCAAGCGACTTCGCCATAAGGGTGAACCGCGGTGAGCAATCGCCCATTGCCGTATATACCGACATGAGCCTTATGCTCAACTATAAGGCGATATTCCAGACAGCCACATCGGTGAGCACGGCGATGAACAGCAAGATACAGATAAAACTGGCAGGCAACTACACCGACCGTGAGGACGAGATAACCACTGCACCGTTAGCATTCCACGAGATAGCCATCTTCAACCCAACAGGAGGCTACGGCAATTTCATACTGCCGGCAGTACTCATACTGATATTGCAGCAGGTGCTAATACTCGGTGTGGGGCTTATGGCTGGAACAGCACGCGAGAACGGTCACTATGCCGAATACCGCAACATGAAAGCCCGCGGCATTGGAACACTCGGCACTCTAACAGGCAAGAGCCTGTGCTACTTCATGCTGTTTGCCGTAATCTGCCTTTATCTCACGGTCATTGTGCCGAGGCTTTTTAGTTTCGTGTCATTAGCGCAGCCGATGGATTTGCTTGCCGTAATGCTGCCCTTCGTGCTTGCCTGCATATTCTTTGCCATCACGGTGTCGGTGGCAGTTCACTACCGTGAGAATGTGCTGCTCATAGTGGTGTTTACCTCTGTGCCGATGCTCTTTCTCTCAGGCGTGTCATGGCCACAAAGCAACATCCCGTGGTTCTGGCAGAGCATATCTTGGCTCATCCCCTCAACTTTCGGTATACGTTCCTTTGTGCGCATGAACACCATGGGAGCCACCCTTGTCGACTGCATGACAGAATGCCGTGCACTTTGGGCTCAGGTGGCGTTCTACTTCGTCACGGCATATATAGTGATAAAATTTAGACAAAAGGAATATAATGAAAAATAACCCTACACTCCGAACTCCAAACTCCACATTGGTTTTGCCCCCCGAGTGGGCAGAGCAGGAGGCGGTGCAGCTCACGTGGCCACACGCCGGCACCGACTGGGCATACATGTTGCCGGAGATTACCGACACCTATATAAATATGGCTGCCGAGATAGCCAAGCGTGAGCGTCTTATTATTGTTGCTCCCGATGCAGACGCCATGGACGACGTTCTTGACCGTATCTTTGAGCTTGCCCCCGGTGGCGACATAATGGTGGTGGAATGCGATACTGACGATACATGGGCACGTGACCACGGTTTTATCACCCTTACCGACGGCAAGGGGGGCAAACGTCTGCTTGACTTCCGCTTCAACGGCTGGGGAGAGAAGTTTGCCGCCGACAACGACAATGCCATCAACCGCAATCTCTACGAGATGGAAGTGGTGGAAGGCGAATATGAGAATCATCTCGACTTTGTGCTTGAAGGCGGCTCAATAGAGAGCGACGGCAAGGGCACTGTGTTCACCACATCGCCGTGTCTGCTGGCGCCCCACCGCAACCAGCCGCTCACTAAGGAGCAGATAGAGGAGGAGCTGAAGCGCCGCCTGCACGCCAGCCGCATTGTATGGATAAACCACGGCAATCTGACTGGCGATGACACCGACGGGCACATAGACACTCTTGTACGCGTGGCTCCCGATGACACCTTATTATATATAGGGTGTGACGATGAGAACGATGAGCAGTATGCAGAGCTGCACGCCATGGAGGAAGAGCTGAAATCGCTTCGCACTGAGAGCGGCGAGCCCTACCGCCTGCTGCGCCTGCCAATGCCTGCGCCGATAATAATCGACGGCGAGAGGTTGCCTGCCACCTACGCCAACTTCCTAGTTATCAACGGTGCGGTGCTTGTGCCCACATACAGCCAGCCCGACAACGACCGCCGTGCCATGGAAATCATTGCACAGGCTTTCCCCGACAGGGAGATGGTGGCAATAGACAGTGTACAGATAATACGCCAGCATGGCTCAATCCATTGCTGCACAATGCAAATTTCAAAATGAGAAAACTGAAAGTAGGTTTCCTGCAACAGCACAATGTGGCTGACCGAAAAACCAATATCATAAGGCTTGCCGAGGGCATTGCAGACCTTGCCAAGCGTGGAGCGCAGCTCATTGTGCTGCAGGAGCTCCACAACTCGCTTTATTTCTGTCAGGTGGAGGATGTAGACAACTTCGACCTCGCCGAGACCATTCCCGGACCGAGCACCAGCCTCTTTGGCGACCTTGCCCGCCGCTATGGTGTAGTGATTGTAACCTCGCTGTTTGAGAAACGTGCCGCCGGACTCTATCACAACACCGCGGTGGTGATAGAGCGCGACGGAACCATTGCCGGCACCTACCGTAAGATGCACATCCCCGATGATCCTGCCTATTACGAGAAGTTCTACTTCACCCCCGGCGACCTCGGTTTCCGTCCCATCGACACTTCCGTGGGACGTCTCGGTGTGCAGGTGTGCTGGGACCAGTGGTATCCCGAGGGTGCCCGTCTCATGGCTCTTGCGGGAGCAGAGATTCTTATCTATCCCACAGCCATAGGATATGCCGCCAACGATGATGCCGAGGAGCAGCAGCGCCAGCGCAGGGCATGGCAGACGGTGCAGCGCGGTCATGCCGTGGCTAACGGGCTGCCTGTGGTGGCAGTCAACCGTGTGGGCTTTGAGCCCGATCCTTCCGGTCAGACCGAGGGCATAATGTTCTGGGGCACGTCGTTCGTTGCCGGTCCGCAGGGAGAAATAATCTATGAGGCTTCCGACAACGATGAGGAAAGCATCATTGTGAGCATCGACCTTGACCACAGCGAGCAGGTGCGCCGCTGGTGGCCGTTCCTGCGCGACAGGCGCATCGAGGAGTTTGGAGACTTGACAAAGAGGTATCGCGATTAGAACAGCCTATTTTCGGAGTCTGCATAAAAAACATTAAAAAATCTTTTAATATTTTGCTATGTGCCAGTTTATTAGTAATTTTGCCGCTCATTTATATAATATATTATAATAAAGGTACAATAAGGATAAGAAAATGATAACAGTAACAAATCTTGCCATACAGTTTGGCAAAAAAGTTCTTTACAAGGATGTCAATCTAAAATTTACACCAGGAAACATATACGGCGTTATAGGCGCCAACGGAGCAGGCAAATCAACACTATTGAGAGCCATCAGCGGAGAACTTGAGCCTAACAAAGGAACAGTGGAGATGGGACCGGGCGAGCGCCTGTCGGTGCTGGAGCAGGACCACTTTAAGTATGACGAGTTTACAGTGATGGACACCGTGCTCATGGGGCATGCCCCGCTTTGGGCAAACATGAAGGAGCGCGAGGCTCTCTATGCCAAGGAGGAGATGACTGAGGAAGACGGTGTAAAGGCAGCCGACCTTGAGATGGCTTTTGCCGAGATGGACGGTTGGGAGGCAGAGAGCAATGCAGCACAGCTATTAGGCAACCTCGGTATCGTGGAGGACAAGCATTATAAAGGCATGAACGAGCTGTCGAACAACGAGAAGGTGCGCGTGATGCTGGCAAAGGCTCTCTTCGGCAATCCCGACAACCTGCTGCTCGATGAGCCTACCAACGACCTCGACCTCGACACCGTGCAGTGGCTTGAAGAATACCTCAGCAATGTAGAGCAGACAGTGCTCGTGGTGAGCCACGACCGTCACTTCCTCGATGCTGTGAGCACACAGACCGTGGACATCGACTTCGGCAAGGTTACTGTATTCTCGGGCAACTACTCGTTCTGGTACCAAAGTTCACAGTTAGCTCTGCGTCAGGCACAGAACCAGCGTCAGAAGGCAGAGGAGAAGCGCAAGGAGCTGGAGGAGTTTATCCGCCGTTTCTCTGCAAACGTGGCAAAGAGCAAGCAGACAACATCGAGAAAGAAGATGCTGGAGAAGCTGAACGTGGAGGAGATACGCCCGTCATCACGCAAATATCCAGGCATTATCTTCCAGATGGAGCGCGAGCCGGGCACACAGATTCTTGAGGTCAGCGGTCTGAAGGCAGTGGAGCCCGACGGAACAGTGTTGTTCGACAATGTTAGCTTTACAATAGAGAAGGGACAGAAGACGGTGTTCCTGAGCCACAATCCAAAAGCTATGACGGCACTCTTTGAGATTATCAACGGCAACCGTCAGGCTGACGCCGGCGAATATAAATGGGGTGTGACCATCACCACAGCCTATCTGCCACTGGACAACACCGAGTTTTTCCAAAGCGAACTGAACCTCGTGGACTGGCTGAGCCAGTACGGCAAGGGCAACGAGGTGCAGATGAAGAGCTTCTTAGGTCGCATGCTGTTCAAGGAGGAAGATGTGCTGAAGCATGTCAACGTGCTGTCGGGAGGCGAGAAGATGCGCTGCATGATAGCGCGAATGCAACTGAAGAATGCCAACTGCCTGATTCTCGACACCCCAACCAACCACCTCGACCTTGAGAGCATACAGGCATTCAACAACAACCTTGTGAACTTCAAGGGCAACATCATCTTTGCCAGCCATGACCATGAGTTCATACAAACCGTTGCCGACCGTATAATTGAGCTTACACCCCACGGCACAATAGACAAGCTGATGGAGTATGACCAATACATCTACGATGAGCAGATAAAAGAGCAAAAGGCAAAGATGTATGCTCAATAAGTCTGTTTGGCACAACATTTGCAAAGTATGATTTCAGAAAATCATAACAAAAACAAAAAGCAATGAAAAAAGAAGAAATAGATATGGAGGAAAAGCAGAACGGACAGGCTGCACAGCAGACCGACGACTGCGAAAAACCGCAGGCTGACAGCAACGACACTGAAGCCGCAGCTGACAACATGACAGAGGAGGCTGACAATGTGGCAGAAGAAAAAGAGGAAGAAAAAGACCCGCTGACACTGGCACAGGAAGAGGCAGCCAGCCTGAAGGACAAATATCTGCGCTCGGTGGCAGAATTTGACAACTACCGCAAACGTATGCTCAAGGAGAAGACCGAGCTGATACTCAACGGCGGCGAGAAGGTGATAACCGCCATACTGCCAGTGCTCGACGACATGGAGCGTGCCATAGAGAACGGCAAGAAGACAGACGACGTGGCTGTGCTGCAGGAAGGCATGGAGCTGATTTACCAGAAATTGATGAAAATTCTGGAAGGTCAGGGTGTAAAGAAGATGGACACCACAGATGCTGACTTCAACACCGACGTACACGAGGCTATAGCAATGGTGCCTGGCATGGGCGATGATAAGAAGGGCAAGGTGATTGACTGTGTGCAGACAGGATACACCTTGAACGACAAGGTGATACGTCACGCCAAGGTGGCTGTGGGACAGTAAGGAAATGAAGAATTACGAATTATGGCACAGAAAAGAGATTACTACGAGGTGCTTGGCGTAAGCAAAAACGCCAGTGCTGACGAAATAAAGAAAGCCTACAAGAAGTTGGCGATAAAATATCACCCCGACCGCAATCCGGGTGATAAGGAAGCAGAGGAAAAGTTCAAGGAGGCCGCTGAGGCTTACGATGTACTGCACGATGAACAGAAGCGCCAACAGTACGATCAGTTCGGCTTCGACGGTCCTGCTGGCGGAGGCTTCGGAGGCTTCAATGCCGGCAGTATGAATATGGATGACATATTCTCAATGTTTGGCGACATCTTCGGAGGACGCGGAGGCTTCGGAGGCTTTGGCGGTGGCGGTTCACGCCGTCCGCAAAAGCAGCGCGGCAGCGACCTCCGTCTCAAAGTGCGCCTGTCGCTTTCAGAAGTGTCAACGGGTGTCAACAAGAAGTTCAAGGTGCGCAAGGATGTGGCATGCTCGGCTTGTCACGGCAGTGGTGCCGAGGCGGGCAGCGGCAGCGAGACCTGTCCCACATGTCACGGCAGCGGCGTGATAACCCACACCACGCAAAGCATTTTCGGAATGATGCAGACCCAGGGCGTATGTCCCACCTGCAACGGTTCGGGCAGCGTGATTAAGAACAAATGTAAGTCATGTCACGGCTCGGGTATTATGAAGGGGGAGGAAGTTGTGGAAATCAATATTCCTGCCGGTGTTGCCGAGGGTATGGTGGTGAACGTTCCCGGCAAGGGCAACGCTGCCCCCAACAACGGAGTGAACGGCGACATTCAAGTGTTTATTGAGGAGGAGGACAACGACACCTTCGTTCGCGACGGCAACAATCTGATATACAACCTGCTTCTCGACTTTCCCACTGCTGCTCTCGGAGGTGACGTGGAGATACCCACTATTCAGGGCACACGCCTGAGAGTGAAGATAGAACCGGGCACACAGCCAGGCAAGACTCTCCGTCTGCGCGGCAAAGGTCTGCCGGCAGTACAGGGCTACGGCAGAGGCAACGGCGACCTTGTGGTGAACATCAGCGTATATGTGCCAAAGACTCTCAGCAGAGACGAACGCGAGGCTATAGAGAAGTTCAAGAAGAGCGATAATTTCAAAGGCGACAGCGCCACAAAGCAGAGCATATTCCAGAAATTCAAGAATTATTTTAACTGAGATAACAGCGATATAAAGACACAGACGGGCAGATTTGTTTTCTAACAAATCCACCCGTCTGTCTGTATATACAATAAAGTCCATTTTTTTAAGGCAGACCTACCTTAATTGGAAATAAAAAGAACTTGTATATGCTTATTGCTAAAGATGGGAATTTATAGAAACAACCTAAAGAAAAAAGTGACCCCGATGGGATTCAAACCCATGACCTTCAGAACCGGAATCTGACGCTCTATTCAGCTAAGCTACAGGGCCAACATCTATGATATTTTTAAATAACGCTGCAAAGGTACTGCTTTTTTTTGAAATATCCCAAGGTTTGGCTGGAAAAAATATAAAAATGAAATAAAAACACCAACTTGCAAATAGAAGTAAAACAAAAATGCACGAGAACTAACTCACAATTCCTGCTTTTACCCATTCTTTGGCTATGTCGGTGGCATCGACAAGAGCCGTGACACGATCTATGCCATACTCCTTCACGAGTACATCGGCGAGCATTTCCTCAGTAAACTCAATATTTTCAACTGCATTCCACAGCAGCGTAGCAGACTCATTGAGATGTATCACATTACTGAAGTCAATGTTTTCCTTGCCTTCTGCCACTATGATATTTTCGCCGCAAATGTTATGAAGCTTGAAACCTGATTTGATTTTCATTGTTGTATTGTTTTTTATATTGTTATTTTTTTGTTTTCTTTTGTTTTTGCAACAAATTTATGACTATACGGTGGCTGTGTTATCTTGAAAGTGGCATAACCACTCTACGGTGAAAAGCCAGCAGATAGCGGCGTAATGGCCGCAACGTCATCCATAGCCGTGAATAAACGCGCCATTTGACAGACCTCACGCCACATGACTTTTGACAATCTTTACGATAGAATCCTGTGGCAGTTGCCAATATGTCGCTACGCCTGCAGTGTTCTGGCGTAAGGTTGCCGTCGCCAAGCAGTGTGATATTGTCACATGATATTTCTATTATGCGGTGAATTACGTATTTGCCCGTAGGCAGATGCGCCAGCACCACATCGCCACGTCGAAGACTTCCAGTATCCACACGACAGAGTACAGCCTTATCGCGTCCATCCTCAAGAAACGGACGCATGCTATATCCGCGCAACGGCAGGGTAACGCTATGCCCCTTGCCTATCAGCTCCACCACCTTGGGCAGAAGCACATCGTTGGGCAATGTCATTGCCGGCTTACTTGATTGTGACATATCAATGCTGCTTCATTGTCCGGCAGACAGTGCATGGTGTACACCGGAATGTGTGAGATTACTTTTCCTATGGTTTCGCAGAGCATACCGTGCAGGTGCTTGTCGGTCTTCATTGTAGAGCATGCCGGCAGTATGGCTGCAAAAGCATGTATGGTGTCATTCCGCTCTATGCTGTTGACTTTAGCACGGCTGATTTTCACTATTGCCCCGGCGGGGAATTTCTCCTGACGGTAACAAGGAGTCTTGCCGCTCCATGGCGAACCGTAAACCATGACGGTGCCGTTTACAATCCTCAATATCGGATTGTCGTCGTTGAGCAGATGCGTATCTGCTATATTTTTCAGCCACAGGCTGCTGTGGGTGCTCTTGCCCGTGCCACTTTTGGCTATAAAGGGATAAGCCTTGCCCTCTGCCACCACACACGAGGCATGAATGAGCAAGGTGTCGCAAGGACACGATGCAAAGGCAAACATAAGCATCAGCGCATTGTTGAGCCCCTGAGAACGCATGGCTCCGCTGCCGTATAACACACACTGGCACTGACTGAAATCGCCATTGCTCAACAGGCGGCAGCAAACATCACCCGATATATTCTTTATCTCATAATGATAGCCTCCGTCCCTAATACTGTGTACAATAATATCTCCGTTGCCTGTATCGAAACATCCTGTCTCTTCGATAAATTCACAATCGGGCAACCCGTCAGCCACGGTGAGCGTAAACAACAGCGGCAGAGTATCCGATACACAGCCGGCAACAAAAGGAGCAAACGACGGCAACAGCTCCATGCTGTTGTCATCGTTTGCGGTATCAAACACTATCCTCAGCCTGAAGTCAGCCACACAAAAGGTGTGTGACTGCGGCGTACGGCTGCCAATAATATGTACTGCTGACATTGCCGGCTGATTATTCCTCTGTAGCGCTTTCCTCCTCATCCTTTATTATGGTGAATCGGAAATCGTCCAGTTTAAGATACTTCACGTCAAACTTTCCCGATGACTTTGTGGTGTACAGAGCCCTTACCTTGCCAAGTTTTTTTGTTATCTTCTTTGCCTTGTCTGAGAACATCACGAAACAAGTGCGGTGGGGCTGTCCCATTTTTTCAGCAAGATACTCTTTCAACTGACTGGAATACATTTCTCTGTTTACCAGCATCTTCGACCGGGTGTCGTAGTTGGCGTTTTCAATCACCTGTACATCGGTGATATAGATTATAGAGTCGGTGAACGATGCCGAGCAACCGAAAAGATACAGATTCTTCTTCACTTTCTTGGCATATGCATCTGCCGGCACCATGACTGCCGCGACAGCAATCATCAATATTACGCATTTTGTCGCAAACTTCATTTTTTTGTTTTTATGTTTTACTTTATTCTTTGTGCAGCCTTATTCCTGTTTCTTGTTTCTCTGGCGCAGGTGGCGTATTGCCTTTTTCCTGATTTGGCGCACACGTTCACGGCTCAACCCCATCTCCTCGCCAATCTCGGCAAGCGTCATCATGGGTTTGCCTACACCGTAGCAATGGGCAATTACAGTGCGCTCACGTTCGTTCAGCACATCAAGCGCATCGGCAAGGTCGCCCATCACAGTAACATGCTCAGCCCTGTTGTCTGTTTCTTCCTCGTTGCCCGCCATGCCTTCCAGTCTGGTACTGGCGCTGTCGTTCAGCGGACAGTCGTTGATACCCAGCGCCTGTACTATGCTTTGGCGCACATAGTTGGCGGCATACGATGTAAACTTAGCACCCTTGCTGCTGTCGTATTTCTCAGCAGCCTTTATCAGCCCGATATATCCTTCGCTCACAAGGTCATCGAGCGCCACGCCCTTGTTGGCGTACTGTTTTGCCATGGCAACAACAAATCCCATGTTTTCTTCCACCAGCCGCTCTTTTTCCGTTGCCCTGTGTGGACGTGCTGCATTTTGTTTTGTCATAAACCCTATTGTTTTTTTGGATTATTTTTGCAAAGTTACGAATAAGCAAGGACAAGGCAAAATAAAGAGAACATTTTTAATGTTTTTTTTATTTTGCCTTGCCTGTCGCGAAATAACCTATTCCATACTTGATATCGTCACATCATCAAATTCATCGGTATGGTCAATAAGCCACTCTGTGTGTTTGCCGCGTTTCATCTTTATTTCAATGGTCACATCGTAAATCTTTCCTTGCGGTGTGCGCCGGTCGGCAATCTCGTACGAATACATTTCCATACCGCCTCGCTTAATTGTGTCTACAACATTCTTAACGCTGTCCTTCGACTTGGCTGTGAATGTAAGCATCACCCTCACCGTCCCCAGATGCGGGATGAGTGCATGGAGCACCTCCAATCCCATGAGCACCATTGCCGTAGCAATTACTGCTGCAATGTAAAGTCCCGTGCCGCATGCCAGTCCGATGGCAGCGGTTACCCACAGTCCCGCAGCCGTGGTCAATCCGCGCACCACATTTTTATGGAAGATAATTGTTCCGGCTCCCAGAAATCCTATTCCCGACACCACCTGCGCCGCCACTCGCGACGAGTCTTTCAGTGAAGCATCGAATCCGTATTGCGAAACAATGCAAAACAATGCGCTGCCCAAAGCCACAAGAAAATGGGTGCGGAATCCAGCCTCCTTCGACCGGTATTCGCGCTCCAGTCCAATGGCTCCTCCAAGCAACAGCGCCACGGCAAGTTTCAGAGAAATATCGCCAGTTATGTCTAACACCTGCTCCATTTCCGTCAATCCATGTGGAACACTTCCTGCAAAGGAATGGTCACAGGCGAATTGTCTTCATTAACCTCCATGATGTCAGCCATATAGTCCCACCATTTCTGCACTATGGGATTGAATCCCATGTCCTGCGATGATTCCCCGCCTCTGGTCTTCTGACATGCAAACAGAATATTGGTATCTTTGTCCCAATAGATGGAATAGTCGTAAACTCCACCGTCTGACAACATTTTCTTCAACTCCGGCCAAATGGCTGCATGACGTTTCTCATACTCTTTCTCAAAACCCGGTTTCAAGAACATTTTGAATGCTTCACGCTTCATAATAATATATATTTTTTTATGTGTATTGGTTTTATATTTGTGCCTTCTCTTATGGCAGAGCTTTCAGCCCTTCCCATTTCACGTTCCACTTGCCGTTGCGTGGAAAACCAGGATTACGGTTGCTGTTTCCGTCCCATCCCGCGCACATCATGGCGATGGCGGTGAGCAGACCGCCGTTACCAGGCAGATAGCAGCGCAGACGCTGGTCCTGATAGTTGTGACCGTTGGGCAGATAAGTATTGGTGCGCTTATCCATCAACAATGCGTTCACAGCCTTTTCCGGTTCACCCATCCTTGCGGCGTTCATCGCCACCATCGGGTAATCCCATCCCCAGGTCTTGTCCCAGTTCCATTTATCCCATATCCAGTTCAGCGTGTTCATCATCACTGTCGTGTTCACCAGTCTGCTCATCGGGAATATTCCCACGGCGCCGAGCACGGCAGGATGGTCGCTTGTCAGCCGTATGTCGCTATAGGTGTCGGTGGCAGTCTCGGCGGCAAGATACAGTGAGTCGCTGTTGTAAGCCAATGGAGCAAGAAGTTCCACAGTCTTATCCCATGCCTCCACGCGCTGCAGTCCGCGGCGCTCTCTCCACTGCTGCGCCACCTGCAGCGCAAAGTGCCAATAAGACAGTTCAAACGGAGAGTTCCAGGTTTCCGCAGCACGAAGAGTTTCCTGCGCAGGTATCATGCCTTTCAGCACAAAGCGTTCACGACCATTCAATGTGTCGGATGAAGCAAACGACTGCATCCACACAGCTGTCTCGTCAACCATCTCGCCGTAGCGGTCGAGTATCTCCTTATTGGGATTGGCTCTGTAAAGCAGTTCGGCAAGATATATGATGTGTGGCTGCTGCCATATAAGAAAGCTGCCCACCTTCGACGGTGCCTCAATTGCCGACGGGTCGGTCATCTTCATCCACCGCAATCCTTCGAATCCCTGACGGCGCGCTATTGCTCTTGCATTGCCGCTCGCGCTCTCATACCATCGCAGCGTGCGGTCGAGCAGCGCGCCGTGACCATAGAGCGGCAGCCATGACTGGTGCCACCATATCATTTCAAGATGGAATTTGCCAAACCATGAATTATATGTCAGTCCTGTCTCCTGAGGCGGCGCACTGCCTGCACACTGTATTGCCAGCAGATACTGGCTGAGCACTACTCTGCGCTCAAGCTCAGCGGCACGGCTGTCGGTGCACTCAGAAAAGTCCACGGCGGCTCCCGAGGTCCAGAAATCCGCCCAATATCCGGCACTTGATTTTGCCACAGTGGCAAAATCCGCAGCATCGCCGCTGACAGTCTGTTCCTGTGTAAATTCACAGCTACAATCCAGTTCCTTGCCTTTCGATGCAAGCACCCAGTAGTTTGGCGATTTCTCCTTCAGTGTGGCTTTGCCCGTCCAACTCACCTTTATATAATATATGGTGTTGTCTATTGTGCGTTTCAGTACAGCCCACTGTTTGCCGCCGTCAACCAGCTGTGTGGTGTGACGGTCGTTTGCATTCCAGTTGCAGGCATCATCGCAGTGACCGCCCGTGGGATAGGCAAACCGCAGATTCACGGCAGCCTTTGCCGAAGCCACAATATGCGTTGATACAATGTCACGCTGGGGATGGCACACCGTGCTCACCTCATAAGACGCTCCGCCCAGAGTAAACCGGCTGTCAATCCTGCCCTGCCACAAATCGAGAGTTTGTCTGGCATCCCTGACATCGGCAAGCGAAACATCCTTTCCTGTCTCCAGACCAATGCAGCCAAGATGCAGCCGGTGGGGATTAACGCGATACCACGTGGCAGCATCGCGTGCCCTACCCTTCTCCTTATGCTCTGTTGCATACAGTTCTTTATGACCGTGCCCGAAATCATATTCCTTAAACGACTCTTCAATCCTAAGTCCCTGCGGGTTGTCAAAACTATGCCAGCCCCACTGGCTTTGTGTGCCGAGAGGCACTCCATGACTGTAAGCCTCGGGAAAGGTCTGAAGTCCGGTGATGTCGGCGGTAAAGGCGAAGCCTCCGTTGCCCACACTAAGCGATGCCAAAGTGTCGGCAGCCTCAAGCCGCGGACTGTTGCGCTCCACCAATGCCTTACGGTCGATGGCGGCATTCGCCCACGCCATATTCCACAGCAAGCCAGCCACCACAACAATAGTTCTCAATCTCTTCATTTGTTTTGTAGTTTTATTTAAGCAGTATTTATTTTGCAAAATTACAATAAATATTTCAAACCGCAAAACAATACCCTGAGTTTTTTCAAATAAATAATCCCTTTTATCATACCTTGCCACAATACTTACCCTTGCAGACAACAAACAAGCCAATCACCACCGACGTGGCAAACTCTGACAGCGACAGTGCAAGCCATACTCCTGGAATACCGACAAGACTCGGCAACATAATGAAACATGGAATAAGAAACACTGCGCCGCGCAACAGCGAGAAAACAGTTGCAGGCACAACACGCTCCACGCTCTGAAAATAGCCAACAGCCACGATGTTGACGACAAAGAACACAAAGCCTGCCGAGAAATACGGAAAACCGTCGATGGCTATCCGGGCTGCAGGAGACAGCGGATTGACAAACAAGCTTACCAGCAAGTCAGGCACAAAGGTAAACGCCATGGTAACAGCAAGCCCGCACACAGCTGCGGTGGCAAGCGCAACGCATTCCGTTGACCTGACCCTGACAGCAAGTCCCAGTCCGAAATTACAGCTTATTATTGGCTGCGCCGACTGTGCAATGGCGTTACCCACCATAAACACAAAAGGAATGTAATAGCAGGCTATGCCGAAAGCCCCCACTCCATTGTCACCAAGATAATACATAAACACCTGATTACCCACAAACATCAGCACGGCAAGCGTCGCCTCGCCAAACAGTGCCGATGAGCCGATACGACACTGATAGCCGATGTTGCGCAACGACAGACGCAGGCTCTTGACACTCCTCTTGATGGGGCACAACCGCAGACTTCTGGCATAAAACAACAGATATGCCATCGCTATCAAACCTCCAAACACAGTGCTGAGCGATGTGGCAAACGCAGCTCCCCTTACTCCCCATCCAAGCGGAAAGATGAACAGCCAGTCAAGCACGACATTGGTGACGGCAGCCACTACATTGCACAGCATTGCAAGCATGGGAGAGCCGTCGAGACGGATAATGAACAGCGATACTGACAGCCATATCTGGAACACCCATGACGGTACATACCACAACAGATAATCGGTGACCATTGGCATGAGATGTTCCGATGAGCCGAGCAACCGGGCTGTGGCTTCTGGAAAGGTTAAAATCAACACTGACGGCACAAAAGCCAGCAGCGTGACAAACACCATGGCTTGGGTGACATTGAGCCGAGCCGCCTTTTGTCTGCCCCGCGACAGATGTATCGATGCCACCACGGAACAGCCAGCCCCTACCATCAGTCCCACGCCAGTGAACAGCATCAGCAGCGGAATACAAAGATTGATGGCAGCAATACCGTCACTGCCCACACCATGCCCCACAAATATCCCGTCGATGGCTGTAACCGCCGATATGCTCAGCATACCCAGCAATGTGGGAATGAAATACTTTCCAAACAGCAAAAACACATTCTGCGAACTCAAGTCAATTGCATCTTTCTTCATACTTTTTCCTCGTTGTTTTTGTTATACCTAAATTCTTTTCAATCTCATTATTTTTCAGTCTCATTCATCACAGTCGTCTGTCCTAACAAAAGAGCCGGATAAAATGATTGGTTTTACCCAGTCATCTTATCCGGCTCTTTTCCTTGTCAGCCCTCCGATGAGGATTACAAAACTCTTTTGTTTTCTAATTCGGCTGCAAAGTTACGACTTATTTCTCACACTGCCAAAAGATATGCAGAAAAAATTATTCTTTATGTCCCTACGTCCCACCCCAATACCCTCGGAACGCCTATAAGCACAGGGATTTCGAGGGTATTGGGGTGTGACGTAGGACGTTTTATAGAAAAACTTATTTTCACCGTCTTTCGACTCTTCTTACTATTGCAATGCTTATCTCATATAAAAAGTACAACGGTATTGTAACTAAGACTAAAGTCATGAGGTCGGGCGGAGTGATAACCGCGGCAACAATCATAATCAGCAGAAAGGCGTGCTTGCGGTAAGATGAGAGCATATTTGACGTGACAATTCCCATCTTTGCGAGCACAAAGGCGATCACAGGCAACTGGAACACCACGCCCATAACCAATGTGAGTGTGGTAAAGGTCGACACATAGCTGTCCAAGGTTATGGTGCTATGTACCCTCTCAGCCACGCTGTATGTTCCTAAAAACCTGAACGAGATAGGGAACAATACATAATAGCTCATAAGCACTCCAAGCAGGAACAGCGCATATACCGTCACAACCACCTGCACGGAATATCGCCGCTCATTCTCATACAATGCAGGGGAAGTGAAGCGGAACAGTTCATACAGTATATACGGTGAGGCACCCAGCAGTCCGAGATATACGGCAGTGGTGATGTGCGTCATAAACTGACTCGACAAATCGGTGGCAATCAGTTCCACATGATATTCATCAAAATGGAAGTCCGCATATCCGCAGACGTGAGCCAGATTTTCTATCCATCTGTATGTGGCAAAATCCCATTCGCTTGGCGCAAGGAGCATCTGCCAAGTAGCATCCTTGAAGCAGAATACCACGGCGGCAATCACTCCCGCCACGCCGAGAATACGGAAAAGCATCCGGCGGAGCACTTCCAAGTGCCCGCCGAAAGTCAACATGTCTTGGCTATTTCCCTTTGCCATCAGTTTTTAGCCATATCTTTGTCGTCAGAGGATAAAGCGTTCTGTTTCTTGTTGTCGCCGTCTTTGGCATCAGCGTCATCTTGCCCCTCTACCTTGACATCTTCCTTTATCTCATTTACTCCTTTCTTAAATTCTCTGACACCTTGCCCGAGTCCACGCATCATTTCCGGCAGTTTCTTACCGCCAAAAAGCAACAGAGCCATACCGCCGATAAGAAGTAGCTCAGTGGTGCCGATAAATAACAAAATACTGCTCATAGCTTGAAATATTAATTCATAACTAAGAAAATCTCACACGTCTCGAAGTTTATCTCCCAGTTGCCGTTTTCAGCACTTTCCCACTGGTATTTCTCAGCCATACGGTCCCACCAGTTCTGGAACTTCGTGCCTGTCTCGCCCAAGTCCTTAACTAATTTCTCGTACAGCTCGGTATTATCGGCAGTCACAATCTTTGCCAACTCGTTCAATCCGTTGCGGCGCTCAAACAGCGTCTGGATTTCATTCTTTTCCTCGACAGTTACCTGTCCCACTTGTTTCTTTGTCATAATAATTATTTTTTTCGATTTTTACATTTCTCACCATTCCTCCCGCACGTCAAACGGGTCAAGATAATCTATCATCCTAATCTCTTCCTTCTCAGGCAAGAAATCTCCATGCTTGCGGATGTTTACCAACAGTTCACGGCTTGCATTCCGCTCAAGGTGTGCCACCACACACTGCTCATGGCTTGGAGTGTTTACTTCGTATGTAGTTTTGCGGTTTAGCCACACACACCGTTTGCACTGATAAGCATCGCAATTACGGCAAAGAGGGGCATAATCCAACTGATATAACTGTGGATTCTTGATGTCAAGGCCGTTCTGCAGGTCACCGATGCTGAACTTAGCTTTACCCAAGCCATAGTCTTCTTCATCGCCAGCAAGATAGAAGGCAGGACACACATAGAACTTACCGTCGGGAGCAAGAGTAATATTCTCCCAACCAGCATTGCAGTTGTTCATCTTGTCAAGCATCATACGGTCGGTTAAGATGTTCAATTGGGGCGACTTGCCGTCAACATACAACCGTTCTATACCATCTGACAATGATTTTAGTACAGTTTTATACTTGTCAAAATCAGCATCAGTAAATGTGCCAACATCTGTAATTACAACATTCAATCGCATTACCTTTGAAAGAACTGCTGTCAAGGATAAATAACGCTCAAACAGGTCTGTCTTAGATGTGCGCAATACGCAAACCATACTTTCTGTGAAACAATACTGGTCTAATTCCGTCCAGCCATTGAAAACAATGATGTCAACCTGTTCTTTCAGGATGTTGTCTTGACATTCTGAAGATATAATATCACTATGGTCGATCGTGTTTATCACATCTTTATATTCCTTTGGCAATTCATAATCTGGATATACAAACTGAATCGTCAAGTTCTCCTTCATTGCATAAACGATACCTGCCTTCAAATCGTCAAGAGAAATAAGGTGACGTTCTGTTTTATTATTCTCGTAATGACAATACGACACAGACGTGTCATCCAGTTGTATTATTAAATATTTCTGCATGTTGTCAGCATATTACATCATTACACTTCTGTTTATTTCTCTCATACTCTTCATGTCTACCCTCAAGTTCCAACTTTCGGAACAACTTGTTCCAATAATAATTGTTGGCACGCACACGTGCCTTGTGCATCTTGCAGATTGCGGTAGAACGCTGATAAATGGTAGGCGTTTCTGCTGCATCATAGTTTTCTCCTTGGCACCATGCGCAACCGCTTGCCACTTCGCAGTCAATACATTCTGGTTTACTTTGGGTACAACGGTCGAGCGTAAGGAAAGGACGCAGCTTGTTCTTGTCTATGCCGTCATGAATATTACCTATTATCCATGCCTTCTTGTCTCTTAGGGAATACTGTGCGAAACGTGTGCATGGATAAAAGTTTCCAGCTGCATCTATTGCCAGCATCTTTCCTGCTCCGCACCAATTCTGATTTTCAAGTACGCAGTCCATAGGCTTGCCCATGTGTTCGGTAAAGAAGGAGCACGCATAGTCGTTGTAATATTCTCCATCAATGATGGCATCAGCCAATTGCATAAGCTGCTCCTCAAAAAGTTTGTCGTCACCATCTTTCCATACATTCTCAAAAACACAGTTGATGTTTACTTCGTGAATCCCCAGGGAATATAGATGTAACACGCTCTCTTTTATATAAGGAATGTCAGCACTGCTTATCGTCACCTTAGTTCCTCCGTCAGGGAATTGTTCCAGCCATAGTGGAATGTTTTTCACTACATCTTTATAAGAGCCATGTTCTTCTTCGGGCTTTGGCATAATTCCCTTTTCCATTTCCGGCGTTTTCCAAATACGGTTGAGATCATGTTTTGTCTCTGTTCCATCAATAGTTATACCTATACTCAAATGCTCACGGTTTTTCTTTATAAAATTCTGCACTTTCTCAGTATGATAATTGATGCCGTTTGTGGAGAACGAGAAACGATAGGAATTAAACCAATGATGATTCCTCCTGAACATCTCTGTTTTCAGGTAATCACATATCTTGTCTATCAAGTCTATTTCCAAGAAAGGTTCACCACCAATAAAGTCCCATATAACACTTTCCTCCTTAAATTCATTTTCATTGTCAAGGATATAATCAATCGCCAGTTTGGCTACCTCCCAGGGCATTCGCTCTTTTGAGTTTTTCCCTACGAGGTAGCAATATTTACAGGCAAGTTGGCAATCTTTGGTAACTATAAAAGTTATACTTTTAGCCATTCCTGACTGCCAAGGTTGCTTTTGTGTTTTTATCATTTGAATATATTTATATTTTCTATAAAAATGATACTTTACAATATTGTGTTATATTAATCTAATGTGTTTAATATGGACACTTAATATTTATTAGATCCTTTACAAGAACTGTTGCAATTATCTTGACAAGCGGCCTTACATGTTCCTGTACATCTATTAACACAACTTCCCTGACATGTTGCTTTGCAAGTACCTGTACATCTGCCAGAACAGCTTTTTTGACAATTTGCAGTACAAGCGTCAGTACAATGCGTACAACCAGATGGAATAACATTTGCTTTTACGATAGCAGGTGCACCAGCTAATACTGCAACACTAAGAATAGGCAAAACACCTTTAGCAGCCTTCTTGAAAAACTCACGGCGTGACTGAAGTTTTTCGTTGCAATTCTTTTTCTCCATAATTTTATTTTTTTATAAGTGCTTATGTGACCTCCCTACATCAGCTTCACTAATAAATTCAAAAGTGACTATGATACAAAAAAGCGTGGAGATCCGACCCTGTTGCCCGTTCCACGATTAGAGGCCTTCGCATTGCCCGATACAGTTGAACGAGCAACGCGAAACCCACGCCGATGTGTTTATATAATATCCCCATACCACACATTACACACATATTATCATATACGTACATATACAATAATAGCATGAAAAGACGGATACAGGAATGCCTATAAAACATCCCATGAGCATCTACCGTTGCTGTGTTCTGACTGTATCAAGAAAGTTGCGAAGTTTCTAATCGTCAAGAACAAAGCGCTAAAGTAAACGCCTTCCTATATATAGTGACTCCCATTCCCACCACATCCGTCATCAATCAGGCTAATGCCTGTCCTCCGACTCGGCGCAGGTTAGTCTTATGCTCGTTGTTTGTTGCTATGACGGAACACGTCCGTCGGTGACACAATAAAGCAAGAGACTATGAAAGTCGGGACAAAATTAATGATTTTTTTTGAATTGACAAACAAATTTGCAACTTTTTTTAAAAAATGATATGAAAAAAGCGTAAAATCTTATTGGCAAATCTGAATGCTGCCCGGAAAACAAACCAGAGGTGCATGGACAGAGTGACGATAAGTCCGTAATGAGAGCGCATCACGGCAAAGCGCTCCATGAGAGAGGCACGGCGGAACCTGGTGGTTTGTCCCTCACGGGTGTAACATGCCACAGTGGCATGCACATTGACAAGGGCAAGAGCACGGCTATCGGCTTCCTTCATCACCCTTATACACCAGTCAACATCGGCAGAATGGCGGTAACGGGTATTGTAAGAATGACATTTTGCAATATCCGTGCGGACATAGAATGCCTGATGGCATACAAGCATGCCGTGACGGAATGACCGCCATGTGAGATGCTCTGGAGGCAGCAGATGGCGGCGGCCTATGTACATGCCAGTGTTGTCGACAATGTCGGTGTCGCCGTAAATCACCGCCGGAAGATTGTTAACCCGGGCGCAGCGAGCTATCGTGGAAAGAGTGTCTGGTGACGGGAAAAAGTCGCCGGCATTCATGTAGATGATATAATCGCCGGTGACAAGACGCAGTCCCTTGTTCATGGCATCATAGAGTCCGGCATCGGGCTCCGACAGGATGTTTACAATATGACTGTTGCCATCCTCAGCAGACTGTTTCCTATAATGCTCTGCCATTGCCACAGTGCCGTCGGTTGACTTCCCGTCGACAATCCAATGCTCCACCCAAGGGTAGTCCTGAGCCAGCACACTGTCAAGCGTGCGCCGCAGACACGAGGCGGCATTAAAGGTTATCGTAACAACGGAGATTTTCATAGTTTATAATGTTTTATGGCTATGGCATGGTTATAGACTTCAACATAGCGCATGGCAACGCTCTGTAACGAATAGCTGTCGACAATCTTGCGGCGCGCACACTTAGAGAGCGCATCGTAATCGGCATCGAACAGTATCCAGCGTATGCCTTTTGCCAAGTCAGCACTGTCACGGAAGCGTGCCACGTAACCATTTTTCTGATGATCAATCATCTCTGGTATTCCACCAACATTAAATCCTATGCACGGCACACCACACGCCATTGCTTCCATTATGGTGTTTGGAAGATTCTCAGAAAGCGACGGCAACACAAACACATCGCTGGCATTATAGACATCAATGATGCGCGCGGTGTCGGAAGTATAACCCAATGGATATGCCGGAAATGGTATCTCGTCCATCACCTCGTCGGCATGACCGCCAAGAACAGCCACACAAATTTTCTCGCGCATGTCGGGATACTCCTGTGCCAGCATCTTGCATGCATCGATGAGATAAGCCATCCCCTTGTTCACATTTGTGGCACGCTGCGCCACAAAAAGAACCACCCGCTTGTCAAGGGGCAGCCCCACCCTGCGGCGGGCATCCTCCGTGGATGACTGGCAGAACACTCCTGTGTCAATAGGATTGGGGATTGACGCTACGGTTTGCCCTCTCAGCAACGCACTCTTACGTGCCTCGCCCGCAAGCCAGCGGCTGCAAGCCACAAAGTGCAGATGCTGCCCCTTCAACATCCTTAGCTTGCGTTGCCACACGGCATGTGCAAGGTCACCATATCCAGAATTGCCGCACAGATATTGGCACTCACGGCAAACAGACTTAAAATTGTTGCATCCATGAGTGATGTGACAGATGGCTGTGGCAGGCCAGATGTCGTGCATGGTCCACACCACAGGCTTACCGCTATTGAGAATCTTGCGTATTCCGTCAAGCGACAGCATTCCCTGGTTTATCCAGTGCAGATGTATCACGTCTGCTTCCTTGAACACTTTCAGCCCGGTGATATCAGCCCCTGTATTTGCAATGTCTATGTCGAACAGATGCCGGCGAGAGAAACTACACCTTATATATATATATAGGCGTTCCCAGAGAAATCGCCAACGCTGCAGCCACTTGTTATTAAGCGCCACAACGTTGGGATTGTCGGTGTCCTTATCACGCACAAGCATTGTAGCGTGCTCCCCGTTTTGGTTGAGGGCACACATAAGACGGCTGGCTGCCACTGCGGCGCCTCCGGCATTCTCGCTTGTGTTTACTATCAGAATATTCATTTATTAGAACTCCAGCACGAGCGACTGGCGTGGCTTCAGCTCCAGCTTGTCGCCGCCTATGTTGTATTTTCTGCCAGTGAGCACGTCCTTGGCACTGGTGGCAGCACCAATCACCTCGGCATAACGCTTCAGGTTCATACTGGCGGGCTTGCCTGTGCCGTTGATTACGGTCATCACAGTCTTGCCTTTATACTGACGGGCAATTACATACACACCATCAATAGGGATGAACTGAGTTTGGCTGCCCTTGACAATCACGTCATTGCCCTGACGCCAGTGCAGCAGACGGCTTGTCCAGCGGAACATGGCATTCTCAGCAGCCGTGCGTCCCTCGGCTGTGAAAGCATTATGCTTGTCACCAGGGAATCCTCCGGGGAAATCCTTGCGCACATTGCCGTCGGTCACGGCTTTTGTGCCGTTCATAAGAATCTCTGTACCATAGTATAGCTGAGGTATGCGGTTGATGGTGAGCAGCAGGGCAAGTGCCTGCTTCAGTGCCAGTGTGTCGCGACCCTCGCCAAGGAAACGGTCTGTGTCGTGGTTCTCGATAAACGCCATCACGTTTGAGGGATTGGCATAGAGGTAGTCGTAAACCAGACTGTTGTATATGCGGTTCATGCCGTTCCACCAGGCATCGGTGTCCTCACGCTTTGCCTGGTTAATCTTGTCGTAGAACGAGAAGTCCATGACAGTCTTCAGATAGCTGTTGTCCTTGGCTATCTTCGAGTCCTTCTGCCATGCCGCGGTGTATGCAGGCTCAGTCACCCATGTCTCGCCCACGGTGTTGTAGTTGGGATATTCCTCGTTGATTTCCTTCATCCAGCGTGCCATTCCCGCAGCGTCGGCATAAGGATAGGTGTCCATGCGTATTCCGTCGATGCCCACGGTCTCTATCCACCACTTTGAGTTCTGTATGAGGTAGGTCATGAGGTGCGGATTGCGCTGGTTGAGGTCAGGCATTGAGGGAACAAACCAGCCGTCTACGGTCTCATGGAGGTCAATCTTGCTGGCGTAAGGGTCAACCACGGGAGTCAGCTTGTAACTTGTCTGAAGATACTTGCTATTTAAACCGCCATTGTATGTTGTCGACTGTCCATTGGTGGTCTTCGTTGCTGTTTCCTTTGGTTCACTGAGCCATTCTGGAGTGTTTAGCCAGTCCTTCGACGGCAGGTCCTTTAGCCATGGATGGTCGATGCCGCAGTGGTTGAAAATCATGTCCATCACAACTTTCAGCCCCTTGGCATGAGCCTCATCGATGAGCTGTTTGTATTCTTCGTTTGAGCCGAAGCGCGGGTCAACCTTATAATAATCAGTTGTGGCGTAGCCGTGGTAAGTGCTTTGGGTGCCGTTGTCTGGCGAGTCGTTCTCAAGCACAGGCGTAAACCACAGGGCTGTCACTCCGAGGTCGCAGAAATAGTCGAGATGCTGGCGTATGCCCTCGATGTTTCCGCCGTGGCGCAATGAAGGCTCGTTGCGGTCGACAGTGTACTTGGTCTTCATCTGAACAGGCTTGCCGTTCGACTTCTTCGTTGGAGCCACAGCTGATGCGAAACGGTCGGGCATGAGCATATAGAGCACGTCGGCATTTGAGAAACCTATGCGCTCATAGCCCTTCTTCTCACGTTCCCTCAGCTCATACTTGACTTTCTTTCCCGAGAAATTGAGTGTCATGACTCCAGCCTTAGCTTCCCTAATGTTGAGATACACAAACAGGTAGTTTGGACTGTCGAGCCTCACAATACTGTCGACCTCCACGCCGGGATAGTCGGTTGTCACATCGGCATTAGCAATGTCCTTGCCGTAAACCATAAGCTGCAGCGAGGGATTTTTCATACCCACATACCAGTTGGCAGGCTCAATACGGTCTACCTTTACCGCAGCGTTAATCATCATCGTTTGCATAAGCAGCAACACTGTTAAAAGTCTTTTCATAGTTATTTTGTAGTTTTTAGAATAGTCTTACCACATTATTCCCAGCCAGCGCAGCACGTCGTTGGCGTTGGCAAACACCAGCAGCGCGATGAGGAAGACGAATCCCACGTATTCGGCATACACGAGGAACTTCTCGCTCGGCTTGCGGCGGGTTATAATCTCATAGAGCAGGAACAGCACGTGGCCGCCGTCGAGCACGGGGATGGGCAGGATGTTCATGAATGCGAGGATGATGCTGAGGAAGGCTGTCATCTTCCAGAACATATACCAGTCCCACTCAGCGGGGAACATGCTGGCAATGGCTCCGAAGCCGCCCACTGACTTTGCTCCGTCGGCTGTCATCACGTACTTCATGTCGTCAACATATCCGCGAAGCACGTCAACTCCGTACCTCACTCCTGCAGGGAAGCTCTCGAAGAAACCGTAGTTGACGGTTGTCACCTTGTATAATGCAGCCGACTGCTGCACAACAATGCCCAGCATAAGGTCGGGCGAGAGCACCACGGCGGCAGTGTCAGTCTTCTGGTTGTTTGCAAACACCACAGTAGCCTTGCGCACCTTCATGCTGTCGGCACTGGTCTTGCTGTCGGCAAGCACATCGCCGAGACAGCGCAGCTGATATGACAGCTCATTCCATGAGTCGATAGGCTTGCCGTTGAGGGCAATAATCTTGTCGCCCTTCTTCATTCCTGCCTTCTCTGCTGCTCCTCCTTTTTGCACATCGGATATCACTGCAGGGATGAGCGGACGCATGAACGACGGGTCGTTCTTCAGCATGTTCAGCAGGTTGAGGTCGCCAGGCAGTGATATGCTCATAGGCTTACCGCCACGGACAATGTCAACGCGGGTGGCAGTGGACACATCGCGGAAGAGATCGACGCCAAAGTCCTTGAACTCGCCTTTGTCACTGCCTATGAGGATGTCGCCATCCTTGAATCCTAATGCCTTAGCCTCGCTGTTGAACTTCATTCCCAGCTTCATGTCCTTGGTGGCAACATAGCTGTCGCCCCACGTGAAGAGTATCATCGAGTAGATGAAGAGCGCCAGCAGGAAGTTCATGAGCACGCCGCCAATCATCACCAGCAGGCGCTGCCATGCCGGCTTGGTGCGGAATTCCCACGGCTGCGCCGGCTGTTTCATCTGCTCCAGGTCGAAGCTCTCGTCGATCATTCCCGAAATCTTGCAGTAACCGCCCAGCGGCAGCCAGCCCACACCGTATGTGGTGTCGCTCTTCTTGGGCTTAAACTCAAAGAGATGGAACCAAGGGTCGAAGAAAAGATAGAATTTTTCTACACGTATGCCAAAAAGCTTGGCAAAGAAAAAATGTCCTCCCTCATGAATCAGCACCAGCAACGATATTGCCAGCATGAACTGTATGAGGCGAATTAAAAATATTTCCATTTATTATTTATTGTTATGAGTTTTATTAATTT
>JAUNSB010000154.1:0-4853 GCA_030539375.1 Prevotella sp.
ATGTTGCCAACAAGGATAATGTCAACATTGTTGCAATGCTGATAAACGGCGAGACTGGTGAGATAATGAATGCCGATAAGGTTAAGCCTCAGGTAGGAACAGCTATCAACGCTGTAAGTTCTGACGGTGACATTAATATATATGTGGTGCAACGAAAGATTGTCACGGACATTGACGGATGTGTGCTGGTGGTGTTCAACACAGCAGGAAGAGAAGTCACAAATGAGTCTCTTGTAGCAGGCGTATATATGGTGAAGGCTGTTGTCGGTGACCGTACTGTGGTACGTAAGATTATGGTGAGATGATATGATGTCAGGGAGATAAGGTTCAAAAAATACAAATAAGATAAAACGGAATATTAATTTAAAAATACAATAAAAATGAAAAGATTAGCAATTATGTTATGTGTTGCGGCATCTGTGGTGTGCGCCAACGCAAAAATTCTCAGAGTGAGTAATGTGAATGGAAGTACAGCACCGTATTCGTCAGTTACTGCTGCACTTGAGGCTGCCAATAATGGTGATGTGATAATGGTTGATGCATCACCTGATAGTTATGGTAATATTGAAATAAATAAGAAGGTGACGCTACAGGGACCCGGATATTGGCTCATTGAAAACGGAATTCACCAAGAGGGATTCAAAACAGCAGAATTTGGTACAATAAACATAACAGCTGTTGGAGCAAAGGTTTCTTCGGTTTTAGCTTATAGCATTAATCCACAAGCAGATGGATGTGTGGTAACAAGATGTAAATCGGAAACAATTGGAATCGCAAGCGGTGTAAAAGGTGCAATAATCCATCAGAATATTGTAGGTGGTATTGGAGGTGGAACAAATCCACGCCCCACAAACATACAGATAACCAATAATATTATAGAGAATGAGACACAGAATATTCGTGCTTTAGTTGATTCAGAAATAAAATATAATACTTTTAAGTATAGCTTGTGGTTTTGGTTTTTAACTGGATGCGTAATTGAAAATAATTTAGGTGTTAATGAAACTGATAAAAACAATTCTATTGTAAATAATATGGATAAAGACTGGTATGCCAGCGGGAAATATGTTGCCAGAATAGACACTGATTATAAAAAGTTTGATGCTATTTTCTCTACTAATCATGGTGCTTTCGCTGGTGAAGATCCGTATGTTATTTCCGGTATAGCTTCTGGTCCTTATATTGAAGATATTACAGTTCCTGTATCAGTGGAGCAAGGTGATGATATGAAAGTAACATTAAAAATAGGAAAATCACGATGAAACGTTATTTCATGTTGCTGGTATTGGCTCTGAATATTTTCTATACTGTTCAGGCCCAATACAAGGCAGAATATTTCTTCGACGTAGACCCTGGCCATGGCAACGCTGTCCAGACGGCTATTGATATAGGGACAAACAATTTGTCGCTTTCAACGGCTAATTTGTCGGAAGGATTCCATCTTCTTGGCATTCGCAGTGTTGATGCAGAAGGCAGATGGTCGCCGACAGTGTCGCATCCTGTTCTTGTCACCAATGACTTTGTATATGCGGGAGCGGAATATTTTGTTGATGCTGACCCTGGAAAAGGTAAAGGCATATCCATACCTGTAACAGACCGTAAGCTGTTGGCATTCTCCGTAAAAACAGACAATCTGGCATTAGGTGCTCATAACCTCAGTGTACGTATCCAACATATAAACGGCACATGGACCGATGTTGTGACGCGCCCGTTTGTCATTGTTGAACGTCAGATGGAAACAGGATTTACATTAGAATATTTCTATGACGCAGATCCTGGTTATGGAATGGCAAGACAAGTGTCTGTGAATGAGGGAAGTAATATCGTTTATCTATCGGTTGACGGACTTTCTGAGGGCATGCACCTGATGAGCATGAGGAGTAAGGACAAAGACGGAAGATGGTCGCCTGTTGTCTCGTCGCCTGTCTATGTGGTTAGTCCTCAAGATTTAGGCAAGGCTGAGTGGTTTGTTGATACGGACCCGGGTGAGGGTAAGGCAAACAGCATAGACATTAATGGTAATAATGAAACTGTGTTTACTGTGCCTACAGCTTCTCTGACGGCGGGCAACCACTCGCTTACGGTCAGGATTATGACTGCTGCTGGGCATTGGCTGCCATATACAGTCACCCCGTTTGAAGTAACGATAAAGTCTGGTATTGCTGAAGTTAAAAACGTTATGACTGTTGGCATCCGTCGCACGGCAGATAAGATCACTCTTACCTGTGGTGAAAGAATGGACAATGCTCATGCTGAGATATTCACTGTTGACGGTGTTAAGCGTGGCAGCAACACTTGGCCGGCAGGTGAGCAGACATTAAGTCTTGACGTTCCGCAGCAGCTGTCGCCAGTAATTGTAGTAGTGAAGAAGATGGACGGAACACGTTTTGTAAAACTTGTAAAATAATAAAAATGAGAACAAGGACAAATAAAAAATACATAGCCATTGTGTTGATGGCAATGTTGACAGCCGGTGTGCAGCCTGCACCGGCACAAGGCTTTTTCAACAAATTGAAAAATAAGGCAAAGGAAGTACTGGACAATGTGACGCACGTTGAAAATAATGCATCGGCGAATGGAAAGAACAAGCCAACGGCAGGTGCGCAACGACATTCCACAAACGGGGATGGCAACAGGAATGCGGACATTCCTGCAATAGCTGTACCCAAAGGTATGGAGAATATGCATGCAGGCACCATTCATTCTGAAATTGTAGAACAGAATGGATATGATGCCCCTAAGATGACGGCATCAACAGTTTATGTACCTATAAATGGTAATGTTTTTAGTTATAGTAATTTTTATGATGGGGTGGCATACATCAATTCCCATGAAGACGGCAGATACTATATCGACTTGAAAGGCAACAGACTCTTTAACTCGCACGTAGAAACAAATGCTTCAAAGTCTTTCCCGAGATTTAATAATGGTGTGGTTATGGAAGTCGGATATAAGGGTAAATCTGTTGATTCTAAGAGGTCTGCTTTTATAATGGATAAAAAAGGTAACATCATAAAAGAGTTTGGAACAGATAAAGCATCAAACTTTGAGGATGGTGTGGCTGTTGTTGCCTTGGGGAAGAATCCCACGAATACTAAAGAAGTATTCACCTGGGTATTTAAGTATGTTGACACAAAAGGTAATTTCGTTTATCCTAAACTTTGGTTTTCTTCACCAAGCGTTATTATGTTAGACATTACGAATTTGGCACGGAAGTCAAGTGAAGGACTGACGGCATACGTGACTTATGATAATGCAAAGCGGAAATATTTATGGGGATTCCATGATGGTAAAGGTAATATAATTGTACAGCCTAAATATGTGGAAGTGTCAGATTTTCATGATGGTATGGCATCTGTATGCAGCCTTCCTGCAGAAGGAGGTAGAGGAGCACAGTCTCGTTGGGGATATATAGACAAGAGTGGCCGTGAAGTTATTCCTGCGAAATATACAGTGAAACCGTCTGATTTTGACTCCGGACTGGCGCGTGTGTTTACACGTGATAAAGATGCATATATTATAGACAAGACAGGGAAACAGGTCTATGGTCCGGTAAAGCCATATTCTATACATTCTTCGACTCCTGGTACACCGTTTTATATAAGTCAGTTTCACAATGGTGTAGCTCTATTGGGCTATATTGATACAGATAAAGTAAGCAACGGCGCGAAAATATTCTATAGTCCTATTGATATCAACTTCAACAAGTTGGGCAGCTATGCCGTTTTGAATGATGGAGGTACATCAAATATGAATAACACTATGAATGTTTTATATAAAGAGCTTGGCTGGGATCTTGTATATTCTTCCAAGGAAGATAATATATTCTATATACAGCAGGAACAAAACTTTACTATTGTTGACCCCAAAACATTGGACCGTATTTATAATGTAGAATTTCATTTCCCGCTTGTAAACGGGCTTTCAAGATATGAGGATAGTAAAGGTAATTATGGTTATCTTAATAAGAATGGTGAGTATGTCATAAAATTTAAGAAGAACGAGTTTTAGCTTGGCGGCGGCATATACGCCGCCAAGCACACTTGTGTGAAGAGCGATGGTACAGGATTGTGCGAGTATTGCGATGGTGATGGTTTCCTTGATCCGTCGGTATGCCGCAAGTGTGCACAAAATCCAGGAATATGCCGCCACTGTCAGGGAACAGGTACAGAAACAGTGAAGCTTGACATCGACAGAAGCGGGTGGTGATAATGTCTGTGCGGATATTGTCGGGGTATGGATAAGGAAATTTTTAACAAATCAAATGTGGTCAAGAAAATATGGAATATTACGAAAATATAAAAGAAGCGGTCACTAATCTGACAAACAGAATAAAACTGTTTTCACGGGTCTTAATAGTCATCTTTATGGGACTGTTATTATATAGCTGTGCGAATGGCGATGAAATAGAAAGTGATAAAACTGAAGAGATAGCGGAGTATGAAGATCAGATTGACGAAATAACGGATTTTATTGATGAACAAACAGATTTGGAAGTTAATACTTTCCAAACGAATCTGCTCACGTGGCTGAATAATAAGAATAATGTCCAGAAAGCAACGATTAACAATGACAAGAGCCTAATTACTGTCAAGTTTAAAAATGGATATGATTTTTATATTAATTTTCAGGACATGGCTATTTTCGATGATGAAGAGGAGCAAAATTCGGTTATGTGTGCAAACATATCTCGGGCTGGGAAGTTTTTTGATTATTATGATGTTTCATATCAGGATGATGAAGAAATAATACAGAGTACCAATTTCTTATTTGCACAAACCAATCGTGATATGTTTGTAGAGAGTAATGTGATTCCAGATAAGAATATAAATAACGCAGATGAAGAAATGAAT
>JAUNSB010000051.1:0-29107 GCA_030539375.1 Prevotella sp.
GCCATAAATTACACAAAAGAGGGCATGTCACAGGTTTATGACACACCCTCTTGATGTCGTAGCGCACGGCTTTCTCAATCATAAAGGCATCCTGCATGTAGGAGAGATATTTGTCAATAGTGGTAGAGCTGATGTCCACCTTTTTAATGCTTTTGAATGTGTTCGACAGTTTCGAGGGATTTGTTGGCGCTCCAATGCCTGAGGCTATGATGTTTGCCAGTTCTCCAAATTCCGCTTTGTTCTTGATTTTGTTACGCTCAAGAATATCCACGAGATAAACGCTCTCAAAGAGGTTTGAGAGATAGTCAAGCTTTTTTTTGTCTGATTCGAGTGAGAGTGTCTGTGGAAGTCCGCCGTAGGTGCTGTAGTCACGCCATGCCGCCGACGGTGCTTTGCCCGTGCCCAGACAATATTCCGAGAACGAGAGCGGGAAAAGGCGTATCTCATCGCCGCGCCCCCTGAACTCCGTTACGATGTCGCTTGAAAGAAACCGTGAATTGCTGCCCGTCACATACACATCGGCATTGTCAAGACGCAGAAGACTGTTCAGCACCTCCTCGAACCGTGAGACCAGTTGCACCTCGTCAAGCAGTATGTAGTGAGTCTCCTCGTCTTTCATCAGTCGCTTTATGTGTCTGTAAAGCTTCAGTGGCTCGCGCAACTCTTCGTTCTCGATATCATCGAGCGCAATTCTTATAATATGGTCTTCTGCCACACCGTCGGTTATGAGGTGCTGGTAGAACAACTTAAATAGCAGGTATGACTTGCCGCACCGTCTGATGCCGGTAACAATCTTTATAAGCCCGTTCCGCTTTCCTTCAATGAGTTGACGTAAATAGAAATCGCGTTGTATCTGCATAAGCCCTAAAATGTTTTACGAAGAATTTTTGGCAATATTGCCACTTTTTCTTCGCAAAAGTACAAATATTTTGCGGAATATGCAAATTCTTCATTTCAAATCTATTCCTTCCTCGCCGATGGCTTTCTTGAATGTCTTCTTGCCAATGATATATTACATGTTTATTATATCCTTTTTAGTGAGCAGTCTTACCTCACCGTATTTTTTCAATGCGTCCATCTGGGCTTTGTCTATCTTGCCTACTATGATGATGGCGCACGGAGCTTGCTTGACGTTATTCTTATAGTAATCGCAGATGTCTGTCATTGTCACCTTGTTGATATCCTCCCACAGTTCCTTGTTTGGGTCGTGGGTATATCCCAAGAATACGTTATCCTCCACATATCCTGCCTTTCCTCTGAACGAAGGATAGCCGTTGTTGATGCCGTTAATGTAGCTTTGCTTTGTCGTGTTGAATGTTTTCTCCCTTATCGGCATATCATTAAAGAGGCTGTCGAGAACGCTGAGTGCGGCAAGAGTCTTGTCGGCTTGAGTGCTCATTGTTGCCACATAAGCTGTTGAAGACTGACCGTGAGCGTTCTTAGGCGGATATGCCATTGAACCGCCGGCATAGTAAGCAAACGACCGGAACTCCCTTAACTCTTGGAACATCAACGAAGACATGCCGTTGCCGAAATACGAGCCCCACAACGATGACACTGCTCTCTCGGCAGCAGTCGGTGCCTTAGGCAAATTGATGTATGCGCCGATAATGTTCTGCCTGGCTGCAGGTGCTTGATAGACATATACCGTAGGTTTTGCCACGGGCATATATTCACGGTGCATATCCTTGTGTCTCTCACTCGGTTTGCACGGTAAATATTTTTCTATAAGCATAACTACGCTGTCAGCAGACACATTTCCTGTGTAGGTTATGTCACATTCCGCTTTTTGGAGTGCGGCATAAGCATTCAGGATATCATCGTTTGAAAGTCCTTTAACGTCATCCATACTTGGGAAAGCCGTCAGATACGACGACTGTTCTCCGTACATAACCTTCTCCATCACTGCACCATAGATGTTGTCGAAAGACTTATCGAACGTCTTTAAGCTGATTTTGTGTGCTTTCTTTGCATCCTTCAGCTTCTTGTTGTCGCCACTGACATGACTCATGTAGTGACCGAGTAACTGCAATGAAGGCTCAAGCTGACTGTCATATCCGCTTATGTCTATCGTGAAAGACTTTTTACTGATGTCCTGAGTTATCGTTGTTCCAATCCTCTGTAATGCTTTCCCGAACCTGGTTCTCGTCAATGAGTCTGTTCCCAAGTTGTCCAACAAATCACCGACAACCGAATTTATCGGATTATTCATGGTACCGGCACGGTATGTTAGCCGCATTGTGAAAACATCGTTCATTGGATTTGGTGCCGTATAAAGCTTAACCAAAGGACTTATCTCAGTCTTCCTGACATCATTCTCGAAGTCAACAAGCCTGAAATCTATAGGATTCACAGGTATAGAGTCGAGAGCCTTGGCATACTCTGACTCAATTCCGGCATTCTTTGGAGTTATCGCCTTGTAGCCGGGCTGTGTAACCTTGTCCTTATCATACGAGCCGAACTTCTTCACCAGAGTTATGTAGTTGTTGTTAAAATATTTATCGGCAACCCTCATGATGTCAGCCTTTGTTATATCCTTCACTGACTCATTCCTTTTCAGGTATTCAACCCATGAGCCATACTCTGTATATGCCGCAATCATCATGTCGACCCGCTTGGAGATATCTTCCATATCTGTGAGCCTGTCTCTTGTTGTTTCCTTCTTGATATTCTCAAGTGTCTCCTCGGAGAAATCGCCCTGCCTCAGCCGTTCTGTCTGGGCAATAAGCATCTTCTCTGCTTTCTTCTTGGAGCCGAAAGGTACATTCGGTACGGCTCCTATGAGAATAGTTCCAGCATCTCTATTAGAAATATAGCCCGCAAATCCCATAATCCATTTGCCGGCATCGGTAATGGAGTCGAGCAAGCCTGTCTTCTGGTCGTTCATCAAGAGTTTCACTGCTACATCAAGAACCACCGCATCCTTATCGCTGACTTTAGGACCGTGATAGCAACGTCCTATGGCCTTCATCAATGGAATGGGAACTTTCACTCCCACGGTTGTCCTTCCGTCAAAAGGCTTTGGCTCCATAATAAGCCTTTCAGGTGCTGTTCCAGACTTTATCCTTCCGAAAGTTTTCTCTATTACAGGCATTATAGAGTCAACATTTATGTCACCGGAGAGTATCAGTGCTATGTTTCCAGCCACATAATACTTGTCATAGAACGCCTGCATCTCGCTCAACCGTGGATTCTTAAGGTTCTCTGTACTGCCAATTATAGGATATTCGTAGGGTGTGCCGGCAAATGCTGTTGACATAAATTTCTCCATTGCTTGCATGAGAATATTGTCGGAATACATGTTCTTCTCCTCATAAACAGTCTCAAGCTCACCCTGAAACAATCTGAACACCGGTGATATAAGCCTCTCGCTGTTCAGCTCGCACCACTGCGATATGTACTGCGGTACAAACGTATTGTAATACATAGTATAATCGTACGACGTCCCAGCATTAAGTCCCGAGCCGCCATATCGGGTTATCAGTTTGTTAAACTCATTTGGAATGGCATACTCCGCAGCTTTCGCACTAAGTTCATTGATGTGCAACTGTATAGCCGCACGCTCTGCAGGGACTGTGGTCTGTGAGAGTTTGTCATACTGCGCCGATATGGAGTCGAGCCAAGGGCGCTCCGCCTCATAGTTTGCAGTACCGATCTTGTCGGTTCCCTTAAACAGGATATGCTCGAAATAGTGGGCTATTCCAGTATTGGGGCAGTCGTTTGAGCCGGCATTCACCACTACCGCACCAAACGCTTTAGGCTGTGAATGGTCCTCGTTAAGCCACACTTTCATACCGTTTTTCAGTGTGAAAGTCTTCACTCCTGGTGCGTTACTGCCATTATCTGCAACCGTCTGTGCGCATACTCCACCCACACAAAAAATCAAACCTGCCGCAACAATCTGTTGTCCAGAATTTATAAAGCGTTTTATGCTTATCTTCATAATCTTGCTTTTTAACACATTAATAATTCTTGCAAAGGTACTAAAAGTTTTAATTATAATTCAAACTTTTTGAAAATCGGCAAAAGTTTTATGTATATTTAAAACTTTTGCCGATTTTAATTGTTTATTGAAATATTTTCTGTGTAACTTTTGTATTTTTACGTGTCAATTCTCGCAAAATACTAAATAAGCCAAAGCCCGTCATCTCCGATGGTTATCAGCCTTTGTTTGTAGAGGTCGCCGACAGCCTTTTTGAATGTCTTCTTACTTACTTTGAAACGGTCCTGGATAAGCTCCGACGGACTCTTGTCGCCAAGGTCGCAGTGTCCGTTGTTGTCCTTTAGGTATTGCAGCAGCGTTTCTGAAAACTCCTCAGTGTGCTTTCTGCCCGTGGGCTGGAGGGTGAGATCAATCTTGTTGTCCTGACGGATGTGATCAATGTAAGCCTTGGTGCGGTCGCCTGTGTGCAGATAGCGGAACACCTGGTTCTCGTAAAGCAACCCTTGATACTGGTTGTCCACGATTACCTTGAAGCCGAGGTCAGTCTTTTGCCACACAAGGATATCCACTTCGTCACCATGTTTGTATGGCGGACGCTCGTCGTTGAGATAACGGTCAACCTTGGCGGTTGCCATCATGCGGTAGCTGTCCTCGTCGATTTTTACATACACGATGTATTTCTCGCCCTGTTTCATGCGCATCTTCTGCTCACGGAACGGGCAAAACAGGTCCTTCATCAGTCCCATGTTGAGAAAAGCACCGTATTCGTTCACCCATGCCACTTCGAGACAGGCAAAGTCGCCCACCTTGGCAAGAGGAGTGATGGTGGTGGCAACAAGACGCTCATCTTGGTCGAGATAGATGAACACCGTAAGCTCATCACCTATTTTCGCACCTTTAGGTACATAGCGTGTGGGCAGGAGAATCTCGCCTTCTTCGCCGCCGTCAAGGTAAAGTCCGAAATCCACCGACTTCACTACAGCCAGTGTATTGTAGTCGCCGAGTTTAATCATTGCTTTCCTCCTCTGTTTCTTCTGAATTATTTTCTGTTTCTTCCAGTTTTTCCTCAATGTCCAGCAATCCGTCACGCATCTTTATTGTGCGGTCGGTGATGCTCGCCAGCTGCTCATCGTGAGTGACGATAACGAAAGTCTGTCCGAACTTGTCGCGCAGGTCGAAGAACAACTGATGAAGCTCCTCCTTGTTCTTGCTGTCAAGACTGCCCGAAGGCTCATCGGCAAGAATCACGTCGGGGTGGTTCACCAAGGCACGCGCCACTGCCACACGCTGTTTCTCACCACCCGACAGTTCCGCAGGCTTATGACCTGCGCGCTCTGCCAGTCCCATAAACTCCAGCAGCTCCTCGGCACGCTGCCGTGCCGCCTTTTTCGATTCTCCTGCAATGAGAGCGGGAATCATGATGTTCTCCAAAGCTGTGAACTCGGGCAGCAACTGGTGGAACTGGAACACAAAGCCGATGTGCCTGTTGCGGAAGTCTGCCAATTTCTTTGTGCTCAGACGGCTTATGTTCTCGCCGTTAATCTCCACTGTTCCGCTGTTGGGGCGGTCGAGTGTGCCTATTATCTGCAACAATGTGGTCTTGCCGGCACCGCTTGGTCCGACAATGCTCACCACCTCACCTTTATTAATAGTAAGGTCGATGCCTTTCAGCACCTCCAAAGAGCCGAAGCTCTTGTGAATATCTTTTATCTTTATCATATTCTTTCTATTGTCCTTTAACTTCATTCTATCTCCATTTAACTTCTTCTAACTCCTTCTATGTTCTTTACGCATTTGTAGGAGCCGTGAATGTCATCTGGTCCTGAGTGCCGTGCTGGTCGGGATATATTATCAGCAGCGAGCAGTCGGGGAACGACTGTGTAAGCTCTTGCGGCAGACGGTCGAATGCCGGTTTGTAGGACACTGTGCCCGGTCGTGCCGTTATCACCACAAACAGATGGTCTTTGTTTACCACCTGTGCCAGTTTGGTAACTGACTTCCAGTGCTGCATCAGCTGATACTCGGCACGCACGTCGGGGTGATGCTCTGTTATGTAGTGTCTTATCAGGTCGGTGGTGTCCTCCCTGCCATGGAACACCATGCGGCATGATATTCGCTCGGCAGCTCTCGACAGTGTTTCTATCCAGCGCTGGAAACCTGGTTCAAACTGTACTCTCGACGGTACTGCCACGTGTATGCGGCGGATGGTGGACAGCGGGTAGTTGATGCGGCATATCAGAATCTGCCGGTAAATTGAACTTGTAAGACCTTGGGCGTAGGCTCCCCAAAAGTCATCGCCGGGGTTGCCGGGGCGATGCATCGCCATGATAATCTCCGAGGCGTCATTCTCCTTGAAGGCATGCTTTATGCCGTTGGCTATGTTTGTGGCAAGTCGGCTCTGTGTCTGCATCCTTATGTCTGTTGCCACTGCCACCGCCGCGGCGTGACTCAGTATCTGCTTGCCGTTTTTATGATTATTTTCAAGTTCAAGATCATCGTACACCACGTTTATGCCTATCAAGCCGCGGTTGAGGCGCCTGTTCATGGTGATGTTTGCCATGTAAACAAGTTCTTCCACATCCTCCTTGTGCTGGAACGGTATCATGATTTTTTCATCGTCGGCACTCATAGCCTGTTCGTTTGCCTTGAGCAGCTTCTCGTCGGTGAGCAGCATTTTTTGTGATGTCTGTTCCACTATTATCGACGAAATGATGCAGGTGAACAGAATCATTATCACCACGCCGTTGAGCATGTCGCTGTCCACGAGCGGCAGTCCGTTGGCATCGGTGAGCCTCATACCCACCATTGTCATGGCAATGCCGCCTGCGGCATGTGCCTCGGTCATGCCAAACATCATGTGACCGTGGATTATCGGCATTCTCAACGTTATGCTTGACGCGTATGCCGCAATCGCCTTGCTCAGTGTTGCAACTAACACTATGCACACCACCACCCATAGCGTATGAATTCCGTGGAACAGTATACGTATGTCAATCAGCATTCCCACACCAATAAGAAAATAAGGTATGAACAGGGCATTGCCGATAAACTCGATGCGGTTCATCAATGGCGATACCGAAGGAATGAAGCGGTTGAGGATAAGCCCTGTGAGAAATGCTCCGAAGATGCCTTCCAGTCCGCATATTTCGGCAAGTGCCGCACTGAGGAACAATACTGACAATACATATATATATAGCATCACTCCGTCGGCATAGCGGCGGAAGAACCATCGTGTGAGTCGTGGAATGAAAAACGCTGAGGCTACGCAGTATGCTGCAACCTTGAGCGTGAACAGTGTCCAAAACCAGAAGTCGGTCTCACCGTTGTTTGCTCCCACTATTGCTGCGAGAATCAGCAGCGACAATGTGAGAGCTATCATCGACGATCCCACGCTTAGTGCCACGCTCTTGTGTTTCTGCAGACCGTAACGGCACACAATGGGGTAGGCTATCAGTGTGTTGGATGCAAGTATACAGGCAAGAATCAGCGATGCCATGTCGCTGTAGCCGAGAATCCATATTCCAGTGGCGTAGCCCATTACAAACGGCACAAAAAAGGTAAGCAGTCCAAATAGTCCGAACTGGGTGCGCCGCTTTGTTATGTCGCTGGCATCCATCTCCAGTCCTGCAAGAAACATGATGTAGAGCATGCCCACCTTGCCAAACAGCTCAAACGACGAGTCGCGCTCCAATATCCCCAGGCCGTATTGACCTATTGCAACACCCGCCAGCACCATTCCGATGATGTGGGGAATGCGCAGCTTGCTCATCACTATCGGTGCCAACAGGATGATGCAGAGCACTACGAAGAAAATCATCGTAGGATTGGTTATGGGTAAATATTGTGACAGCAAGGACATCAATTTTTCCGTTTTATTACTTTTAGTTTTGTATTTAGGTGCAAAATTACTAATATTTTATCACTTTCGTAATGAAAAAGCATGTTTTTTTGAAATATTTTATAAAATAAGTGGCTAAAATCGTACAAATTTATTAATTTTGCACCCTGAAATAGGTACGAAAAAGAATTAAACGGAGTAATAATCATTAAATTAAAGAAGATGAAAGTAGCAATAGTTGGAGCAAGCGGAGCTGTGGGTCAGGAATTCCTGCGTGTGCTTGACGAGAGAAATTTTCCCATTGACGAGCTCGTGCTGTTCGGCAGCGAGCGCAGTGCAGGCAAGAAATACACCTTCCGTGGCAAGGAGATAGAAGTGAAGCTCCTGCAGCATGGTGATGACTTTAAGGGTGTCGACATAGCCTTCACATCGGCTGGTGCCGGTATCTCGAAGGAGTATGCTGAGGATATCACCAAGTATGGTGCCGTGATGATTGACAACTCAAGCGCATTCCGTATGGATGAGGATGTGCCGTTGGTGGTGCCTGAGTGCAATGCTGCCGATGCCCTCAACCGTCCGCGCGGCATTATTGCCAACCCTAACTGTACTACAATCATGATGGTTGTCGTGCTTCAGCCGTTGGAGAACATCAGTCACATCAAGCGCATACACGTTTCAAGCTATCAGAGTGCGAGCGGTGCCGGTGCGGCAGCTATGGCAGAGCTTCAGCAGCAGTATAAGGAGATTCTCAACGATGAGCCTGTCACTGTGAAGAAGTTCCCGCATCAGCTTGCATACAATGTGATACCTCAGATTGACGTGTTCCAGCCCAACGGATATACCAAGGAGGAGATGAAGATGTTTAACGAGACACGTAAGATTATGCACAGCGACGTGAAGTGCTCTGCAATGTGTGTGCGTGTGTCGTCGCTCCGTGCACACAGCGAGAGTGTGTGGATTGAGACCGAGAAGCCCATCAGCGTGGAGGAGGCTCAGAAGGCTATAGCAGCTGCCCCAGGTGTGACGCTTCAGGACGACCCTGCAAACCTTGTTTACCCCATGCCTCTGGAGACAGGCGGTAAGGACGATGTCTATGTTGGTCGTGTACGCAAGGATCTTGCCGATGACTGCGGACTCACATTCTGGCTCAGCGGCGACCAGATTCGCAAGGGTGCAGCCCTTAATGCCGTTCAGATTGCCGAGTATCTGATTGAGGTCGGCAACGTGAAATAATCATAATCAACAGTGATTTTATGGTAGCTAAGAAAATAGCGATAGAAGAACTGAAGAACTATATAGAGATAACGGTCGGTCTGATACTTTACAGTATCGGATGGACCGTTTTCCTGTTGCCCAACGACATCACCACGGGTGGTGTCCCGGGTATTGCCAGTATCGTGTATTTTGCCACAGGGCTTCCCGTGCAGTTTGTCTATTTCCCGATAAATTTCACGCTTTTGATATGTTCTATTAAGGTGCTGGGCTGGCGCTTCTCGGCAAAGACTGTGTTTGCGGTGTTTGCCATGACCTTCATCACGGCGGTGACACAGCAGATTGTGGGCGATGTGAAGCTGCTTGACGACCAGCCGTTCATGGCTTGTGTTCTCGGTGCCGCACTCTGCGGCGCAGGTGTCGGTCTGGCGTTCTGTGCCAACGGCAGCACGGGCGGTACGGATATAGTTGCGGCAATAATCAACAAATATCGCGACATCACTCTCGGTCGTGTCATCCTGCTGTGCGACCTCATCATCATCTCGTGCAGCTATTTTGTGTTGAAAGACTGGGAGAAGGTGGTTTATGGATACGCCACGCTGTTCATCTGCAGCTTCACGCTCGACCAGGTGGTCAACTCTGCGCGCCGCTCGGTGCAGTTCTTTATTATAAGTGACAAATACAATCAGATAGGTGAGGCTATCAACAACAATCCACACCGCGGAGTGACCGTAATCAATGCCAACGGCTTTTACACGGGAAAGGATGTTAACATGCTCTTTGTGCTTGCCAAGCGCAGTGAGAGCAACGTGATTTTTGGCATAATAAAGGCAATCGACCCCAACGCCTTCGTGTCGCAAAGTCAGGTAATTGGTGTCTACGGCGAGGGCTTCGACAAGATTAAGGCAAAGGAGCGGAATGTGGCAAAGAAAGATCCGGAATAAATAATTACTAACTAAATAACTTATTGTCAATATGAAACTAAAACTGACTATTGCATTATTATTAATGATGTGTGTGGCTACAGCCAATGCACAGAAGTATGAATTAAAGTCGCCGGACGGCAACCTTAAAATCTCAGCCAGCTGCGACAATGCCCTGAAACTGAGCGTAAGCCACAAGGGCGTGGCAGTGCTGCAACCCTCGACCGTGGACATAAACGGTGTGCCTGTAAAGGTTAAGGGTGCAAAATATACAAACGGACGGAACGCCGTGGTGAAATCATCGTTTGCCACTCCTTTCTACAAGAAGGCGAGGGTGGAGGATGTCTACCGTGAGATGACGCTGCGCTGCAGTGGCGCCTTTGACGTGGTGATGAGGGCTTACGACGACGGAGCCGCATACCGCTTTATATATAAAGGTAAGAAACCGTTTACGGTGAAGAGCGAGACAGCCGACTTCAATTTTGCCAATGACAACAAGGTGTTTGTGCCCTACGTCAACGACAACCGTGGCGGTGAGCGCTACTGCTACTCTTTTGAGTCTTATTACGACGAGTCTAAAATTTCGGAGATGTTTGCCGACTCTATCGCAATCACTCCGCTAATGGTGTGTCTTGATGGAGGAAAGAAGGCTGTGCTGATGGAAGCCGGAGTGGAGAACTATCCGGGAATGTTCCTCAAAAAGAATCCTGCGGCTGCCAACGGACTGACGGCTGAGTTTGCTCCCGTGCCCAAGACTGAGGTGATAGGCGGACATGCACGCCTGAACCTTGTGCCTGCAGAGCGTCACGACTATATCGCCACTCTGTCCGCAGGGCAGGCTTTGCCGTGGCGTGTGGTGCTTGTTGCCGATAACGACGCGCAACTGCTAAACAACGACATGGCGCAGCGTCTTGCCCCTGCCTGCCGCATTGCCGATGTGTCGTGGATTCGTTCCGGCAAGGTGGCGTGGGACTGGTGGAACACCTGCAACCTCACCGGCGTTGACTTCAAGGCAGGCATGAACACCGCCACCTACCGCCATTACATCGACTTTGCCGCAACAAACAATCTTGAATACATCATCATCGACGAGGGATGGAGCGGCAAGGAGTCGCTCATGGAAGACCTAAACCCCGAGATCGACCTGAAGAAAATCATTGATTATGGCAAGCGCCGTGGTATTGGTGTAATCGTGTGGGCTTCGTGGCGCAATGCGAAGAACGACACGGAACACGTGTTTGCCCATTATGCCAACATGGGAGTGAAGGGATTCAAGATTGACTTCTTCGACCGTGATGACCAGCCGCTGATAAAGTCGGCCTACGAGATTGCCGCCATCGCCGCCAAGAATCATCTGCTTGTAGACTATCACGGACTGAAGCCGTGCGGTATACAGCGCGCCTATCCAAACATCGTGAACTTTGAGGGAGTGAAGGGCTTGGAGAACAACAAGTGGGAGCCAATAGTCAACGGCAAGCCGCTGCACGACATGCCGCGCTATGATGTCACCGCGCCTTATCTGCGCCAGCTTGCAGGACCTATGGACTACACTCCCGGCGGACTGCACAACGCCATGCCCGATGTCTACCGCGCCATCAACGATCACCCCATGACCCAGGGCACGCGTGCCCATCAGGTGGCTATGTACATAATGTATGAGGCTCCGCTGCAGATGCTTGCCGACAGTCCTTCAAGATATATGAAAGAACAGGAGACCACCGACTTCATCGCACAGATACCGACTGTGTTCGACGAGACTGTTGCCGTTGCCGGTGAGACGGGAGAGTATGCTGCCGTTGCCCGCCGCAAGGGCGATGTGTGGTATGTATCGGCAATGACCAACTGGACAGAGCGCACCGTAAATGTTCCATTATCGTTTCTTGCCGACGGTGAGTGGACAGCCGAGATTTTCGCCGATGGAGTGAATGCCCAGCGCAACGCCATGGACTATAAACGCTCGCAGATGAAAGTGACAAATGCCGCAACATTGCAGGCTGTAATGGCATCGGGTGGTGGATATGCGGCGATAATCAAGAAAAAATAAGTTAAAAAATATATGATAACGCAGTGTTTTTGCAAAAAATGTAGTACTTTTGTGACTTGAAATATAAATACTCTAACAAAAAATAACTTAAACGTAAATACGAAAAATGAATCAGACAGACCAAGGTAGCAGGGCTTACCTTATTTCTATTGTTATGGTCGCCGTTATCGGCGGACTTCTTTTCGGCTACGACACAGCTGTGATTTCAGGAGCAGAAAAGGGATTGCAGGCATTTTTTATGGGTGCCGATGATTTTGTCTACACAGATTTCTGGCATGGATTCACAAGTTCGAGTGCTCTCGTGGGATGTATTATCGGTTCCGCAATTTCAGGGTATCTTGCCTCCAACTGGGGACGCAAGCGCTCGCTTATATTTGCGGGAGTGATGTTCTTTATCTCGGCATGGGGCTCCATGTATCCGGAAACAATGGTGCTTGCGAAGGGTGAGCCCAATCTCACACTTCTCATAGTGTTCAATATCTACCGTGTGATTGGCGGTGTAGGTGTGGGACTTGCCTCTGCCGTATGCCCGATGTATATCGGTGAGATTGCGCCGAGCAATATCCGTGGCATGCTTGTGTCGTGGAACCAGTTTGCCATTATCTTCGGACAGCTGGTGGTGTATTTTGTGAATTTCTTTATCCTTGGCGACCACGTGGCGCCAGCCATTCAGAGTATAGGTGACGGTATGAACCAGATTCTCAACGGCAGTGAGGCGGCATGGGCCATTGAGACTGGATGGCGTTATATGTTCGGGTCGGAGATGATTCCTGCCGGACTGTTCGCCCTGCTCATCTGTTTTGTTCCTGAGACACCACGCTATCTTGCCATGGTGGGGCAGGACGAGAAGGCGGAGAGAGTGCTTGCGCGCATCAATGGTGCGCAGAAGGCAAAGGAGATACTCTCAGAGATAAAGAACACCGTAACCGAGAAGACCGAGAAACTGATGACCTACGGTTTCCTCTGCATCTTCGTGGGAGTGATGCTCTCTGTGTTCCAGCAGGCTGTCGGCATCAACGCCGTTCTCTACTATGCGCCGCGCATTTACGAGGCGATGGGCTTCGACAATCCTATGATGCTCACCGTATTCAACGGAATTGTCAACCTTGGATTCACCTGCGTCGCTATCTTTACGGTAGAGAAACTCGGACGCAAGCCGTTGCTGATAGTTGGCTCGCTCGGTATGGCGGTTGGTGCTGTCGGTGTGGCATGCACATTCGGCAATCCCAATATGCAGCTGCTGTGTATGATTTCCATCATGGTCTATTCGGCATCGTTCATGTTCTCATGGGGACCTATCTGCTGGGTTCTCATCGCCGAGGTGTTCCCCAACACCATACGTGGTGCGGCAGTGGCAATAGCCGTGGCTTTCCAGTGGATATTCAATTGGATTGTCTCAACATCGTTCGTACCTATGGCAAACAGTCTCGGCTATTGGTTCACATACGGACTTTACGGAGTGATATGTATACTTGCAGCAGTCTTTGTATGGTATCTTGTACCCGAGACCAAGGGCAAGAGTCTTGAGGACATGACCAATCTCTGGAAGAACAGAAAATAAATATAGTAACAACCCCAAAATAAAGGATATATGAAAAGAATATTGGTAGCGGAAGACAATGACAGTAACTACATTTTGATGAGTTATATTTTGCGCAAAAGCTATGAGATAGCCCGTGCCGTGAATGGGCAGGAGGCTGTAGATATGGTTGCGAAGGAGAAATTTGACATGGTGCTCATGGACCTTCAGATGCCTGTCATGGACGGGCTTACTGCCACAAAGATTATCAAGTCGACACATCCTGAACTGCCTGTTCTGGCTGTTACAGCCAACGCTTTCGGCAGTGACCGTGAGGCTGCTCTCGCCGCTGGCTGCGACGAGTTTATCACTAAGCCTGTGAATGCGGCGGGATGTCTTGAGATTATCGCGGGATTTTTGAAATAGTAGAATCTAAAATTTTTTTCATTAGGTGAGTGAGACTCTGAGGATGGACAAAATCTTGTTCATCTCCGGAGTCTCATTTTTTTATGTATACAGCAAGTTTTATTCATTTAGCAATGCAAGCCCTTTTACGGTCAGGAAATATTTTTGCCGCGAATGGCGGGGCTTGTCCGGGTATAATAACGTTATAATTCCCGATGCTATCGCCGGATTAAGATATACATTTAAGAAGTTGTCCCTTCCTTTCAGCTGCATCTTCTCCATGATAGCCTTAGCCGACAGCTGATTTTGCCCGATAGCCAGGACTAAACGTACAATTTCTGGACTTACATCAAGGGGCTTGTCCTGTGCTTGTTCTGTGCTTGTCCTGTGGCTTCATTGGCGCTGTTGGGCTGCTCGCTCCATTCCTTAGATGCGTTAATATGAAGATAGCGGTTGCGGAGTTCCCAACCGTCACCTAATAACAGATTGCGGAAGAACCGCTCTAAATAGACAGGCGTATAATCAATCCCCTTCTTAGCATTTTTGTAATTGGCGCGTACTAATGCGTTGCGGAAGTACCAGGAATGATTGGCAAAGAGATTGTTGCTTACGTTAAATCCTATTGAGCGCAAATATTGAATTGTAAAAACAGCCGTTGTGCGAGTGTTTCCCTCACCAAATGCATGTATCTGCCAAAGATTTGAAACGAAGCGGGCTATATGTTTTATCATATCGTCTGAGGACAATCCCGCATAACTGAAATTCCGTTCCTGCTCTAGGTCATAGTCTATGGCACGGCGCAAATCCTCCCAGTTAAGATAGTTTACGGTGTCGCCGTCTAAAACCCATTCTTTTTTTGTTATGTCATAATCCCGTATGCGGCCGGCAAATTTGAAAACTCCGTCAAATATTCTTCGGTGCAAAGACACATATCCGTTTGTGCTGAAATCTAAGGTGCGTGTAGACAATATCTTTGTTATGTTTGCCGCAACAGTATCAGCTTCACGCTTTTCATCTTCATCAGGCTCCCGGCTGCCTTTTGACAGATAATAGCTTTTTATCAGCTCGCGTGCTTCGTCTATCGTAATATCCCCGTCTATATGTTTGCATGCCGTGTCTTTCAGATAGTCTGATGTCGTCAATCCATCAACTGCCTGAAGTCCGATAGCCGTTTGCCATGCGTATGCACGCTCCTGTTTGTCAGGTTCACCCTGTTTTATATATTGCTCAAAATCTGTCATAAACAAAAGTTTATTTTCTGCAAAGTTACGAATAAGAGAGCACAAAACAAAATATAAAATAGAATTTTAATATTTTTTGTAGAGCAAGAGCGCCTATTTCGTATCGCTATCGAGTATAGCCGAGCGGTTGGCATCATCTATATCCACATTCTCAAACTTATGTTTCTTGCCGTAAGTGAAGCGGTAGCTCACACGCATGGCAATCATATTATAGTCAATACGTGGACTGTAGTTTGTGACAGTGTCAGAGAATCCGTCTTGCACGAATATTGTTTTTTGTGGTGTCTTCATAAACGGATTATTTGCATATAAGTTGAAGAACCAGTTGTTAACGGTATATCCAAGGCTGACTTTAAAGGTTATGGGCCTTTTAATCTGATAGCCATTTCTTGCCAGCACAGTGCGTCCTCCACTGAACTTTAAGTTACCTTGGAATCCCTTGTCAATATATGTCAATTCGGAAATAGGGTAGAATGCACTATTTGTCCTGCACTCAGCGAAATGACCTTTGGTATATACATATTCAGCTCCACCAAGCCATTTTAGTTTCTTGGGAATGATGTTTAGCTGTACTACGGTGTTGAACAAGAATCTCTCGTATGTGCCTCCGTTGAGGAAAGTGTGAACATACACGTTTCTTATGTTATCGCATGTCACACTCTCATATATAGGCCTTTTGTAATTCTCATATACTGCAAAGACATCCACCATTCCCCATTTGTGACTGCTCGTAAACGACAGGTTGGTCTCGATGCTGTGGTCTATTTTCTGGTTGGGATTACCTATAACCATCTGATATTCATCCATACGCTTTTCTGTAGGACTGAAGTATTTCATTTGTGGAGTGTATGCGCCAAAGCCTACAAGTCCATGAAACACATTGCCATGAGGAAGCTTTATATTATAAAACAGCGACGGAGTGAAAAAACGCTCTGTAGACGAGTTGACACCATCATCTGTAGTCATTACACGCTCCTCGAACTGTAATGTCACATGGAATTTGTTGGGTATGAACCGGAACTGATTACCAACCATTATAAAAGCCTGTCCGTTGACGAGCTTGCTTGGACTGTAGGCGTTATTCTCCCAATAATCGGTTGTTGACTTGTCGTAAAAATATGTGGCTTTAAGGAAAGGTGTGTTTCTTTTGCAGGCAATCCATGTCACGCCGACAGTAGGCTGCAGGTGGTAGTACTTCTCCTGAGTCTCGGATATATAGCTTTGTTTTGAGGAATATTCTCTGTCGTGACTGGTCTTTGTGTAGTCACCGGAAAGACTTGCATTTAATATAAATTTCTTGTTGAAATTCTGCCTGTACTGTATCTTGAATGTAGGTGTAAGGTTGTCGGTGTGACTGTTGTCCGTGGCAGCCATGTCCTCGATATCGGTATTGGAGAACTGCTGCAGCATGTTCTTGTCTACCGCATTATGTCTGTTCTTCAATGAGGCTGCAAATTTTATCGTACCATCATTTATGCGGTATATATATGAGAGAAGTCCTCTTATTTCATTTGAGTGAGATGCCGACGGCATTGTGCTTGTGTGTTTTTCTATATTACTGTCACTGAAGCGCATCAACGTGAGCGATTCCTTGCCGTAGCTTGGAGTATAGTGATTATAACTGCCATACAGCTGAACGTCGAATTCTGATTTCTTATGATAGAATTTCCAGTCCACCAGGTCATTACCTGACAAACGGTTAAGATTCTGGTTTGCCTGCGCAAACGCCATTCCGCCGTTGTCTCTGATTCTGACTATAAAGTCAATTACTCCACCGTCTGCCAAAGGATATTCAGGATGGAACTGCTGATAATAGTCAATTTGCCTGATGTCTTTCGGGTTAAGAGTTTTTATCTCGTCTTTTGAGGCCTCACGTCCGTTTATACAGAGCAGTGTGCCTTTTCCATGTGTATTCACAATTTCGTCAATCGGGTCAACATCGAGATCAGGAATCATTAACAGCTGCAAAGCCGAGTAACCATCATGCGAGTATTTCTTCACGTTCTCGTTCACACGTATTATCATCTTATCAGTGGTAACAGTTATTTCCTTTCCTGTCACCACAACCTCCTGAATGGTCTTGCCATCAACGATGGTGTCGTTTGCGATGATGTTTCCGGCTGTTGCGGCATGTGTGTTGCACAGGCACAGAGCCAATGTAATGAATGATAAGTATCTTCTCATAAATTTAAATTTTTATTTGTTTGTTCTGTTTATACGTTGTTCTTTGTTCTGCCTCTTCTATCGGCAATATCTGTGCCATAAACATAATGCTTTGATTGTCAACGGATAAACATTTTATATAGAGTGTCCGCTTTTGAAACAAGTGTCCGAAAACGGACATTTGCCCGAATATTGTATTCTATTAAATAAGTGGACGGAAAAAACAGAAAATGGCCATAATTGTGAAGTTTTCTCCCTTTTTCTTTGCTCTTTCATTTTTTATTTGTATTTTTGTCTCAATATCCTGATGAAAAAGGATGATTGGGGACACATAGAAAATACGGTAAGTTTACAAAATTAGAATAGTGAATAAAAAATAATGAACAAGAACATCATTTACGTTAAGCGTTATGCGGCACCGTGCGGCGTGCTGCTGCTCGGCTCGTTTGGCGATAAACTGTGTTTGTGCGACTGGCAGGTGGAGAGGCACCGCGGCAATGTTGACCGTCGGCTGAAACGAATGTTGAAGGCGGAGCTGCAGGAAGGGACGACGGACGTGATAGAAAGGGCAGAGAAGCAGCTCGACGAATATTTTGCCGGGCGGCGCAGGGAGTTCGACGTGCCTCTGCTGTTTGTGGGCACCGACTTCCAGACGCGGGTGTGGCACGAACTGCTGAAAATACCTTTTGGCGCAACTATTTCCTATGGCGAGATGGCGCGGAGAATGGGATGCCCCAAATCCGTGCGTGCCGTGGCTAATGCCAACGGCGCCAACGCCATTTCCATCTTTGCACCCTGCCACCGCGTCATCGGCAGCGACAATTCGCTGACGGGCTACGGCGGCGGACTGGACGCCAAACGAACGCTGCTGGAACTGGAGAGGGCGTAGCATAAAAAACATTAAAAAATCGTGTTATTTTTTGTCCTGTGCCCGCTTATTCGTAACTTTGTATGACATAAAACAAAACAAACGATGACACAAGAAGAAAAGATAGAGATTCAAGAGAGAATTGTGGACGTACTGCGCACGGTCTACGACCCTGAGATTCCCGTGAACATTTATGAGCTGGGACTGATTTACCGCATAGAGGTGAACGACGACGGCGATGCAGAGGTGGACATGACCTTCACTGCTCCGTCGTGCCCCGCTGCCGACTTTATCCTTGAGGACGTGCGCCAAAAGGTGGACGGCGTGACGGGTGTGCGTAATGCAAACATCAACCTGGTGTTTGAACCCGTATGGGACCAGAGCATGATGAGCGAGGAAGCCCGCGTGGAGCTGGGATTTGATTAATGACAACAAAGATATGAACAAATCTGTGTTTTTCATCAGCGACGCCCATCTGGGCTCGTGGGGCATTGAGCACGGCAGAATGCAGGAGCGCCGCCTTGTGAGGTTTCTCGACAGCATAAAGCACCGCGCCTCGGCAGTGTATCTGCTCGGCGACATGTTTGATTTCTGGTATGAGTGGCGCTATGCCGTGCCAAAGGGCTACACGCGGTTTCTCGGCAAGCTGTCGGAGCTTACCGACATGGGCGTAGAGGTGCATTACTTCACCGGCAACCACGACATCTGGATGTACGGCTACTTGGAGAGCGAGTGTGGGGTGACGCTCCATCGCGAGCCAGTGACCATGGAAATTTACGACAAGGTGTTCTTCCTTGCCCACGGCGATGGACTGGGCGACCCTGACAGAAAGTTCAAGCTCATCCGCGCGGTGTTCCACAACCGCCTGTGCCAGCACCTGTTCTCTATGCTGCACCCGCGCTGGTCGATGTGGTTCGGTCTCACTTGGGCAAAGCACAGCCGCCTGAAGCGCGCCGACGGTAAGGAGCCGCCATACAGCGGTGAGAACAAGGAGCACCTTGTGCTCTTTGCCAAGGACTATATGAAGACACACCCCAATGTGGACTACTATATCTTCGGTCACCGCCACATTGAGCTTGACCTGATGCTGTCCAAAAAGGTGCGCATGATGATTCTCGGCGATTGGGTGAGCCAGTTCACCTACGCCGTGTTCGACGGCGAGCGTATGTTCCTCGGCGAATACGAGGAGGGCGTATCGGAGTTTTAGTACCAAAGAGTTAAGAATATTGGCGGTTGAGATAATTGTTATACTTTTGCATTAGAATGAAACGTTGCGCAAGGCTATATAATATAATAAGGTGTAGTGTAGTGCTGGTGGCTATTGCTGGCATTATGGGCTGCTCTGCGCAGAAGAACACGGCAGGTAGCCGCTGGTGGCAGTCGTTCACGGCGCGCTACAATACTTATTATAATGGTAGTGAGGCGTTTATAGAGGGAGCTGAGGCACAGGAGAAAGGCAATGAAGACAACTTTACGGAAATGATTCCGCTATATGCCGTGGGTAACAAAAAGACCTGTGACATTGGCAAAAGTAACTTTACGAGAGCGATAGAAAAATCGGAGAAGGCGATAAAGCAGCACAGCATAAAGCGCCGTCCGCAGTGGAACAAGAGCCGCCGCAAAACCGCCAAGGATATAGAATGGCTGGGACGCCGTGAGTACAACCCGTTTCTTTGGAGGGCATGGCTGCTTCTGGGAAAGTCACAGTTTATGTCGGGACAGTTTGAGGAGGCTGCCGCAACATTCTCATATATGTCGCGCCTTTACGCCACCCAGCCTGCCATCTACGGCATAGCCCGTGCCTGGCTTGCAAAGAGCTATTGCGAGCTTGACTGGGTGTATGATGCTGAGGATGTGCTGCGCAACCTTCGTCGTGACAGCATACACTACAAGGCACAGGCAGATGTAGACTATGCTCTGTGCAGCTATTATCTGCATAGCGGACAGTATAGCGATGCCGCTGCATATCTTGCAAGGGTGATAAAGCATGAGCGCCGCAATAAGCAAAAGGCGCGCGAGTGGTATCTCATGGGGCAACTTCAGCAACGGCTTGGCAACAACGCTGCTGCATATAAGGCATACGGCAGGGTGATAAGGCTCAATCCGCCGTATAATACAGAATTTAATGCCCGTATTGCACAAACAGAAGTTATGGCAAAGGGACGGTCGAAGCAGATGATAAGCCGTCTGCGCCGTATGGCTGCCAACGACAACAACAAGGACTATCTCGACCAAGTGTATTATGCCATTGGAAACATCTATATGGCGGAAAAAGACACCGCATCTGCCATTGCCGCATACGAGAAAGGCAATGAGAAAGCCACACGCAGCGGGGTGGAGAAGGGCGTGCTGCTCTTGACATTGGGAAATATTTATTGGGAGAAGGAACGCTACTCCGATGCTCAGCGGTGCTACACTGAGGCAATTGGCATGCTCGACAAGGAGCGCAAGGATTATGAACAGCTTACTGAGCGTTCAAAGGTACTCGACGAGCTGGTGCCTCACACTGAGGCGGTGCATCTGCAGGATTCTCTCCAGACACTTGCAAAGATGCCGGAGGCTGAGCGGCTGCAGGCCATCGACCGTGTGATTGAGGCACTGAAAAAGAAAGAGAAGGAGGAACGCTTAGCAAGAGAGGCTGCCGAAGCCGAGCAGATGGCTGCCGAGCAGGGGGCTATGGGAAATACGCAAAATCAAAATTCCACATCCAACACTCCAAACTCCACGCAGAACGCAGGTATGCAGAGCGGTGAGTGGTATTTTTATAATCCTCTGGCTGTGAGCCGTGGAAAGGCACAGTTTCAACAGATGTGGGGTAAGCGCCCCAATGAGGACAACTGGCAGCGCAGCAACAAGACCGTGGTGGCGGAAATAAATGAAGAATTAAAAATGAAGACTGCGGAGCTGATGAGCTTGCGAACTAATGAAGAATCGGAGGCGGAGGATGAAACACTGAACACTGCCAACGACAGCACAGAACACTCCGCACAGAGCACAGAACACTCCACACTTTCTGGCGACTCCACTGCCAATGACCCTCATAACCGTGAGTATTATCTGGCGCAGATTCCGTTTAGCGAAGAGCAGATGGCGGCGAGCAATGCCATAATAGAAGAGGGACTGCTGAACTCCGGGATAATTTTCAAGGATAAGCTCGACAATCTCGGTAAGGCAGAGCAGATGCTCACCCGTCTCACCACCCAATATCCTGAATATGAGAGAAACGATGAGGCTTGGTATCATCTTTTCCTGCTCTATTCTCGTCGTGGCAACACCGACATGGCGGCACAGTGTGTCTCAAGGCTTGAGACTGGTTATGCCGAAAGCGAGTGGACACAGACGGTCACCAATCCGTATTTTGCAGACAACGCACGCTTTGGAGTGCATCTTGAAGACTCGCTCTATGCCGCCACATATCAGGCGTTCAAGGACAGTCGCCACGCTGAGGTCTATGCCAACGCAAAGGTTTCCGATGAGCGTTTCCCGCAGGGAGAGAACCGTCCTAAGTTCATATTCATCAACGCCATAACCCTGCTCAACGACGGCGATGCGGCAGGCTGTGTCGAGAAACTGAAGACTGTGGTGGAGAAATATCCCGAGAGCGAGGTTGCGGAGATGGCGGGCATGATAGTCAAGGGCATTCAAGAGGGACGTCCGTTGCATGGCGGCAAGTTTGACATAGGCAATATCTGGGAACGTCGCTCTACTGTGCTGGCTGTGACCGATTCCGTCAGCGCCGACACTCTTTCGGTGGATGTCAACACCGATTATGTGTTTGTGCTGGCATACGATTCCGACAGTATTGACCAAAACAAGATGCTTTATGAGATGGCGCGCTATAATTTCACAAGCTTCATGGTTCGCGATTTCAATATCGAAATTGATAATGACAACGGCATAAGCCGAATGATCGTTTCAGGATTCCTAAGTTACGATGAGGCTCTGCAGTATGTGCGCCGTCTGTATTCGCCGGAAGGAATAGGTGATAAACTTGAAGGCTGCCGCAGGATAATAATAAGCAAGAGCAACCTGAAATTGCTCGGCACAAGATACAGCTATAAAGACTATGATCTGTTCTTTGAAAAAGAGCTTGCGCCGCTGCCGGAGAATAAGCTGCCGCTGCTCAACGAGCCAGAGGAAAATGAAGAATTAAGAATGAAGAATGAAGAATCAGAGGGCAGTGGCGTGGGTTATCCGGAGTATAAGGAAGGCGGTAATTCTGATGATTCCAGCCAGTCAGACGATTCTGACAAGTCTGACCCGTCCGACGTGTCAGAAGAGCCTGAAACCGACGACACTCCGCAGAACACAACGATAGACTTTGACGATGACTTTTACAGATAAAACAGCAGTGAATATATGACAAACAACGGACTATTACTTTGGGTGGACGACGAGATAGAGCTGTTGCGCGCCCACATATTATTTCTGGAGAAAAAAGGCTATGAGGTGGTGACGGTGTCGAACGGTACTGATGCCATTGAACAGTGTGCGCAGCAGAATTTCGACATTGTGCTGCTCGACGAGATGATGCCTGGACTGAGTGGACTGGAGACACTGCAGCGTATAAAGGAGATACATCCTGAACTGCCTGTGGTGATGGTGACTAAGAGCGAGGAGGAAAACATCATGAACCAAGCCATTGGAAGCAAGATTTCCGACTATCTCATAAAGCCCGTAAACCCGAACCAGATATTGCTGTCGTTGAAAAAGAACATCCACCGCAAGGAGATTGTGGCGGAGGTGACACAGAGCACCTACCAGCAGAATTTTACCAACATTTCTATGCAGATTGACGACTGTCGTACGGCATCCGATTGGCAGGAGCTCTACCGCAGGCTGGTGCACTGGGAGCTGGAGCTGAGCAGCACCGACAGTCAAATGACCGAGATGCTGCGCATGCAGAAGGAGGAGGCAAACAATGCTTTTGCCAAGTTCATAAAGAAGAATTATCTTGACTGGGTGGACGAGATTATGTCAATGAGCGGCAACGGCAGTCATCCGCTGATGAGTCCTGAGGTGATGAAGAAGAAGGTGTTCCCACTGCTGAGCAGCGGTGAGAAGGTGTTTATGGTGGTGTTTGATAATTTCCGCTACGACCAGTGGCGCACCATAGCTTCCGAGATTGCCGACTCATTTGAGATTACCGATGACCTGTATTACAGCATTCTGCCCACAGCCACGCAGTATGCGCGCAATGCGATATTCAGCGGACTGATGCCCAACAAGATTGCGCAGATGTTTCCTGACCTGTGGGTGGATGAGGATGAGGAAGAAGGAAAGAACCTCAACGAGGCTCCGCTGATAAAGACACAGATAGACCGTTTTCGTCGTCACGACACATATTCTTATAATAAGATAAACACATCGGCGGATGCGGAAAAGTTTCTTCAACAGTTTAGCCAGTTGAAGAAGAACGACCTCAATGTGGTGGTGTTCAACTTTATAGATATGCTCAGCCATGCCAGAACAGAGTCGAGAATGGTGCGCGAACTCGCTAACAACGAGAGTGCCTACCGTTCGATTACGCTCAGCTGGTTCCGCCATTCGGCAGTGTCGGAGTTTTTCAAGCTGCTGGCACAAACCGACTGTGCCGTAATAGTAACCACCGACCATGGCTCGATACGTTCAAGTAAGCCTGTGAAGATTATCGGCGACCGCAACACCAACACCAATCTGAGATATAAATTAGGAAAGAATCTGGCGTGCAACGACAAGGATATATTTGTGATTAAAGACCCCAGACAGGCACAGTTGCCGCAGCCAAACATCAGCACCAGCTACGTGTTTGCCACGGGGAGCACTTTTTTTGCCTATCCCAACAACTACAATTATTATGTGTCCTATTACAAGGATACGTTCCAGCACGGCGGTATATCGATGGAGGAGATTATGGTTCCGCTGATAACTTTAAGAAGAAAAAGAAAATGAAAATAGTAATAGATAATATTGAGAATATACGCTCCGCTGCCCGTGAGTTTGTGGCAGGCATCGGCGACCGTAAGGTTTTTGCCTTTTATGGCAAGATGGGAGCAGGAAAAACCACGTTTATCAAAGCTGTATGTGAGGAACTGGGAGTGAGCGATGTGATCACGTCACCTACATTCGCCATCGTAAACGAGTATGAGAGCGAAACGCAGGCTCTTACCATTTACCACTTCGATTTCTATCGTATAAAAAAACTTGAGGAAGTCTACGACATGGGATATGAAGACTATTTCTATGGCGGCGGATTGTGCTTCATAGAATGGCCCGAGCTGATAGAAGAACTCCTGCCCGAGGATGCCGTAAAAGTGACAATCGCCGAGCAGGAGGATGGTTCACGTGTAGTGGAGTGTGATAATTAAAGGAGTTAGAGAACCTTCTCGATCTTCTCCACAAGTTTAGCCTTTGGCACGGCGCCAACTGACTTGTCCACAACCTCACCATTCTTGATAAAGAGAATGGTGGGGATGCTGCGTATACCGTGCTGCATTGCTATGTCATCGGCTTCGTCAACATTGCATTTGCCTACAACAATCTTGCCGTCATACTCGTTTGCAAGTTCTTCCACTATAGGCAGCATCTGACGGCAAGGACCGCACCATGTAGCCCAAAAATCAATCATCAAAGGCAGTTCGCCTTCGGCGTAGCCCCTGTAGTTCTCGTTTGTGATTGTTACTTCCATAATTCTTGTTTTTTAATTAAGTTATTGATTAATTGATTTTATATTCTAATGCTTCGTTATTCTTAATATATGAGAGCAGTGATGATTTCACATCAATGGTTTTTGACGTGCTGCGCAGCGATACTATGTGTTTGCCTATTGAGTCGTGAAGCTGGAAGAACAGGCGTGTCTTTCCAGGACTCTCGGCTATCAATTCGTCAAGCTCGGCAACAATCTGATTGTTTAGGATATCGGTGTTAATAGATATTGTTATTTTGTCGATTGCCTTTTCCTTCACCGACTGCATATACTCCACGTTTTGTATCTTCAAGTCATAAAAGTCGGAGTCGCGGTAGCGCTGTTTCAGTGTGGCTGTGATATACAGAATGCAGTCCTGTTGGAACATGCCGTTCCACCGTCCCCAGTCCTCCGACCATAGTGCAAGCTCTCCACCGCCCGAGAAGTCCTCAAGCTTTATTATGCCGAAGGGTTTGCCCTGTTTGGTGAACCTCGGGGTTACGTTTGTCACTATACCTCCGAATACTATCTGCTGACGGTTTTGCAGTTGTTTTACTTCCGCCAACTCGCTGCATTTTGTGTTACATAGATTTTCAAGTACTATTTGGAATTCGTTGAGCGGATGTGCTGACAGGTATATTCCCACAAGCTCGCGCTCCTTGTTGAGGCGCTCAATGTCACTCCAGTCGTCACCTCTTATTATTGGAGGTGTGGCGATGTCGATGTTGTCCTCGTCACCTCCAAACAGCGAATTCTTTATGCTCTGTATCTCCTGCTGGTATTTTTGACCGTGGCGGATAAACAGGTCTATAAACCGCTCTCCCTTGGCGTTCACGGCAAAGAAGTCTTCGCGACGCAACTGTTTGAAGTCGTCAAAAGCTCCGCTTAGAACGAGATACTCGATGTTCTTGCTGGTGACGTTGCTGAAGTTTATTCGGCGTATGAATTCGAATATGTCCTTATAGGGACCGTTCTTGTCGCGCTCGCCAACGATGGCGTCAGCGGCGGCTCCGCCCACGCCTTTGATGGCAGAGATACCGAAGCGCACTTCACCTTTTTTGTTGGCGCTGAACTTCTGACGGCTGCCGTTCACGTCGGGACCCTTGGTGGGTATTCCCATTGCCTTGCACTCGTCCATCAGTTTGGTGATTTCAGTAATGTTTGCAAGGTTTCGGCTCATCACCGCTGCCATGTATTCTGCCGGGTAGTGGGCTTTCAGATAGGCTGTCTGGTAAGCCACCCACGAGTAGCATGTGGCGTGACTCTTGTTGAACGCGTAGGATGCAAATTTCTCCCAGTCAGCCCATATCTTTTCCAGAACTTTAGGGTCGTGTCCGTTTTTCTTTCCTCCCTCAATGAATTTCGGCTTCATCTGGTCTACGATGTCCTTCTTCTTCTTACCCATAGCCTTACGCAGGGCGTCGCTCTCGCCGCGGGTGAAGTTTGCCAGTTGTCGCGACAGAAGCATCACCTGCTCCTGATACACCGTGATGCCGTAGGTGTCCTTCAGATATTTTTCCATACACGGGATGTCGTATGTCACCTTCGTAGGGTCGTGCTTACGGGCTATGAAGTCGGGGATGTAGTCCATTGGTCCCGGGCGGTAGAGGGCATTCATGGCAATGAGATCCTCGAACACTGTGGGGTGAAGCTCGCGCAGATATTTCTGCATACCGTTTGACTCAAACTGGAACGTGCCGATTGTGCGTCCCTGCTGATATAGCTGATAGGTCAGCTCGTCGTCTATGGGCAGAGTGTCCAAGTTTATAGTCTCGCCAGTGGTGAGGCGTATGTTCTCTATCGCCTCCTTCAATATCGAAAGGGTCTTCAGTCCCAGGAAGTCCATCTTTATCAGTCCGGTCGACTCAATCACGTGACCGTCATACTGTGTGCAGCGCAGCTTGTGTCCCTCGTCGGTCTTGTCTTCCACCACCGACACAGGTACCCAGTCGCTTATCTCGTCACGGCAGATGATGAATCCGCAGGCGTGGATGCCCGTGTTGCGCACTGTTCCCTCAAGCATCTTGGCATACTTCATGGTGTTGCTCAGCTTGGGGTCGGTGCTTGCCTCGGCGTCTCGGAGCTCAGGCACGCACTTTATGGCGTTGGTAAGGTTCATCTTCAGTCCGTCGGGCAGACGGTCGGGAATCTTTTTACATAAATCATTGCTTATGTTTATTGGCAGTTTCTCTACACGCGCCACGTCCTTTATCGAGTTTTTGGTTGCCATGGTGCCGTAGGTGATGATGTGGGCGCAGTTGGCATGACCATATTTGTCCTCCACCCATTCCAGCACTCTGCCTCTGCCGTCGTCATCGAAGTCGGTATCGATATCGGGCAGCGATATACGGTCGGGATTGAGGAAACGCTCAAACAGTAGGTCGTACTTCATCGGGTCAATCTTGGTGATGCCCAGACAATATGCCACCACCGAGCCGGCAGCCGAGCCACGTCCCGGCCCCACCATCACTCCCAGCTCGTTTTGTGCTGAGTTGATGAAGTCTTGCACAATGAGGAAGTATCCTGGGAATCCCATGGTCTTCATGATGTGGAGTTCAAAGTTTATGCGCTCTTTCACATCATCGGCAAGTGGGGTGGGGTATAGCCGTTCTGCTCCTTCATAGGCAAGCTTTGCCAGATAGTCTGCTTCAAATTTTATGCGGTAAAGTTTCTCAAAACCTCCGAGCTTCTTTATTTTCTTCTCGCCTTCCTCCTTAGGCAGCGGATTGTTGCCGTTCTCGTCGCTTGTAAATTCACGGAACAGGTCGTCCTCACTGAACTTCTGCCGCCATAGCTCCTCCGTTCCAAATTCCTCTGGAATTGGAAAAAAGGGCATGATGGGGGCATGTTCAATGTCATAGAACTCCACCTTGTCGAGAATTTCGGCAGTGTTCGCGAGTGCTTCAGGCACATCGCTGAATATGGCATTCATTTCCTCGCGTGTCTTAAACCACTCCTGCTTGGTGTAAAGCATACGGTCGGGGTCGTCAAGATCCCTTCCTGTGCTCATACACAACAGGTGGTCGTGTGCTTCGGCGTTGTCCTCGTCCACAAAGTGCGCATCGTTGGTACACACTAATTTCACTCCGTATTCCTTTGCCAGTTCCATTATCTGGGCATTTGCCTTCTGCTGCAGGGGAAAGGTTTCGCGGTTGGCGCGGATGTTGGGGTTTTTCACTTCGTGGCGCTGCAGCTCCAGATAGTAGTCGTCACCCCACAGGCGCTTGTGCCATTCTATTGCCTCACGTGCTCCCTCAATGTCGCCCTTGAGAATCTTTGCCGGCACTTCGCCGGCAATACATGCCGAGCATACTATCAATCCCTCGTGGTGGCGCTCCAAGTCCTCACGGTCGGTACGCGGGCGCATATAAAAACCGTCCACCCATGCGTTTGACACTAACTTTATCAGGTTCTTATATCCTTTGTAGTTCTTCGCCAATACAATGAGGTGATAGCCGCTCTTGTCGCCCTTTGATGCTTCGCGTTGCTCCTTTTTGCGGTGAGCCACATACATCTCGCAGCCCAGGATAGGCTTAAACAGTTCTTTTCCTTCCTTCTTGCGCTTGCCGTTCACTTTGTTGCAGGCGTCAAAAAACTCTTTGATGCCGAACATATCACCATGGTCGGTTATCGCCATGCCGCGCATGCCGTTGGCGACAGCCTTGTCTACCAGCTTGCCTATGCTCGACTGACCGTCAAGTATAGAATAATATGTATGTACGTGAAGATGTACGAAGTCTTCCATATTTCTGTTTCCGCTATTTGTTATTGTCTGCAAAGTTACGAATAAGCGAGGACAAAACAAAATATAAAATGAATTTTTAATATTTTTTTTGTTGAGCGAAAGTAACTTCTGCAAAGTTACGAATTTGCTGCGCTTTAATCTGCCGCGGTAATTCAAAATTCAAAAAAACATACAGGAAAAAGGAAGCGGTTGTTGAGCAAAAATGAACGTTTTCGTTAAGCCATGAGCAGAGTTAAGCTTGCTTGAGCTATGCCATGGCGAGAAAACGTCGGATGAAATCCAACATCTCTTTGTAAGAGAGGTACATGAATACTGTTTGGAAAATTAACAGACTGAGAAACAGGCAGGAGCGGTTGTTGATGATTCCCGTTTTGCTCAACAAAAGTTTTGTAACTTCGTTGATTTATGTTAAATAACGTTATGAAAAAACAAGAAATATGCTAATTATGCCTTTGTTTCTTATATTTTGTATAATTTTGCACACAAAATGTACCTCTCTTACAAAGAGATGTACCCCGAATGGCTCCGAAAGAGGTAAAGGA
>JAUNSB010000052.1:0-28388 GCA_030539375.1 Prevotella sp.
GTCAAGGCTCATGCCGACACGCTGAAGATAGACTACCGCATCTTCGACAACTGGAACATACACATCCACGTGCCCGAGGGAGCCACGCCCAAGGACGGTCCCTCGGCGGGCATCACCATCGCCACCTCCATCGCCTCGGCGCTCACCCAGCGCAAGGTGCGCGCCAACGTGGCTATGACCGGCGAAATAACGCTTCGCGGCAAGGTGCTGCCCGTGGGCGGTATCAAGGAAAAGATTCTCGCCGCCAAGCGCGCGGGCATCACCGACATCATGCTGTGCAACGCCAACCGCAAGGACATCGAGGAAATCGAGCAGGACTACCTCAAGGGCGTAACCTTCCACTATGTGGAGAACGTGCAGGACGTGTGGCGCTTCGCCCTCACCGACGAACTGGTGGACAACCCTGTGTGCTTTGAAATACCCGAAGAAACGAAAGAAACAGAGAAGAAATGAAATTTGAGCTACAGCATACCGACCCATGCAGCGACGCCCGCACCGGAATTATCACCACTGACCACGGCGAGATAAAGACTCCCATCTTCATGCCCGTGGGCACCGTCGGCAGTGTCAAGGGCGTACACTTCAGCGAGCTGCGCGAGCAGGTGAAGGCACAGATTATCCTCGGCAACACCTACCATCTGTATCTCCGTCCCGGGCTCGACATCCTGCGCAAGGCGGGAGGTCTCCACAAGTTTGGAGGCTGGGACCGTCCCATGCTCACCGACTCGGGCGGCTTTCAGGTGTTCTCGCTCACAGGCATACGCAAGCTGCGCGAGGAAGGCTGCGAGTTCCGCAGCCACATCGACGGCTCAAAGCACATCTTCACTCCCGAGAACGTGATGGACACCCAGCGCGTCATCGGAGCCGACATCATAATGGCGTTCGACGAGTGCCCCCCGGGACAGAGCGACCGCCAGTATGCCAAGCGCAGCCTTGACATGACCCAGCGCTGGCTCAACCGCTGCATCAGGCGCTTCAACGAGACCGAGCCGCTCTACGGTCACAGCCAGAGCCTCTTCCCCATCGTGCAGGGCTGCACTTATAAAGACCTGCGCGCCGACGCCGCCAAATTCATCGCCGACAAGGGTGCCGACGGCAACGCCATCGGCGGTCTTGCCGTGGGTGAGCCCACCGACGTGATGTACGACATGATTGAGGTGGTCAACGGCATTCTGCCAAAGGACAAGCCGCGCTATCTCATGGGAGTTGGCACCCCCCAGAACATACTTGAGGCTATAGAACGCGGAGTAGATATGTTCGACTGCGTGATGCCCACCCGAAACGGCCGCAACGCCATGCTGTTCACCTACAACGGCACAATGAACATGAGGAACAAGAAGTGGGAGGACGACTTCTCGCCCATCGACCCCGACGGATGCACCACCGACCTCGTCTACACCAAGGCTTATCTCCACCACCTCTTCAAGGCTCAGGAGCTGCTTGCCATGCAGATAGCCTCCATCCACAACCTCGCCTTCTACCTCCGTCTTGTCTCCGACGCGCGCGCGCATATAGAAATAGGTGACTTTACCCAGTGGAAGCGTTCGGTGATTGACAATCTCGGACGGAGAATATAACATAACGACAACTAAAACATTTTGGGTTTGAAAACATTTAGCAAGATAAGACAACACCACAGGCGCTACAGGCGCAGAAGGGCGGTGAGCCGTTTCTTCGGCAAAATTGGCAGGGGCATCAGGCGCGCTCTGTCATTCATCGGCAGGATGCTGCGCCCGCTGATGTTCCTGAAGCGTCTCGACCGCTACATCATCGCCAAGTTCATAGGCACATACATCTTCTCCATCGCCCTCATCATATCCATCTCGATCGTGTTCGACGTCAACGAGAACCTCGCAAAGTTCTCCAACTACCACGCGCCGCTGAGGGCTATCGTGTTCGACTATTACGCCAACTTCATACCCTACTTCGCCAACATCTTCAGTCCGCTGTTCGTGTTCATCGCCGTGATTTTCTTCACGTCCAAGCTGGCAGGCAACTCCGAGATCATAGCCATGCTGGCGTGCGGCATGAGCTTCAAGCGGCTGCTGCGCCCCTACCTCTTCTCGGCATTCCTCATTGCCGTGCTCAACTTCTACCTCGGCTCCTACGTCATTCCCAAGGGCAACATCATACGCCAGAACTTCGAGTCGCAATACAAGAACAAGAAGAAGATTACCACCGCCAGCAACGTACAGCTGCAGGTGGACAAGGGCGTGATTGCCTACATCCAGCAGTACGACGACCGCACCAAGACGGGCTACGGCTTCTCCCTCGACAAGTTTGAGAACAAGAAACTGGTGAGCCACATGACAGCCAACACAATCCAGTACGACACCATCAGCGACTCGCGCTACCACTGGCGCTGCACCAGCTACAAAATACGCAGCCTCAAGGGAATGCGCGAGCACATAAAGAGCGGTGCCAGCATCGACACCACCATCATCATGGAGCCCATGGACCTCGTCTTCTCAAAGGGTCAGCAGGAGACGTTCACCAGTCCCGAACTGCTGCGCTACATCTCAAAGCAGCAGGACCGCGGCTCGGGCAGCGTCGTCCAGTATCAGGTGGAGTACCACAAGCGCATTGCCACCTGCTTTGCCTCGTTCATCCTCACCATCATCGGTGCCAGCCTCTCGTCGCGCAAGCGCAAGGGCGGCATGGGGCTTTATCTCGGCATAGGTCTGGCGCTGAGCTTCGCCTACATCTTGTTGCAGACCGTGAGCGCCACCTTCGCAATCAACGCCAGCACTCCCCCGATGCTTGCTGCATGGATTCCTAACCTGCTGTATTTCTTCATAGCCTACTACTGTTACAGGAAGGCGCCGAACTAAAATTTTTAAATTAAGAATTATGAAATTTGAAGAAACATACCTCAACGACAATATCCTCGATGCGCTCTACGACATGCGCTTTGATGAGTGTACACCCATACAGGCGGGCTGCATACCCGAGATTCTCGACTACCGCGACGTGATAGGCATTGCCCAGACGGGCACAGGCAAGACTGCCGCCTATCTGCTGCCCATTCTCTCGATGCTCGACGACGGCGGCTACCCCAAGGACGCGGTAAACTGCCTGATAATGTCGCCCACACGCGAGCTTGCGCAGCAGATAGACCAGGCGATGCAGGGCTTCGGCTACTATCTCGACGGAGTGAGCAGCGTCTGCATCTACGGCGGCAACGACGGAGGGCGATTCAGTCAGGAGGTCACCGGGCTGAAGACGGGTGCCGACGTGATAATAGCCACCCCCGGCCGCCTGCTCAGCCACATACGCATGGGCAACGTCGACCTCAGCAAGGTGAGCTTCTTTGTGCTCGACGAGGCAGACCGCATGCTCGACATGGGCTTCAGCGACGACATCCTGCAGATAGCCAAGCTGCTGCCTGCCGACCGTCAGACCATCATGTTCTCAGCCACCATGCCCGACAAAATCCAGCAGCTGGCAAAGACCCTGCTCAACGACCCCGTGGAGGTGAAGATAGCGGTGAGCAAGCCCGCCGAGAAGATACGGCAGAGCGCCTACGTGTGCCACGAGCCGCAGAAGCTGGGCATCATCAAGCATCTGTTCACCCAGGACCAGCTCAACCGCGTCATAATCTTCTCGGGCAAGAAGGAAAAGGTGAAGGAAGTCACCCGCGAGCTCAGGCGCATGAAGATAAACTGCGACGCCATGCACAGCGACCTCACCCAGCAGGAGCGCGACGAGGTGATGTTCCGCTTCAAGGCTGGCAAGACCGACGTGCTGGTTGCCACCGACATCGTGGCGCGCGGCATCGACATCGACGACATTGCGATGGTAATCAACTTCGACGTTCCCCACGATGCCGAGGACTACGTACACCGCATAGGACGCACCGCCCGCGCACAGCGCGACGGAGTTGCCATAACCTTGGTGTGCGAGAAGGATTTCATCAGCTTCCGCAGCATTGAGAAGTTCCTCGGCAAGGAGATAGAAAAGACTCCGCTGCCCGCAGAGCTGGGCGAGGCTCCCGAATACGTGATAAAGGAACGCAGGAAAGACGGACGCCGGCGCGGTCCGCGCGGCAACGGCAACCGCCGGCAGGGCAAAAGGCGTTCGGGAAACCGCAGAAAAAACACTAAAAAGCCGGCACAGGACAAGAAAGTACAATAATATGGCGCAAACAACGTTATATATGTATATATAAAGTTCTTGATTATGATTGAATACATTAAAGGCGAGCTTACCGACTCCACCCCTGCCCTTGTTGTCATCGAGGCGGCGGGCGTGGGCTACGGTCTGAACGTCTCGCTCAACACATACACTGCCGTACAGGGCAGGAAGGAAGTGAAACTCTACGTCCACGAATCCATACGCGAGGATGCGCACGAGCTGTTTGGCTTTGCCACCCGCAAGGAGCGCGACCTGTTCCGCCTGCTGCTCTCGGTAAAGGGCGTGGGAGCCAACACCGCGCGCATGATTCTCTCGGCAATGAGCCCGGCGGAGCTTTGCAACCACATCTCCACGGGCAACGAGCGCCTGATAAAGACCATCAAGGGCATAGGCGCAAAGACCGCACAGCTAATCATCGTTGAGCTGCGCGACAAGATTGTATCGCTCGGCATTCAGGGCGAGATTCCGGCAGGCGGCGCCATCCAGGCTCCGGTAAACAGCGCCGTGAAGGACGAGGCGGTGAGCGCCCTCACCATGCTCGGCTTCGCGCCTGCCCCTACCAACAAGGTGGTTGTTAAAATCCTTCAGGACAACCCATCCGCCGCCGTGGAGGAAGTTGTAAAGATGGCTTTGAAACTAATCAAGTAATCACAGTTCTATTTTTACTGAATGAAGCGACTGTGCTATATTCTCATCCCGCTGCTCAGCGTCTGCGCCATTGCCATGCCGCCGCAGGATGACAACACCGCCACAAAGCAGAAGGCTGAAGTGAAAGCCCAGCCCAAGCTCGTGGTGGCCGACGAGACCATACCCGACAGCCTGCTTCACCCGCGCTGGCGAATACAGAAGACAGCGCCCGTGCTCACCGCCGACCTCGACTCCTCCGCCACCGACCTGCGCATGCCCGACAACATCAGGCAGGCGGCAGAATACGTGGACTCCATCAACATGTACGTCGTCGGCTCGAAGATTGGCGACTCCTATCTCAACGCCCCCGTGCTGATGACTCCCGAAGAATATCTCAAGTGGAGCGAGCGCAGGGCGATGAACGCCTTCTTCCGCGACAAGGATGCGGCAAACGTGAAGGCGAAGGGCGAGGACAAGTTCTCGTTCTCCGACATGCACTTCGACCTCGGTCCGGCGGAAAAGATTTTCGGACCCGGCGGAGTGAGGATAAAGACCCAGGGTACCGCCGAGCTGAAGATGGGAGCCACGCTCAAGAACATCGACAACCCGTCGCTGCCCATAAGAAACCGAAAGACAAAATCCATAGACTTCGACGAGAAGATAAACCTCAACCTCAACGGAAAGGTGGGCGACAAGGTGAACATGAACCTCAACTACAACACCGACGCCACCTTCGACTTCGACACGAAAAACATAAAGCTGCGCTACGAGGGCAAGGAAGACGAGATAATAAAGCTGGTGGAGGCAGGCAACGTGACCTTTCCCAGCAACTCATCGCTCATTCGGGGAGCAAGCTCCCTGTTCGGAGTGCGCACCGACATGCAGTTCGGCAAGCTGAAGCTGCAGACCGTGCTCTCGCAAAAGAACTCAACGTCGAAAAGCGTGTCGAGCCGCGGAGGCACGCAGATGACCTCATACGAAATCGACGCCTCGGACTACGAGGAAAACCGCCACTTCTTCCTCGCCCACTACTTCCGCGAGCGCTACACCCAGGCGCTCACCACCCTGCCCAACCTCACCACGGGCATCAAGATTACGCGCGTGGAGGTGTGGATTACCAACAAGACCGGAACCACCAACAACACCCGAAACCTCGTGGCGCTCACCGACCTCGGCGAGAGCCGCAACACGCAGAACGCAGCCCTGTGGGGAGCCTCCGGCGACATATCGCCGCGCAACGCCGCCAACACCGAATACAGCGCCATGACAACCCAATATGCCGGAGCACGCGACATCGACCAGACCAGCACCGTGCTCGACGCCATCCCGGGATTTGCCGGAGGCGTGGACTACGAGAAGATGCAGAGCGCGCGACTGCTCAGCAGCTCTGAGTACACGGTGAACGCCGCCCTGGGCTACATCTCGCTCAAGACCACGCTGCAGAGCGACCAGGTGCTTGCCGTGGCGTTCGAGTACACGCTCGGCGGACAGACCTTTCAGGTGGGCGAGTTCTCCACCGACAACACCAACACCGCCCAGGCGCTCTTCGTAAAGACCCTGCGCAACGTAAACAACAGTCCGCAGATGGGCAACTGGCGGCTGATGATGAAAAACGTGTACTCCCTCGCCTCAAACATCGAGAGGCAGAAGTTCCGTCTCGACATAAAATATCAGAGCGACACCACAGGCGTGTACCTCAACTACATTCCCGAGCAGCAGGTGAAGGACAAGCCAATCATACGCCTGCTCGGCGCCGACCGTCTGGACAACAACAACAAGCCCCACCCCAACGGTTACTTCGACTACGTGGAGGGCTACACCGTGAGCAACGGCAGGGTGTTCCTGCCTGCCGCCGAGCCTTTCGGCGAATACCTCGTTGACTATCTCACCCGCAGCGGCGTGCCCGCCACTGTTGCGGAAAGTTACGCTTTCCGCGAGCTCTACGACACCACCAAGACCGCCGCGCGCCTGACAGCCGAGAAAAACAAGTTCGTGCTCACGGGTCAGTACAAGGGAAGCAGCGCCAACGTCATCTCGCTCGGAGCCTACAACGTGCCCCACGGCAGCGTGCAGGTGACGGCAGGAGGAGTGGTGCTCACCGAGGGCAGCGACTACACCGTGGACTACTCCGCCGGCGAGGTGACCATCCTCAACCAGAACATCATCGACGCGGGAACGGCGGTTAACGTGAGCCTTGAGAGCAACACCGACTTCAGCATGCAGCGCAAGACCATGATGGGGCTCAACTGGGAGTATGATTTCTCGAAGCACTTCCAGCTCAGCGGAACCCTGCAGCACCTCAGCGAGCAGACCCTCATCTCCAAGGCGTCGATGGGAGCCGAGCCGATAAACAACCTGCTCTGGGGCGTGAACATGAACTGGAAGACCGAAAGCCAGTGGCTCACCAACATGCTCAACAAGATACCTTTCCTGCACGTCACCCAACCGTCGCAGATTTCCTTCACGGGCGAGTTTGCACAGCTCATTGCCGGACAGGCAAAGGGCACGCAGGACAACGCCTCCTACGTGGACGACTTCGAGAACACCAAAAACGGCATAGACGTGTCCGACCCGAAGGCGTGGGTGCTTTCGAGCGTCCCAACGCTCTTTCCCGAGCACGCCGACAAGACCACCCTCGCCAGCGGATTCAACCGCGCGCAGATGGCGTGGTACACCATCGACCCCATCTTCACCTACCGCAGCAGCAGCCTCACCCCCAGCCACATAAAGAGCGACCTCGACCAGCTGTCGGACCACTACGTGCGCGAGGTGTACGTCAGCGAGCTCTATCCCAACCGCGACCAGAGCACATACAACGGCGCAACATCCACGCTGTCAATCCTGAACATGGCATACTACCCCACGGAGCGCGGACCCTACAACTTCACCACCGCGCTCAACGCCGACGGCTCGCTGCCGTCGCCGCAAAAAAGCTGGGCGGGAATGATGCGCCGGCTCGACACCAACGATTTTGAGGCGGCAAACATAGAATATCTGGAATTCTGGCTGCTCGACCCCTTCATCTACACGCGGCGCGACGGCACCGCGCCACAGCACGGCGGCGACCTCTACATCAACCTCGGCGAGGTGAGCGAGGACATTCTACGCGACGGCAAGAAATTCTACGAGAGCGGAATGTCCGTGGACGGCACCGAGAGTTTCACCACCACGCAATGGGGAAAAATTCCAGTGCAGACCACTCAGACCTACGCATTTGCCACAACAGCAGGCTCGCGCGAGAAGCAGGACGTGGGCTTCAACGGACTCAACGACGACGAGGAGCGCAACTTCCCCGACTACATGAGCTTCAACAACCTCGTAGGCAGCATCACCAACGACAGTCTGCGCGCCGCTTGGCAGGCTGACCCCGCAAACGACAACTACATCTACTACCGCGGCAGCAACTGGGACAACAAGCGCGCCTCTATCCACGAGCGCTACAAGCACATAAACAACCCGCAGGGAAACTCGCCCGACAGCAACGCCAACACCGAGAGCTACGACACGTCCTACAAGTCGGGTCCCGACGTGGAGGACATTAACCAGGACTACACCCTGAACGAATACGAGCGCTACTGGCAGTACCGCGTAAGCATACGCCCTGAGGACTTTGACGAGAGCCAGATTGGCAACAACTACCTGGCTGAGGTGCGCGAATACACGCCTCACCTGCGCAACGGCAAGAACGACGAGACCATCCACTGGTACAAATTCCGCATTCCGCTCAACTCGGCGATGCGCGAGCGCATAGGAAGCATCAGCGACCTGTCGTCGATACGCTTCATGCGTATGTTCCTCACGGGATTTGAGCAGCCGATATTCCTGCGATTCGGAAGCCTCGACCTCGTGCGCGGCGAATGGCGCACCTACGAGAAGAACATCTCGCAGAACACCGCCGCCAGCAGCGGCGAGATGGAGGTGAGCGCCATAAACATAGAGGAGCACACCGACCGCCGCCCCGTGAACTACGTGCTGCCGCCGGGCATAAGCCGCATAACCGACCCCTCGCAGCCGCAGCTGGTGGAGGCAAACGAGCAGGCGATGAACATGACGGTGAAAAACCTCTCGCGCGGCGAGTCGAAGGCGGTATACAAAAATTCTTCGCTCGACATCCGACAGTACCGCCGACTGCAGATGTTCGTTCACGCCAACGCCCTGCAGAACAACGCCACCGCGCTGCAGGACAACCAGCTGGCGGTGTTCATACGCCTCGGCAGCGACAACACATCCAACTACTACGAATACGAGATACCGCTCAGGCTCACCCCTGAGCGCGAGAGCCGATACAACGACACTCATGCCGACCGCGTGGCGGTGTGGCCAGAGGAAAACATGCTCGACCTCGCCCTTGAGAAGCTGACGCAGCTGAAAAAGGCGCGCAACATTGCCAAGGCTCAGGGCGCGGCATCCTACACCCGCGAGTATTCGGAATACGATGCCGACCGTCCGCAAAACAAGATGACGGTGCTGGGAAATCCTTCGCTGGGCGAGGTGACGGTGATGATGATAGGAGTGCGAAATCTCTCGTCGCAGCTGAAGTCGGGCGAGGTGTGGGTGAACGAGCTCCGTCTGCTGGAAGTGGACAACAAGGGAGGATGGGCGGCATCGGGCAATCTCAACATGCAGCTGTCCGACCTCGGCAACCTCAGCCTCACGGGAAAGATGATTACCGAGGGATTCGGCGGTCTGGAGGAGGGCATTGTCCAGCGCACGCAGGACAACTACAAGACCTACAGCTTCACCACGTCGCTGGAACTGGGAAAATTCTTCCCCGACAAGGCGAAGGTGAGCATCCCCTTCTACTACAGCGTGACAAAGGAGAACACACGCCCAAAATACAACCCGCTGGACTCCGACATGAACCTGAGCGACGCGCTCGACGCCGCCGCCACCAGGCAGGAACGCGACTCGATTGAGGCTATCACCGTGACAAAGACCACGCAGACCAACCTCGCACTCAGCAACGTGAGGGTGGGCATAAAGACAAAGCGCCACCCAATGCCCTACGACCCGGCAAACTTCTCGCTCAGCTACTCTCACCAGCACAGAAACACCAGCGGCGAGACAACAGTCTACGAGCGCGAGGACCAATGGCGCGGAGCGCTAAACTACAACTACTCGCCGGTGTACAAGACTTGGACGCCGTTCCAGAAATCGAAGTCAAAAAAATGGGGAGGCTTCCTCAAGGCGCTCGGGCTGAACTATCTGCCGCAGAACGTGGCGTTCAACACCGAAATGATACGCAACTACTACGAGCTGCAGGAGCGCGACATGGACGACCTCGGCGGCGCGGCGCTGCCGCTCACCTTCAGCGAGCAATTCCTCTGGAACCGCGAGTTCCAGCTGCGCTGGGACCTCACCAAAAACCTGCACATGAACTTCCAGAGCGCCACCCACGCCGAGATAGAGGAGCCCTACACCCCGATAAACAAGGACCTCTACGCCGAGCAGTACCACGCCTGGAAGGACTCCGTGTGGCACAGCATAAGCAACCTCGGAACGCCGCTCGACTACCAGCAGTCGCTGACCGCGTCCTACCAGCTGCCGCTCAACAAACTGCCGTTCCTGAGCTGGCTCAACGCCGACGCCCAGTACACCGCCACCTACAACTGGCTGAGGGGCACGGAGCTGGACGACGGAACGTCATTAGGCAACACCATCTCGAACAACCGCAACATAACCCTGAACAGCAGCTGGAACATGGAGGCGCTCTACAACCTCGTGCCTTTCCTGAAGAAGGCAAACGAGCGGTTCAAGAAGGCACCGGCACGGAAAACGGTAGCGAAGAAGCCGCTGAACACAAAGAACAACGCACAGAACAGCAAGAAACCGGCGGCGGGCAAAGCCAAGTCCGAGAACAGTGACGAGAAGAAACTTCCTCTTAACAAGAACACCTATCAGCGCGAGCTGACCCTGACTCCCGACACCACAATCACCGTGACCCACAACAAGCGGTCGAAGCGTCTGATTGTGACAGCCAAGACCGCCGACGGCAAGCCCTACGACATCAAGTACAAAATACTTGATAACAACAAGATTGCCATCAGGACCAAGGGCGACTCCGTGAAGATAAAGCTGAGCGTCACCGCCAAGGAGCCGCTTGACAAGCAGTGGTGGTATTCTCCCGCGCAGTACGCGGCGAGGGCGCTCATGTCGGTGCGCAGCGTCAGCATGGTCTACCGCAACCAGTACTCCATGACCCTGCCGGGCTTCATCCCCAACATCGGCGACGCCTTCGGGCAGCGCACGGGCAGCGTCATGTCGCCCGGACTCGACTTCGCCTTCGGCATGATTGGCGACGGCTATCTGCAAAAGGCGTTCGACAACGGATGGCTCATGGCTAACGACAGCGTGGCGACTCCCGCCACCACCAACGCCACCGAGGACCTGCAGCTGCGCATGACGCTGGAGCCGCTGCGCGACCTGAAAATCGACCTCAACGCCAGCCGCACCGTCAACAAGTCGCGCAGCATACAGTACATGTACCCCGGAATGCCAACCACCCAAAGCGGAACATTCAACATGACCACGATATCGCTCAAGAGCGCCCTCGAAGGAATGGGCAACGCCAACACGGGCTACCACAGCGCTTCCTTCGACCGCTTCTGCGCCCTGCTGCCCCGATACCGCGACATGGTGCAGGCGCAATACGCCAATGCCACCTATCCGCAGGGAATGACCGACGCCAACGGCGTGAGCCTCGGCGGAACGCCCTACAACCCGCAGCTGGGAGAGGTAAACCCTTACAGCGCCGACGTTCTGATTCCGGCGTTCCTCAACGCCTACACGGGCAGCGGCGGAGGCTCAACCGACATCTTCCCCGCCCTGCGCCGCATGCTGCCCAACTGGACCCTGCGCTACAGCGGACTGGGCAAGCTGCCGTGGCTGCGCGACCACTTCAAGAGCGTCACCCTCAGCCACTCCTACAAGAGCATCTTCGCCGTGGGCAGCTACGCCTCGTTTGCCACCTTCCACGAGTTTATGAACGGGCTGGGATTCGTGACCAACGCCACCACGGGCAACCCGCAGCCCTCGTCGATGTTCAACATCAGCACCGTGAGCATCAACGAGGCGTTTGCGCCGCTGCTCGGCATCGACCTGACGCTGCAGAACAACCTCACCTGCAAGATGGAGTACCGCACCACCCGCGTGCTCACCCTCTCGACCACCAGCGTGCAGATTAACGAGGCGCTGAGCAAGGACTGGGTCATAGGCATGGGCTATAAAATCAGCAACTTCAACCTCTTCGGCAACAGCTCCGCTTCGCGCAAGATCAAGCGCGCGCAGGGGGCAAGGGGAAGCCGCGCCGCAAAAGCCGACAACGCCAACACCGCGCGCCAGTCTGCCTCGACCAGCGCGCGCAACCGCGGAGTGAACCACGACCTCGACCTGCGCCTCGACCTGTCGCTCCGCAAGCAGGCAGCCATCACCCGCGACGTCGCCACCATGACTTCGGCGGCAAGCAGCGGCAACACCGCATTCAAGCTCTCGTTCATGGCAAACTACACGCTGTCGCGCCTGCTCACGCTAAGCGCATACTACGACCGTCAGACCAACACCCCGCTGCTCTCAAGCAGCAGCTACCCCACGACAACGCAGGACTTCGGAGTGAGCCTGAAGTTCTCGCTGACGAGGTGAGGGAAGTGAAGATTTTTTTAGTCAATGAAGAATAATATAGCCATCATCGGAGCCGGGGCGGCAGGCTGTTTCGCCGCCATCAACATAAAGCGCCGCCTGCCCTCGGCGCAGGTGACAATATACGAAGCCGGCACGCGCCCTCTCGCCAAGCTGGCGGTGACGGGAGGCGGACGCTGCAACCTCACCAACTCGTTTGCCGCCGTCAACTCTCTCGAAACCGTCTATCCGCGCGGTCACCGCCTGATGAAGCGCCTGCTCCACGAATTTTCTCACGACGACGCCTTCCGCTGGTTTGAACGCGAGGGCGTGAGCCTCGTCACACAGGACGACAACTGCGTGTTTCCGCGCTCCCAAAACGCCATGGAGATTGTAAATCTGCTCCTGCGCCGCTGCCGCGAGCTGGGCATCACCATAATGACCGCTTGCAGGGTGACGATGCTGGAGCACGCCGACCCTATATATATAATAAGGTGTAAGGAACGCCAGTTTACCGCCGACACCGTGGTGGTTGCCACGGGCGGAAGCCCCAGGTCCGCGGGCATGGAGTGGCTCGCCGCGCTCGGGCTCGACATCATAGCGCCCGTGCCGTCGCTCTTCAGCCTTGCTCTTGACTCTCGGCAACTAAACACTCTCTCCGGCACCGTGGTGCAGGAGGTCACCGCATCGCTCGCCGGCACAAAGTTCCGCGCCTGCGGTCCGCTGCTCATCACCCACTGGGGAGTGAGCGGTCCAGCCGTCCTGAAGCTCTCGTCGCTTGCCGCACGCCACCTCGCCGACCACAGCTACACCGGCACCCTCGCCATCAACTGGCTGGGCGACGCCACCCCGACCGCCGCCGCCGACATGCTGCGCGCCATGCAGGCTGAAAATCCCAACAAGCAGCTGCAAAACATCTACCCCAACGCCCTCAACGCCCGCCTCTGGGCTCACCTGCTCGCAAAGGCAGGGCTGAACGCCGCCGCGCGCTGGAGCAGCATGGGCAGCAGGCAGACAAACCGCCTTGCCGACACGCTCACCAACGACCACTACCCCATCGCCGGCAAAAACCGCCACAAGGACGAGTTCGTAACCTGCGGCGGCGTTGCCCTCTCATGCCTCAGCCCGCGCACCCTGGAGTGCAAGACCCACCCCCGCCTCTACTTCATCGGCGAGGCAACCGACGTGGATGCCATAACCGGAGGCTTCAACCTGCAAGCCGCCTGGACCATGGCATACGTGGCGGCAAAAAGCATCGGAGAGCTGTTTTTATTAAATAAATAAAATATTTGTACCGTGATTTGCGGGTTTTAAATATTTTTTGTAACTTTGCGCCCCAAAGGATTAAAAAAACAAAAAACAAAATGATAAAGATTACATTTCCCAACGGCGACGTCCGCGAGTATGAACAGGGCGTTACCGGACAAATGATTGCCGAGAGTATCTCGCCGGCACTGGCGAGAGACGTTGTGGCATGTGGCGTGAACGGAGAGACAACGGAGCTTAACCGCCCCATCAATGAGGACAGCACCATTGCGCTCTATAAATTTGACGACGACGAGGGCAAGCACGCTTTCTGGCACACTTCGGCCCACCTGCTGGCAGAGGCTCTGCAGGAACTCTACCCGGGAATACAGTTCGGATTCGGTCCAGCCGTGGAAAACGGATTCTTCTACGACGTACTCTGCAAGGACGGACAGAGCATCAAGGAAAGCGACTTCCCAGCCATCGAGGCTAAGATGAAAGAGCTTGCCGGAAAGAAGGAGGACGTGGTGCGCAAGGAAATAAGCAAGGCAGACTGTCTGGCAGAGTTCAAGGCTGCAGGGCAGACCTACAAGTGCGAGCACATTGAGCAGGACCTGGAAGACGGAACCATCACCACATACACACAGGGCGCCTTTACAGACCTCTGCAAAGGTCCTCACCTCGTAAACACAGGCATCATCAAGGCAGTAAAGCTCACCAGCGTGGCAGGAGCCTTCTGGCGCGGCGACGCAGAGCGCGAGCAGATGCAGAGACTCTACGGAGTGTCGTTCCCAAAGAAGAAGATGCTCGACGAATACCTCACGATGCTGGAGGAGGCAAAGAAGCGCGACCACCGCAAGATAGGAAAGGAGATGGAGCTCTTCATGTTCTCCGAGCGCGTGGGCAAGGGACTGCCCATCTGGCTGCCCAAAGGCACAGACCTGCGCATACGCCTGCAGGACATGCTCCGCAAGATACAGAAAAACTACGGCTACAACGAGGTAATCACACCGCACATCGGAAGCAAGAACCTCTACGTCACCAGCGGTCACTACGCTCACTACGGAAAGGACTCGTTCCGACCCATCACAACCCCGGAGGAGGGCGAGGAATACATGCTCAAGCCCATGAACTGCCCTCACCACTGCGAGGTGTTCGCACAGAAGCCACGTTCTTACAAGGACCTGCCTCTGCGCATCGCAGAGTTCGGCACGGTCTACCGCTACGAGCAGAGCGGCGAGCTCCACGGGCTCACACGCGTGCGCTCCTTCACTCAGGACGACGCACACATCTTCTGCCGTCCCGACCAGGTGAAGCAGGAGTTTGAGCGCGTGATGGACATCATCAGCACCGTGTTCTCAACATTCAACTTTGCCAACGTCGAGGCGCAGATTTCGCTCCGCGACCCCGACGACCACGAAAAATACATCGGCAGCGACGAGGTGTGGGAGAAGGGCGAGCAGGCCATCATCGAGGCTTGCAAGGAAAAGGGGCTCAACGCCAAGGTGGAGTACGGCGAGGCTGCTTTCTACGGACCGAAGCTCGACTTCATGGTGAAGGATGCCATCGGCCGCCGCTGGCAGCTGGGCACCATTCAGGTGGACTACAACCTGCCCGTGCGCTTCGGGCTGGAGTACACCGACGAGGACAACACCAAAAAGACTCCTGTGATGGTTCACCGTGCGCCATTCGGCTCAATGGAGCGCTTCACCGCAGTGCTCATCGAGCACACCGCCGGTCACTTCCCGCTGTGGCTCACTCCCGAGCAGGTGGCTATCCTGCCTATCTCGGAGAAATACAACGACTACGCCAAGCAGGTGGCTGCACAGCTCTCTGAGCAGGGCGTGCGCGCAGTCATCGACAGCCGCAACGAGAAAATCGGCCGCAAGGTGCGCGACAACGAGATGAAGCGCATACCTTATATGATTATCGTGGGCGAGAAAGAGCAGGCCGACGGCACCGTCAGCGTGCGCAAGCAGGGCAGCGAGGAGCGCGGAGTGCTCACCGTGGCTGATTTCGCAAAGAAAATTACCGACGAGGTGGCTGAGCAGCTCAAGGCAACCGACATTAGGCCGGAGGATTAAGAGTAAATAAGGTATTAAGAGGATAAAAAGGAGTCGTAAAGGAGTTAAAATCACCACAACACAAATGGAAACAATAAAAACCCGACGTTCCATACGTAAATACAGCGACAAAGAGGTGAGCAGCGAACTGCTCTCCTCTTTGCTCAATGACGCGGCACGCACGCAGACCATGGGAAATCTCCAGCTCTACAGCGTGGTGGTGACGCGCAGCGGGGAAGGCAAGAAAAAGCTCGCGCCCGCGCATTTCAATCAGCCCATGGTCACGGGAGCTCCCGTGGTATTGACAGTTTGCGCCGACTTCCGCCGCACCACACGCTGGTGTGAGGAGCGCAAGGCGCAGCCTGGCTACGACAACTTCCTGTCGTTCGTCAACGCTGCCAGCGATGCGCTGCTCTACACACAGACTTTCTGCAATCTTGCCGAAGAGGCGGGGCTGGGTCTCTGCTACCTCGGCACCACGGTGTACATGCCAAAGATGATAATCGAGGCGCTCCATCTGCCAAAGCTGGTAATACCAATTGCAACCATCACTTTAGGCTGGCCTGCCGAGCAGCCCGACCTGAGCGACCGACTGCCGCTGGAATCATTCGTGCACGAAGAGCAATATCACGACTATTCCGCCGCCGACATCGACAGATACTACAAGGAGCGCGAGGCACTGCCAGTAAACCAGAAGTTTGTGGAGATAAACCACAAGGAAACGCTGGCGCAAATCTTCACCGACATACGCTACACCAAGGAGGCAAACGAGCAGATGAGCCAGGGAATGATGGAGGCGCTCAAAATGCAGGGATTTATCTGAGCACCCGCACTGAATAGAGCCATACAATCTGGGGCACCCGACTCGTCAGACAGGTCAGACAAGTCCGAAAACTCCTACAACTCCTACATCTCTTACTCCTCCTACCCCTCCTACCCTTCCTACCCCAAAAACAGAGGCAAAAACGCCACAATTTAGATTAATATCAACAAAAACGAAAAAAAAGTCGTAAAAATTTTGTTAATTCACTTAAATTTTGTACCTTTGCAGCCGGTTTGTGAAAAGACAGACACGTGATAAAAGAACAAGTTTCACCAAAAAGTTGAATGAAGAACGACAACAGTAAGAACCAGTATCGGGTAAACGAGCAGATTCGGGTACGCGAAGTCCGCATAGTAAGTGACAGCGGATCAACAGTAATGCCTACAAGGCAAGCATTAGACATCGCACGCAATCAGGGGGTAGACCTCGTGGAAATCTCCCCTAACGCGCAGCCGCCTGTCTGTCGTATCATCGACTATTCAAAGTTTCTCTACCAGCAGAAGAAACGCGCCAAGGAAATGAAGGCAAAGCAGGTAAAGGTGGAGGTGAAGGAGATACGCTTCGGACCGCAGACCGACGAGCACGACTACCAGTTTAAGCTGAAGCACGCCAGAACTTTCCTTGAAGAGGGAAACAAAGTGAGGGCATACGTGTTCTTCCGCGGACGCTCCATATTGTTCAAGGAGCAGGGCGAAGTACTGCTACTGAGATTTGCCAACGACCTTGAAGAAATAGGAAAGGTGGAGCGGATGCCGTCGCTCGAAGGCAAGAAGATGTTCATCTACATCGCACCAAAGAAGGCTGGAGTGGCTAAGAAGAGCCAGCAGGCAATGGACCGCGAGAAGCGAGAGAGCGATGCCAGGACTCAGGCGGCAGAAAACGTCATCGACGACGCTCCGGCAAACGGCGGACTGCTTGCCAACGCTAAAATCAGCGCCGACGCACTGAAAAAACTTCAGGCTACCGACGAGGATTAAAAAAGGAAAACGTAGTGTGCGCAACGTCTTTGGTATATACGTTGCCACCTATACATATTATAAATAACAAATTAAAACAATTAAAACAATGCCAAAAGTAAAGACAAATTCCGGCGCAAAGAAGAGATTTCGTTTCACCGGTACAGGTAAGATTAAGAGACAGCATGCTTACCACAGTCACATTCTGACTAAGAAGACTAAGAAGCAAAAGCGTAATCTGGTTCACTCAGCCATCGTTGACGTAACCAACAATAAGCAGGTTCGTGACTTGCTGTGTCTCCGTTAATTATCTAAATTGTCAAACAGATTAAAAGTTAAGAAACTATGCCAAGATCAGTCAATCACGTTGCTTCAAGAGCAAAGAGAAAAAGAATTCTAAAACTTACCCGTGGTTATTTCGGAGCACGCAAGAACGTGTGGACCGTTGCCAAGAACACATGGGAAAAAGGTTTAACATACGCATACCGTGACCGCCGTAACAAGAAGCGCAACTTCCGCGCACTGTGGATTCAGCGTATCAACGCTGCCGCACGTCTTGAGGGAATGAGCTATTCTGTGCTCATGGGATCACTCCACAAGGCTGGTATCGAGATCAACCGCAAGGTGCTCGCCGACCTCGCCGTTAACAACCCGCAGGCTTTCAAGGCTATCGTTGACAAGGTGAAGTAAATTATCGCAAAACGTAATATAAAAAACGCTCGGAGAAACACCTCCAAGCGTTTTTTTGTCTAAAAGGGCAAAAAACTGATTTGCATAAAACAAAAAACTGATTTGTATAAAGCAAAACTAAAACACCGGATAAACAAATGAAAAAGATTTTATCATTGCTGGCATTCCAGCTTATGGCTGCCGCCACAGTCATGGCGGCACAGGTGAATTACAAGGTGACAGGCGAACTGCCTGAAAGTTTCAAAGGCTGCAAGATGTACATCAGTCTGGTTGAGGGCGGAACTGTGGTGGCTGTCGACTCGGCTGTTGTCAGCAACGGAAAGTTTACCATGAGCGGCAAGATGGACGCTCCTGTCATCGGACAGATTTCAGCAACCACAGCCGACGGCAAGAAACATGCCGCAACCATTGTGATTGAGGACACTCCGGCAATGGTGTCGTTTGCCGACGACAAGCTGGCTGTGCGCGGAGGTCGCCGCAATCAGGCTCTCAGCTTCTTCCGCACCAATATCGAGAAGATTATGCAGATTCCCAATGGCGAGGCTCTTGTAAAGGAATATCGCGACTCAACCACAACAAAGGAGCGCAGAGATGAAATTGTCAGACTCTTCAATGAGACAGAGACAAAGTTTGCCGACGCGGCAAAGAAGTTCGTGAACGAAAATACCGACAATATCGTTGGCGCATACGTATTCACAAACATCTACAGCAATTATGAGCCCAACGAGCTTGATGCACTCATGGCGCAGGCTGGTGACGAGTTCAAAAACGATGCTATAGTGAAGCGCATAGTTGAGGTTCTGGAGAAAGGCAAGCTCAGAATGGTAGGCAGAAAGTACACCGACTTTGCGCAACCCGACAAAAACGGCAACATTCACCATCTCTCAGAGTATGTGTCAAAAAGCAAGTATCTCCTGGTTGACTTTTGGGCTTCATGGTGCGGACCGTGCCGTGCCGAGATGCCGAACGTAAAGGCTGCCTATGAGAAATACCATGCAAAGGGCTTTGAAGTGCTCGGCGTGTCGCTCGACAACAGCAAGGACAAGTGGCTCAACGCCATTGAAACCTTAGGTCTGCCGTGGCAGCATCTGTCCGACCTCAAGGGATGGCAGTGCGAGGCTTCTTCTCTCTATGGCGTGCAGGGCATTCCATGCACCATGCTCATTGCCCAGGACGGTACAATCGTGGCTACCGACCTACGCGGCGAAGAGCTGGAAAAGAAACTCGCAGAACTGCTGAAGTAAAAACTTAAATATTGCTTACGCTTGGCAAAGCCCCAAAAACATAAAAAATTTTGAGTATCTTTGCCAAGCGTATTCTTAATTGGGGGCAGCTTGACAAAGGAATAAAAATTTTATTGATTGCCGACAGCTAAGAGGCAAATCATGTTTTCGGCATAAAAAACATTAAAAAACTGCTAAAATGAAAGATTCTTCATTCTTCATTCTTCATTTTTTTTCGTAACTTTGTACAAAAATTGATAAATAAAGTAAGTGGAGGAACGATTATGACAGACAGAAAATTGAAGCTGTGCCCAATAGGCATACAGACATTCTCAGAAATCATAGAGAACAACTATCTGTATATAGACAAGACAGAATATGTTTATAACCTTGCACACAGCGCGCCAAAATATTTTTTTCTGAGCCGCCCGAGGCGGTTCGGCAAATCGCTGCTCACCTCTACGCTGAAAAGCTACTTCGAAGGGCGTCGCGACCTGTTCAAGGACTTGGCAATGGAACGCCTTGAAAAAGAGTGGACACAATACCCTGTGCTGCACTTCGACATGAGTACGGCGAAGCATGTGGACAAGGAGGCATTAATGTCTGAATTGAGTGGAAAACTCACCGACTATGAAAAGGTGTATGGTCGTAATGAACCGGACAAACAAAATCTTAACCAACGTCTGCAAGGCTTGATAGAACGTGCCTGCGAGCAGACAGGTCAAAAGGTCGTGGTGCTCATCGATGAATACGATGCGCCACTACTTGACGTAATACACGAGGAAGAGAACCTGCCTGTGCTCCGCAACGTGATGCGCAACTTCTACTCGCCACTGAAGGCATGCGACCCCTATCTGCGCTTTGTATTCCTCACTGGCATAACAAAGTTCTCACAACTGAGCATCTTCAGCGAGCTTAACAACATCAAAAACATCAGCATGGACGAGCAATATGCCGCCATCTGCGGAATCACCAAAGAGGAGATGCTCGGACAAATGAAGGAGCATATCGAACAGTTTGCCGAAAAGCTCAACATCACTGTGGAAGAGATGCAGCAACGGCTGAAGGCTAAATACGACGGCTATCATTTCACATGGCCCTCGCCCGACATTTACAACCCGTTCAGCCTTATGAACGCCTTCAATGACTGGAAGCTGGACAACTACTGGTTTGGCAGCGGCACGCCCACTTTCCTCATCGAAATGCTGCGCAAATACAATGTCATTCCGCAAAACATCGGGCAACGTGAGGTGTTTGCCTCGGCATTCGATGCCCCCACGGAGCGGCTCACCGACATCACTCCCCTGCTCTACCAGAGCGGATATATCACCATCAAGGGCAAGAATCCAGAAGTTGACCTCTATACTTTGGACATACCCAACGGCGAAATTCGCATCGGTCTGATGCAAAGTCTGCTGCCCAACTATCTCGCTTCGCAGGCGGAAGACGGAAAAGTAATTGTTGCCCGGATGTACCTCTGCCTGCTCAAAAATGACATGGACGGTGCGCTCCGCCTGCTACAGGAGTTTCTGCTCACTGTGCCCTACTGCGACAACACCGACTACGAGGGACACTACCAGCAGATGCTATATATCATCTTCGCCCTTTTCGGAATGTACGTTGATGTGGAGGTGCATACTCCCCGCGGCCGCGTGGATATTGTGATGCGCACCAAGACCACATTATATATAATAGAGCTGAAGCTCAACAAGAGCGCCGATGCCGCCATGCGTCAGATTGACTTGAAGGACTATCCCTCACACTTCTCCCTCTGCAGTCAGCCAATAGTGAAGGTAGGCATCAACTTCGACAGTGACAGGCGCACCATCTGCGACTGGAAAATCTCTTGATTATTTCACCCTAAAGTAAATATAAAATAGACAAAAACTATAGAGACTTCACGTATATCGTGTCTCTATAGTTTTTTAGTTACGCGATTTAACCCTTCCTGTCAAAAAACACGGTTTAAATATCAAATATTACTGCTTGTTTTATTTTTTATTCCTTCAAAACAAAAAAAATACTATTTTTATTTGCAGGTATTGATATTATTTTGTACATTTGCACCCATAAAACTACACGATTTCTTGATTTATAACAAGAAAATACTCTAAAAAACGAAATCGATAGCGGCATATAGAGCCGTGTTAGATAGACAAATAAAAAACTAAATATAAACTAAAGCAAACAAAACATGAAGAATTCAAGAGTTCTTACAACAGCAATCGCCTTGTCGGGCGCATTGTATTGCGGACTTCCTGTGCATGCTTGGGATGCGGATGTATTGAACGTACTACCCCCCCGTAGCGCACAGCAGGTTCAAAAGATTACAGGACAGGTAATCGATGAGACTGGTGAGCCTCTGATAGGAGTCACTATAAAGGTAAAGGGTACGCAAACCGCCACAATTACCGATTTAGACGGTAACTTCAGCTTATCTTTAACTGGCAACAAGGCAGAGCTGGAATTATCATATATAGGTTATAAAACTACAACTGTAACAGCTGTTCCCGGTAAGGTTGTCAATATAAAAATGAATCCTGACAACACCGGACTTGAGGAAGTTGTTGTGATTGGTTATGGTACACAGAAGAAGCGCGACCTCACTGGAGCCGTATCATCGGTGAAAGCAGAGGACATCACCCTATCGCCTATGCCAAACCCTGTGGAGGCATTGCAGGGAAAGGTTGCCGGTCTTGATATCACACGTTCTTCGGGACAGGCTGGTGCGTCAAGCTCGATGAAACTGCGCGGCACACGTTCACTAATGGCAGCCGAAGACGGAAACGATGAGCCACTGGTGCTTGTTGACGGTCTGCCCGGAAGTCTCACCACCCTTAACGCCAACGATATTGAAAGTATTGAGGTGCTGAAAGACGCAGCATCTACTGCCGTTTACGGTTCTGCCGGTGCCAATGGTATCATCATCGTTACCACAAAGAGTGGTAAGGCAGGACGCACAAAGGTAAACCTTAACGCATATGTGGGTATTAACGGCTGGTCTACCGTGCCTGAGGTGTTCCATGGAGAGAGTTTCTTCAATCTGCGTAAGCAGGCACAGATGGCTGGCGGTACTTATACTGGTGATGAGAATGTGTTCAACCCTGCCGTTTACGAGGCTTATCTTGCCGGACAGGATATCAACTGGGCTGATGCGTTGCTGAAGACTGGTGTGACACAAAACTATTCGCTCTCTGTCAGCGGAGGTACTGAAAAGACAAAAGCCTATCTGTCATTGAACTATTCAGGTGAGGACGGACAGTATGCCAATGACAACTACAAAGTTTATTCCACAAACCTGAAGATAGACCATCAGATAAACAAGATTGTTACTATCGGTGCAAACCTTCAGGGCAGCTTTACATATAAAAATTCTGCGTATGCAAAGTTGGAGAACGCACTTATCACAAGTCCTATCGGCTCATTGTACGATGAGGACGGCAATGTTAACCCATTCCCCGTGGTTGACGATGTGAATACAGTGAGCCTGCTTCTGAACCAAAAGAGCAACTATCGCAACAATTCGCAGAACACGAACATCTATCTTAATCCTTATATCCGTATTACTCCGTTGAAGGGTCTCACATTTGAGAGCCGTCTCAGCTTGTCGTTGGCTTACCGCAAGAACAACAAGTTTGACGGAATTGGAGGATACCGTTATTATAACGGAGACCGTAATGCCGACGGCGTGACTACATCGGCAAACGTGGCTGCATCTGTGGAGAACTACAACACCTATAATTATAAGTGGGAGAACATTCTTACATATAACTTCAAGATTGCCAAAGACCATGACTTCACCGTGACAGGCGTAACATCATGGAACCACAACCGCCGCGAATACGCATACGCTGGTAGCTCAAACCTTACAGACAACAGTTATCTGTGGCATAATCTCGGAACTGGCAGCAACCAGCAAGTACAGTCAAACTATGTAATGTCAAAGGGCTTGGGTTTTGTCGGCCGTCTCAACTATTCTTATTTGGGCAAGTATCTGGCTTCGGTTTCTGTGCGTCATGACGGCTCATCACGTCTGGCTGAAGGAAATAAATGGGACACATTCCCTGCATTCTCTCTAGGATGGCGTATATCTGAGGAAAAATTCATGGAGAGTACACGCTCATGGCTGGACAACCTGAAGATACGTTTCGGATGGGGTGTCACCGGTACTGCTTCAATCGCCGAGTATCAGACAATGACCCTGCTAAACCAGTCATACCGCATACTTGGTAACCAGACTCTTGTGTCTTATGCCTATCCACAGGAAATTGTAGACCCCAACTTGGGATGGGAGAAGTCTTATAATACTAATATAGGTATAGATGCCTCGTTCCTTAACGGACGCATCGACGTTACAGCCGACTATTATATCACAAAGACAAAGGACATTATCTGGAAGGCACTCGTGCCTGTGACAAACGGTGGTTTCAACTCATCTACACAGTACACCACGACAACCAATATTTGTGAGTCGGAAAACAAGGGATTTGAGCTTGCCGTCACAGGTAGACCATTCGTTGCAAAGAAGGAAGGTGACTTCTCATGGACCGCAAACCTCACATTCACCAAGAACTCTGAGAAGCTTACAAAATTCTCAGGTGATGGAGGTATGGACCAGTATATCAACGGTGACAAAATCCTGAAAGCAGGAGAGCCTATCAACTCTTTCTACGCATACAAGCTGAATGGCACATGGAAGAAATCTGAGGCAGAGGAGGCTAAGATTTTCAACGCTGAGCCTGGTGACCTGAAGATTAACTGTCAGGACCTTACACGTCATGTGGGTGCAGACGGTAATGTGTACTATACAGGTGTGAATGCCGAGGGCGAGGAAATGGTATACAATGCTGAAAACCCATACGATGCAACACAGGCAAAGCAGGTTGTCGGTCATCCACAGCCAGACTGGACAATGGGTCTTAAGAACACATTCACATACAAGGGATTCGACCTGTCGATATACCTCTACTGGCGCTATGGACAGATGATTAGCTATAATATGCTCGGACGTTTCAGCCCTGGCGGCACATCAAACTTCCCTACTTACTTTGACTACTGGACTGAAGAGACCGGAGACGTTAACCATTATTTCCCTGCACTTACAACCAAGAAGGGCATAACCGACTATGACGGTTACAGCGGACTGAACTATGTTGACGGCTCATTCTGGAAGGTGAAGAACATCACACTCGGATATACACTGCCAAAGAAGGTTCTGAATAAACTTGGTGTTGAGAACATACGCGTATATGGTACGATAACCAACCCGTTCGTGTTTGCAAAGAGCGACCTGCTTAAGGACTACGACCCTGAAATGGCCGGCTCACTCGACTATCCTCTTACAAAACAGATGGTATTTGGTGTAAACGTTTCATTCTAAAAAACAACAATCGACATGAAAAAGAAATTATTATATACAGCGGCTGCGGCACTTGTTATGGCGACAAGTTTTACATCGTGCGAGCTTGACGAATACAATCCTACTGGCGGCAGCGCAACAATAGACAATTTTGCAACATGGAAGGGACTGCAGACTCAGTGTTACTCAACTCTCTACCATGAGCTTTATTCAAAGGAGGACTTCTACTTCCTGTCGGAGTGTGGAACAGACCTGTGGCTCAATCATGGCAGTGACTACGCGCAGCAGATATTCTACTATGACGGCATTGGAGTGGAAAACGGACAGCCGCGTAAGGCGTGGCAACAGGCATACTCGGTAATCGCAACATGCAACACTGTAATAAACAACTCACCTGCCGCAGATGCATCGCTGGCAGACGATATAACAGTGTTGAAAGCCGAGGCAAAGACCCTGCGCGCATTCATGCACCTTACACTGGCTACATACTTCGGCCCGATACCTCTCTGTACGGCTGAGGTGGGACAAACCGACAACGCTCCGGTGAGAAACTCGCTGCAAGAGGTGTACACTTCTATCACAACCGACCTCAAGGAAGCAGCAGCCGACTTGGAGGTTTCACCGTATGAAGGGAACTACGCCCGTGTTACAAAGAAAACCGCATTGGGACTGTTGGCACGTGCTTATGCACAGGGTGCTGCCGAAGGTCTTGAGGAAGACGGCAAGAGCTACTGGCAGCGCGCTAAGGAGGTGTCTGAGGACATGATTACAAATGCAGCGTCTTACGGCATGTATCTCTATCCTGACGTGGCTGACCTGTGGGCTCAGGACAACAATCGTAACAATAAGGAAAGCCTCTTCACGGCCACTGGTCTTGATGCTACAAACGCAGAGGCTGGTATGGCAGGATATTATGCAAACCATACATGCACATTGGGTGGTTTCACACTGTGCGACCCCAACTCGCTGTCACGTATGTACAGCATACAGATGTCGCAGAACCAGTATCTCGGTATTTATGGAACAACATCGCGCATGGCTCCTACAAAACATGCCATCGATGTGTTTGGCGACTGGGACAAGCGTTATGAGAACTCGTTCCTCACAGCGTTCGGTACATATACTTACCCCACAGGTGTGGCATACCAATATGCCCGTCAGCAGTTGAGTATCACATCCACAATATGCCGTGCCATCGACATTGACAACAAGTTTAATGGAGAGAAGATTTACCCATACGTGGCTCTTGAGACAGCTGACCGTCCCGGTGGTACACAGACATTTGCAAGCGGTATATACGCCAAGGGAGGTACTGAGGAGATTATACCGACAAAGAATGCCCTTGTTGTGGATATGCCTTTGGCTCAAGATGAAGACCGTATTCGCATTTATCTGTCTAAGAAAGACCTGACAGATGAGGAAAGAAAGCAGTATCGTTGCTTCACTATGAATATCAGCAGTCTGTTTGATTCCGATGGAAATTATAAGACAGGTAACTTCAACGACTATGGAATGACTGCGTATGTGGCAAACGCCTACAGTTTGTATCCATCACTCATTAAGTTTGATTATCTCTTTGACGGTGCCATACGTCAGCTCTCTACTGACAGCCGTCCTTACCGAAACGGTGATGTTTTCATCATGCGTGCGGCTGAGATTTATATGATTGCTGCCGAGGCAAACGTGATGCTGGGTAATGGTGGTGAGGCTGCAAGATACATTAAGCCTCTGCACGACCGTGCCGTACGTGCCGGCTCTACAGCTCCAACGATAGGTGATGTTACAGAGCAGGATATTCTCGACGAGTATGCACGTGAGTTTGTGGGTGAGCACATGCGTTGGGCTGTTCTGAAGCGCCACCGTGCAAACGGACTGATGAAGCAGGCTCTGCAGCTGTACAACAAGCGTGCTGCCGAGAACTTCAACGAGAGCATTCACTACTGGCGTCCTATACCAAAGCTCTTCCTCGACCAGATTCAGAATGCTGAGCAGTTCGGTGACAACGGTTATGGATACACAGCAGGAAAGGGATACTAAACAAAACGAAATCTATGCCATCCACCTGAAAATGGTGGATGGCAACAGATAAATTAAAACTATATTATTAATCACATTTATTTAAAATTAAATTTTATGAGAAAGATTTTTACTTTAGTGGCACTTGCGTTTGCTTCAGTAGGCGCTTTTGCACAAGCACATTGCGAATGGACGGCAGCGCAGTTGCCAAATGCAAAGTTTGCAACTGTTGACGAGGCTGTTGCTGCCGGTTTCAACACAGTTTGGAATTCTCCTGATTATCTTGGTATGCCTGCATGTAATCTTATCGAGAACGAGAATATAGTTGTTTCGCTACCTTTGGCTTACAACAATATAGGAAAAGGTAACGGTAAATATTCAGGCAAAGACTATGCTTACAAAATTGTTATGGGTATGAATAACAGTACTCGTGACGGCATAGATCCTCTGAACTTCTTTGAAGGCGTTGAGAATAATAGTTATGTGCGTAAGTTGGCTGATTCTGATCAAGGAAATGTTGTTTATGATGCAATTATAAAGATTGAGGTTAAGTCTGCAAACTATGGTACCGTTACTTTAAAGTATAACCGTGGTGGCAACCTTAGCTCAATGTATGTTGTAGACCAGACAGCAAAGGGCGGTGAAGGTAAAGTCGTGCTTCAGAGCAACACACGTTGCCCGGATGAAAACGTTCAGACACATATTGCACGTTTTGGTGTAGAGCCTGGACATGTATATTATATAATGGCATCTGAGAAGAATTCTGTAGAATTATACGCTATAGAGTATGATGAGTGTGTTGATGATGCTTATACCACATTGGTGTCAGAGGAAAACAGTACGGATATTTGGACAGCAGCACAGTTGCCGCAAACAAAGTTTGCAACTGTTGAAGAAGCTGTTGCTGCAGGATACAACACAGTTTGGAATTCTCCTGATTATCTTGGTATGCAGACCGGCAATCTTATAGAAAGTGAGAATGTTGTTGTTTCACTTCCTTTGGCTTACAACAATGTTGGAAAAGGTAACGGTAAATATTCAGGTAAAGACTATGCTTACAAACTTGTTATGGGTATGAATAACAGTACTCGTGACGGTATTGACCCTTTGAACTTCTTTGAGGGCGTTGAGAATAATAGCTATGTGCGTAAGTTGGCAGATTCAGACCAGGGTAACGTAGTTAGTGATGCAATTGTAAAGATTGAAGTTCCTGCTGCATCTACATACGGCCGCATTATCTTGAACTACAACCGTGGTGGTAACCTTAGTTCAATGTATGTTGTAGACCAGACTGCAAAGGGAGGTGAAGGTAAGATGGTGCTCCAATCTAATACACGTTGCCCGGATGATGCTGTAAGGACTCATTCCGCAATTTTCAATGTTGAGCCTGGACATATATATTATGTAATGGCATCTGAGAAGAACTCAGTTGAGCTTTATGCTATTGGTTTCTGCTCAACAACTTCTGAGAAATATGGTATGTTGGGTACAGCTACAGGCATTGAGAACATCACCTCTACTCCGATTAAGGCTCAGGACAATGCCATCTACACTCTTCAGGGTGTACGTGTAGCAAAGGCAACTAAGGGTATTTATATCATCAACGGCAAGAAGGTTGTTGTGAAATAACAAATATAA
>JAUNSB010000053.1:0-28102 GCA_030539375.1 Prevotella sp.
TGCAGCAGCCTGACCTCTCTTGACATAAGTAATTTCAATACGTCAAACGTGACAAATTTGAGTTCTATGTTTGAAGGCTGCAGCAGCCTGACCTCTCTTGACTTAAGTAATTTCGATACGTCAAAAGTGTCAAATATGATATCTATGTTTGAAGGCTGCAGTAGCCTGACCTCTCTTGATTTAAGTAAATTCGACGTATCAAACATACGTCACCCCGATTATCCATTTGTACCTCATAGACATAATATGGCACAAATGTATTCAGGTTGTAGTTATCTCAGATTGTTAGACATGTCAAAAGCAAAAATAACAAGCTCTAATTTGTTGTCACATGGTACCACCCAATTAAACAATGCTGTACTAATATATGTTCCAGAAGGAACACCCGTGCCAAAATATAGGAAAAACGTAGTAATAGGCAACAAATGCGAGCATCTTGTGATTAATTATGATAAAGAATACGGTCAGCTGTTGCTGTCTGTTCCGTACGAGTTTACAGCAGACAAGGTAACAATCAACCGTGACTTCACAGCAGATACACCACAGACGCTGTATCTGCCTTTTGAAGTTAACAGTTCGGCATACGGAAGATTCTATACATACGGAGGATATAATGAGAGCAATGGCAGTATAAAGTTCAACAAACTTAATGCTGCAAATACCACTGCCAACAAGGCTTACCTGTTTAAGCCCAACAGTGACGGAGCTATAGAGATAGAGGGTAGCGTTGCGGTGAAAAAGACTGCTGCGCCTAAAACAGAAACCACAAGCCTTAACGGTATATATGAGAAGAAGAAGTTCACCGAGGATGAAATAAGGAAAGGTGTTTACTTTGAGCTGAAAGACGGCGAGTTTGTGAGAGTTGACGACAACACAGAGATTGACGCATGTCAGGCATACATGATGTTATCCAACGGTAACGCTGGCGACAACCTTACTATAGCATATAGCGACGCCACAGGCATCAGTGATGTTTCGCCCGATGGCAGCGGATTGCAGGCTCCTGCATACAACATCAGTGGGCAGCGTGTAGACAGCTCATACAAAGGTGTCGTGATAAGAAATGGAAAGAAGATAATCGTAAAATAATGTAAGAAGAAAACAAGTAATGAGTTTAATCAAATATATAAGGTTACTGCCGGCTGTCGTGCTTCTGTGCATAAGCACGGAAATGAGCGCACAAGAGTTTGAGGTTGACGGCATTTGCTATACCAATTATGGGGTAGAGGATGGCACGTGCTATGTGGTTGATGTTACGGATAAGGAGGAAATTATTATTCCTTCTACTGTGAAACATAAGAAACGGAGTTATACAGTATGTGAAATTGAATATAATGCTTTAGAAGGCAAACGTGAGTTGAGAAGCGTCACTTTGCCAAATACGATAAACAATTTGTCAAATTGTTTTAATGATTGTCCATCGTTAGCTGCAATCAATGTGGACAGTCAAAACGCAAACTATGCTTCTGTTGACGGAGTATTATATAATAAGGATAAGACTAAAATTCTCAGGTATCCTTCAGGAAAACAAGAAAGTTCTTTCACTATACCGCAAACGGTAAGTAATATCTGTGAGTCTGCTTTTTCAAATTGTGTTAACTTAGAAAACATTATATTACCTGAACAGTTGCGTGTAATTGGCTGGTGGACATTTAATGGTTGCAGTAATTTGAAGAGCATTCGTATTCCACTATCTGTTGAGGAAATAGGACAGTCGGCTTTTGCCGATTGTGTGGCGTTGACAAACATTGAGATTGATGAGGCTTCACCATGTTTCACATTTAAAGACGGTGTGTTATATAATAAGGACATGACAGCAATTATCTGCTATCCAGCCGGCAGGAGAGCGCAGACATATACGGTACCGGCATCTGTTGGCGAAATAGAAACTGTTGTCTTTTGCGGTAATCCGTATTTGACAAATATTATAGTTGACAAGAATAATCCAAAATACACTTCTATAGATGGAGTGCTGTATGATAAAAGTCTGAAAACTGTGGTATGTTGCCCGTCGGGGAAATCCATGGATTCGTTTTCATTTCCAGTGACTGTAAATGAAATAGATGATTTTGCTTTTTACCATCGGCAGGAGAGCCGTGTTGTCATTCCTGATAATATCAAGGAAATAGGCATTTCATCTTTTGGAAACAGTCAGAATGTGACTGAACTTATAATAGGAAAATCTCTTGAATATGCGACAGGTGTAGAGGAACTTCATAATTTGAAGGTTATCCGTGTGCATCGGCAATCCCCTCCAGTTTTTGAAGATGGCGCATTCTTTGATGAACATGTTTGCCGGAATGCTGTGCTGTATGTGCCCAAATCATCTATGAAAATCTATAAGAAAGATGAATATTGGTCTCAATTTAAGAATATCAAGGCACTTGATAAATAATATAAAAAACGAGAATTATGACTAAGCCAACATATACTTTATTTATTGTCTTCTGCATGATACTGTGCATGTCGTGTAAACATGGTAAAGCAGACAAGCAGAAAGAAGAGATTGTTATTGCCGACACTTTTATATGGTCAGAGGCTCCACCCGAGCCTACAGAGGAAGAAGAGGAGGCCGCTCTTGAAAAGCGGATACGTGATAAGATTCATGAAGACTCTATATGGGCATACGTGAAGTTTCCCAAACCAAAGGTGGAATTGGCTTATAAGGGAGATAAGGAATATGCAATAGCCAAACGTGTGCAGGAGATATACGATGATGTGCTTGAGACAATGAATTATCTGCATTGTGAGGATAAGGACTTCTTTAAATTATACTGGTCTAAGAGTCTCTACTCTTTGTATGAAAAAGCCTGCAAACATGATGATTGTGTATTTGGCGCAGACCCATACACAAATAGTCAGGAGCACGCTTATAGACACCTATATAAGGTAATAGTGGGCAGCGTGAAAAATGAACGGGCTACGGTAAACGTTATATTCGGAGTCTATGGACCAGAGGAGATTTATATGCATAAGATGATTCTTTCTCTTCTGTATGAACGCGGTAACTGGTATATCGATGATATGAGTGATGGTGAAGCAATGTCGGTTAGGGAAGAGATAAAGGAATCTCTTCATTTATAGAGAAGGTATCATAATCTAATAAAATTCTGATTAACACCAATTTTTATAGGATCAAACGTGTGGGGCGAATTCCATAAGCAAGTGCAAAGTTACTTATGGAATTCGCCCCACACTGACAAAACAGTTAATGATTTTTAAAAACGAGAGGCATGTGTACGTTTTCTGTGAAATTTTTATTAATTTTGTGTGCATTTTACATACATCCCGTTTGACAACGAAGTATGTATACATACTAAAAAATATATGGCTAATGGATAAGTAAAAACAAAAAATTATAGGAAATGAAGAAACTATTCTATCTGCTGACTGTAGTATTAATAATGTCGGCATGCCATAAGTACCCCCCCCGTATACACGGGTGAAGAAAATGTGCTTTACGACAGAGTTGCGGAAATGGGAGCCAACGGCAAATATGAGGAAGCCATATCGCTTTCCGACTCTATCCTGCAACTCGACATCAGCGACTCGCTTAGGGCATACATCATGCTGGAACGCATGGTGGCATACGGCAACAGTGGAGACTTGAACCAAGCCATGACATACGCGGAGCCGGTGATAGACTTCGGCAAGAAACATGGCATCAGCGAGGTTACCATCAGTGCACTGGCTTCAAAGGGCATGCTGTACCGCCGCAACAACAAGGCTGACTCGGCACTGATATATTACGAACAGGCTCTGAAAATCGTCACCGATGAAAAGAACCTCGAATATGAGCAATATATCTGTGACCTGCTGTCGATACTCTACACCGAGACTGCACGCACGAAAGAGGCAATGCAATTCTCAAAGCGCTCGCTCGACATTGCCCGCGAGATGAAGGACACTACCGCCATGGTGTCGGCAATTGCCACAATAGGCGGCATATACATGCAGGAGGGGCAACACAGAAAAGCACTTGATTTTCAGATGCCATATATGCCGATGATAAAAAACATTCAGGCAGGAGGCTATGTGATGAAATTCCTGACTCCGATAATCAAGGCATATCTGGTTCTCGACAAGACCGACTCAGTGAGATATTACATGAAGATGGCAGAGCCGTTTGTTGCCCAACTGCCGGAGAATCATCAGACGGCAGTTGTGATGCTTAATGCCAAGGCTGAGTTGCTCGGGAAAGAAAAACGATATAAAGAACAGCTGGAAATATACAACCGCATCGACTCGCTCGGCACCCATGGCAAAAATGTTGATGTTATACTTCGTGAGCGTGCTGAATGCTATGACAACCTCGGCGACAGCCACCGCGCATTTAAGATGATGCAACAGGCATACTTGGCTATAGACTCAGTCAGACAGAGTGAGGTGGAGGCAGACATGAGCGAGCTGTCTGTGAAATATGACACGCTGCAGAAAGAAATAGAGATAGAACGGCTCGACAAGGAGCGTCTTACATGGATATCCGTATCAGTGATATTGATAATTATCACCATTGCCATAATAATACTGCTAAGATATAAAAAGGAGAAACTAAGGCAAAAGATGACACACGAAAAACAGGAAGTGTATATACGCGGACTGGAAAGCGAGCGCGAACGCATAGCAAAGGAGCTGCACGACGGAATATGCAATGAGATGCTGGCTATGACATTCACATTGGCTGACGATGAGAAGGCACTTGAGCAGATAAGGGCTATCACAGCCAAGACACGCAGGCTGTCGCACGAGCTAATGCCTCCACAATTCAAGGATGGAAACCTGTGTCAGCTGCTCATGAGCTATGTCATGATGATGAACGGCAGTCATCCGGAAACCAATATCACAATAACAGATGAAGGCAGCTATGCGTGGGAAACACTGCCGGCAGAGCACAGCTTCGAACTCTACCGCATGGTGCAGGAGTCTGTGGGCAACGCTCTCAAGCATGCCACACCGACCTATATTACAATAACACTCAACGGGACAGCAGACCACTATAGTGTGACTGTTGAGAATGACGGTGCAGGCAACAGTGAGGATGCCGACAAAGACACAGGCATAGGCAAACGGACACTTCAGGCACGCGCCGCCAGTATTGGGGCAGGTATTGACTGCACACGTGAAAACAACAAGTACAAAATAACAATACAGCACTAAAAGATGGCAATGAAAAAAATACTTGTTGTAGACGACCATGAAATAGTGCTGAAGGGAATGGCAGAGGTGCTTAAAAATGGAGGCTATGATGTGGTGGAGTCTACCAGTGTCAATCAGGCACTGATGCTTTTGAAGCATATTGACGATATTAGTCTTCTTGTGTGCGACCTTTCTCTGCCCACTACGATAAAGGGGATGGAGCTGATAGAGGAAGTGCGGAAAACAAACGCCAGTCTTCCCATTGTGGTCTTTACAATGCATGAGGAACTGTGGATCATAAAGTCACTTATGGATATTGGGATTGACGGCATAGTACTGAAAGGAGAAAATCCCAAGGAGCTGCTACATGCAGCAGACTGTGTTGTTGACGGGGGAAAATATTTCAGCAGACAATTCTGCAAGTTGCGCAATGAGGTGCTGGTGTCAAATGGTATATTGGCTCAAAGGGAGGTTGATATAATTAGAGAAATCACATTGGGGCACAAAAACCGTGATATCGCCGAGCATCTTGGTGTAAGTGAGAAAACCATAGAGTTTTACCGCTGCTCAATATTGCGGAAACTTGGTGCCAAAACCATTGCTGAAGCCACACGGCGGGCATTCGAGATAGGATTGTTGGCAATAGTAATGTTAATGTTCATATTCACGCCCATGTATGCTGATGATAATATAGATATTTATTGCAACAGTGGCCAACATCACAGTATTGCTGACAATGCACGTGTGGAAATCAGTTTTTCAAGGAATGATGGCAATGAATGGATGCTTGTTGCCGACATTTCTCCCGACAGCGTGCTGTGCGTGAAAGTGTCAGCTATCGACAGCATCTATGTCGGGGACTTCTGAATACGAAACAGGAGAAGAGGACGGCTTTAAATATTCAGTCATCACCGCCTATGGACTTGGTATAGACAATAAGGGTTATTTCAACATTGTTTTGCTTAATCCTATTTTTGGAATTAATGTACGTCCGGTAAGAGATAAATAACAAACCGGAAACTGTAAATGTAATTAACTTGGCTGCGCTCATTATATGTTTTTGAGCGCAGCCAAGTTAATTACGTTTAGGTAAATCCCTAAAAAGCAACTCGGTGTTTCCCTAAAAATCTTATTCTGATTAAAAAAAGTGGTGTGAACATTTGTTGAGTTTAAAAAATTCTGACTAACTTTGCATACCTCCTCGCACTTTAGGTCATGCCGTAATGGGGATATGTCTGCCTGTTAAAATGAATGGCAGACACAGGAAGCAGACACAATATGCAACGGGTAATATAGAATAACAATACAACATTGTAAACAACATGACGAAGATACTCATTGTGGACAGCCACCCGATAGTGCTGAAAGGCATAGCCTCAATGCTGACAAACAACGGCTATGTAATGTTTGAAGCAGCAACCCCTGAAGAGGCAATTATGATACACAAACAAATCTCAGATATCGACCTTATGGTTTGTGATTTGTCGTTGCCGACAACAGCCGATGGAATAGAACTTATCGAGTGCGTCCGCAACATAATGCCGCAGAGCCATATACTTGTGTTTACCATGCACGGAGAGCCGTGGAATATGAAGGCGCTGATGGATTTGGAAGTTGATGGCGTAGTGATGAAAGGTGAAAGGCCCAAAGAACTGATGCTGGCAATATATAGTGTGATTAATGGCGAAAAATATTTCAGTCCGCAATTCCGAAAGATGCGTAATGAGGTAATGGTGTCAAGCGTAATACTCAGTAACAGGGAGATAAAAATAATAAGAGAGATTGCATTTGGCCGTAAAAACCGTGAAATAGCAGAAAAATACAATATGTGTGAAAAAACTATAGAATACTACCGCAGTTCAATATTGCGCAAGTTGGGGGTGAAGACTATAGTAGAAGCCGTAAGATGTGCATGCGAGATAGGATTGCTGTATTGACAGACGTTCTCGTACAATCTGGGGTAATAAAAAAAGTGTGATGACTCTCGCGAGCAACCACACAATTAAAAAGCCTATGTTTAACTAAAAATCCTTATTTCCGTTGTTCTTTGCTTTCTTAGTTAGAGAGTTCCGAAGCTTAAAAAAAAGCTTTCGGAATCACTTAACTAATACTAACTTTTAGAAAGTTTAAGGGAGCCTCACGGCGGCCTCTGTTATCCAACATTTGAAACTTTCCTTTTACCAATAACTAAAAACCTAAAACTATAAATATTACTACTAACCTAAAACAATCTATTAACCTTGTTTGATGGTGCAAAGGTAGTGAGTTTTTTCTGATTGTGCAAGATTTTTCATATAAAACTTCTTGAAAGTGTAAATAATATTGATTTATGTCAACCATAGATGTGTGCGGACACATTTTTTACACATTTCTTTATATTTTCAGTCAATACCGTCTATGGTCTGAATCTTGCCGTTCTCATCATATTGTATCTCACACACCTTGAGACTTCTCAGCCAAGACTTTCCGCCTGAAGGAACGCTGTCGTGGTGGAACAGATACCACTTGCCCTGGTATTCGATGATGCAGTGGTGGGTGGTCCATCCCACAACAGGTGTGAGGATAACGCCTTGGTAGGTGAATGGTCCGTATGGGTTGTCGCCAGTGGCATAGCATAGCAGATGGCTGTCGCCAGTGGAGTAGGAGAAGTAATATTTTCCGTTGTATTTGTGCATCCAGCTTGCCTCGAAGAAGCGGTGAGGGTCGTTTGCCTTGAGCGGTTCGCCGTTTTCATCGATAATTACTATTGGCTTTGGCTCCTCATCATACTGCAGCATGTCCTTGCTCAGTCTCACCACGCGGCTTGGCAGTGCGGGCACGTCGCCCTCGGGCAGATAAGGAGTCTCCAGATGAATATTGTCCTTGTAACGCTGGAGCTGTCCGCCCCACAGACCGCCGAAATAAACATAGTATTCTCCATCGGCATCATGGAACACGCACATGTCTATGCTGTAGCTGCCACGCATCGGGTCGGGTTGCGGAATGAACGGACCTTCGGGACGGTCGGCAATGGCACATCCCCAGTGGAACACGTCATTGCGGTCTTTCATTGGGAAGTACATATAGTACTTGCCGTCTTTCTCAGCCACGTCACAGTCCCAAAGCTGTCGTCCTGCCCATGCAATGTCCTCCAATCCGAGTACTTTGCCGTGGTCGGTCACTGTACCGGTCATCGGGTCGCCGTCGATTGAAAGTACGTGATAGTCCTTCATCACATATTGGTCGCCGTTGTCGTTTTCCACGTTCTCGCATTCCCAGTCGTGAGAGGGGTAGATATATATCTTGCCGTTGAACACGTGTACTGACGGGTCTGCCATATAGTCGGCAGGGAAGAGGTATCTTTTTTCTGTCTTCATTGTTGTTGCTTTATTTGTCGGTTATTTTTGTTAATTATTTCGTATTGCATTTGTTGCAGCCCTCGCTCATTATTTCTCTTAGAAACGGTTTCATTTTGTATTGACGGTCGAACAGCAGCGGATATTCCATTCTCCCCTTCATAGGGAAGTTGTTTTTCCATGAGTCTCCGTCGCCTACTCCCCATACGTTTACGCGGGTGATTACGTCGCTGTGTTTGAGGAACAGATTGAAGAAGTCCTTCATGCGCTGGTTCCACACTGCGCTCACCGAGTCGGGCAGTCCGTTAGGGTAGGGGTTGTATGCTGCATTATAGTCGAATTTGTCGCTGATGTTTGCGCTTTCATGTATTGTAGGCAGCGCGCTCATTTCCCATTCGGAAATCATGACCTTGCAGCCCGTTGACGCGAGGTCGTTGATGCTTTTCTCATATTCCTCGATTGACGGATAGTCCATGCCCATGTGTCCCTGCATGCCTATGGCGTCTATTCTCAGTCCGCGCTTCTTTAGACTGTTTACCAGTTTCACATAAGCATCACATTTGGGGCGGTCCTTCATGTTGTAGTCGTTGAGATATAGCTCCACATTAGGGTCAGCCTCATGGGCATATTGGAATGCAAGTGCAATGTATTCCTCGCCAAGAACCTGATAGAACGGCGACTTGCGGAACGTGCCGTCGTCCTCGATAGCTTCGTTTACCACGTCCCATCCCTTTATCTTGCCTTTATATCTGCCCACTACGGTGTATATATGGTCTTTCATGCGCTTGCGCATCTCCTGCTTGCTCACCAGCTTACCGTTATCGTCGTAGGGAAACCATGGAGCCAGCTGTGAATGCCATATTAGTGCGTGACCGTATACGTCGAGCCCGTATTTCTCGCCAAACATAACGAGCGAGTCGGATGCCGTCCAGTTATAGCGGTTCTTTTCCGGGTGTATGTTCTCGCTCTTCATGCAGTCCTCTGCCACTATGCAGTTGAAGTGACGGGTGACGAGTTTGGTTATTTCGGGCAGGTGCCCTGCAGCCTGGCTTGCATTCAGTGCTGTGCCGATTGAGAATTTGCCTTTAAGAAAGTCTTTCAGTGCCGGCGTGTTGCAGCATTTTTCCTGTCCTGTTGTCTGGCAACAGTTGTTTTTTTCTGTTGCCTGACAGCATCCGCTTTTTCCCTGTGTTTTGCAGCAGCTGTCTTGAGCCGTGGCATTGGTGAACATTGACATGGCAGCAAAGGCGGCAAAAATGATACTTTTGTGTGTCATAAAAGTTGATTTTATTAATATTTGCAGCTTATTTGTTGCGGTTCTCTATTTCGCGGTTAATTTCGTCAATGCGCTCGTCGGTAAGCTCATATTTAGATATTATGATCATGGCGACTGCTAAAAGGATGGCAGGAATGATGCATACAAGCCAACGTATTCCTTCCTGAGCCAATGGTGCCTGCTGTTCCAGGTTGTTCATGAAGTAGGCTCCTGCGGCATTTCCCACCGACATCATGGCAAAAGCTGTGATAAAGAAGAGTGCTATGACGCGCAGCGGACGGTTGTGGAAGAACTCCATCCAAAGGTCGGAAATCTTCACATTCTTTGTTTCATCGGCATCCATCACCACGCGCTCCTTTGTCTGTGAGAAGCAGAATACGAGCAGCGCCAGACCCACAAGGGCATAGATGAGCATTGCCACAAACCATGCACTGGAGTCTTTGGGCAAAGTCGAGGCTCCAGCTGCTGCAGGCTGGTAGCCTGTATATGCCAATACTGCGCCAGGCACCACGCCGCCAAGAGCCATGCCTGCCTTGTAGAATATACCGGTGAGGGCATTCACTATGCCGGCTATTCGTTTGCCTGTGGAATATTCGGAATAGCTTATCACTTCGGGTATCAGCGCCCACATATATCCTGTTGCAACAATCACACCTGTGCTCTTGATGAACTGAGCAATATAAACCAGGGTGATGTTCTCCTGTACAGTGCCGATCTTGCTGATGATATAAAGCATAGCCATACCGATGATAGCCACGGTGAGGAAGATGTAGAACATGTTCTTCTTGCCCACCTTTTTCTTTATTGCAGGTACGAGAGGCATGAATATGAATGAAGGCAGCGAGCCGAGACCCATAAACAGCGCCATCTCTATGGGCAGGTCGCCTTTAGGGGCTGCAAGTATAGCCACAAGTATCGGTACGCCAGCACTCACGGCAAGACCGCCGACGTTTGCCATGAACATACGCACTGAGGTGAGGATGGTTATCTCGTCGGTGTCGCGTGTCAGCGATGAGTTCAATGCTCCGTAAGGCACATTAATGAGAGTGTAGAGCATGCTTAGTCCAACGTATGTGATGTATGCGTAGAGCAGCGACCCTGAGAATCCGTTCCAGAAACAAAGTATTGCCAAACCTGTGAGCGGTACTCCTGCCAGCACAAGATAAGAACGGTATTTTCCCCAGCGCGGGTTGTGTTTGTCAACGTATGTTCCCACAAGCGGGTCCCAAAGCACGTCGACAAGACGTACTACGAGAAACATTGTTGCGGCACTGCCGGCATCCAGTCCATAGATGTCGGTGTAGAAAAACAGTAAGTACATGCAGATGGTCTGGTAGATGAGGTTTTGAGCCAGGTCGCCAGAGCCGAATCCGATTCTCTGCAGCCATGAGAGCTTGTAGAATCCCTTGCTCTCATTTGTGTTGGTTGAATTATCCATTAGTATTTTTGCTTTAAATTAATATTTTTGCTTGCAAAATTACTAATATTCTACCAACTATATATATATATAATGTAACGAGAATGTTTCTCTGTGTTGCATTTGTGCCGAAAAATACAAATAAAAAACTATTTGAGTGATGATAAAAGCTTTTTTACCTGCATTCTTCATTACATTATACTATAGGCAGACTTATCCCTGCTATTTTCTGGTAAATGTCGAGGGCATATACATCGGTCATGCCGCTGATATAGTCGAGTACAGCCATGATTCGTGTTTCCAGTTTCGTACTGTCAATATCATATTGGCTCGACACTCTGCCTATGAGCTGCTGCGAATAATAACGCTCCGGCGACATTACTGCCTCCACCATGTGGGTGAGCAGGGTATCCATAATCTTGTAACCCGAAAGTTCTATGTCGAGTACAGGTTTGCTGCAGTATATTTTCTTCTTACTCAATTGGGTACAGACATCGTATGCCTTGTGCTGTATGGCAGGCACATGGTCGATAAGACTCCCCTTGAATGTTCCTGCAAGAATCTCATCCTCGTGGCGTACAAAGGCAGCGGCACATTCATGTTCCAGCATTCCTATGGCACAGGCACGCATATATACCACTTTTTCGTTGTTGTCGTCTATATGCTCGTCGTCAATGCGTTTCAGTATGCGCTCTTTGGTTGCATCGTCAAAAAAGCCAAGCAGAAGGCATGATGTTTCTTCAAACGACAGTATCTTCAGTTTGTGGGCATCTTCAATGTCCATTATTTCATAGCATATATCATCGGCGGCTTCTACCAGATATACCAACGGATGGCGTACATATCGGAGCGGCTCGTTAGGCTGTGATAGACATAAAATACCCATTTCATCGGCGATTTTCTTAAAATCTGCCGTTTCTTCATGGAAAAAGCCGAATTTCCCCTTTCTTGATGCAGCCTCGGAGGAATAAGGGTATTTCACAATGCTTGCCAGTGTGGAATATGTCATTACAAAACCACCAGGCCTGCGCCCCTTGAACTGGTGGGTCAGCAGACGGAAAGCGTTGGCATTGCCCTCAAAATGCGTGATGTCACTCCATGTGGAAGTGTCTATCATGTCTTTCAGGTAGCTGCCTTTTCCCTCGGTGAAGAATGTCTGTATTGCCTTTTCGCCAGAATGTCCGAAAGGAGGATTGCCCATGTCGTGAGCAAGGCAGGCGGTAGACACTATCTGTCCTATTTCTTCAAAAGAGGTACCTCGTAATTCCGGGCGCTTCTTCACAATTGCACTGGCAACATCACAGCCCAAGGACATTCCCACGCTTGCCACCTCCAGGGAGTGGGTAAGACGGTTGTGCACAAACACGCTGCCGGGCAGTGGAAAAACCTGAGTCTTGTTTTGCAGCCGGCGGAAGGGTGCCGAGAAAATTAACCGGTCGTAATCGCGCTTAAATTCGGTGCGGTCGTCATGACGGTCGCTGTATTTGTGTTCCTGACCAAGACGTTTGTTGGTGATGAGCTGTTGCCAATTCATTGTGCTTCTTTTATGTTAAATGTCGGATGAAATAGGTGTTATGCTTGCAAAATTACATCTTTTTTTTGAATAAATGCAAAAAACAATATAAAAATATGGTTCTTTAAGGAAAAATGACTAACTTTGCACAAAAGTATATACTTATTGTTTCGCGAAAATGTAATATATAATGTTGAAAATAAAAATAGTAAACAAAGGCAGGCAGCCGCTGCCGCAGTATGCCACAGCTCAGAGCGCAGGCATGGACCTCAGGGCTGACATTGACGAGCCTGTGACATTGCGCCCTTTGGAGCGCAGGCTTATCGGCACGGGATTGCATGTCGCACTGCCTGCCGGTTATGAGGCGCAGGTAAGACCCAGAAGCGGGCTTGCCCTTAAGCATGGACTGACAGTGCTCAACACTCCCGGCACTATCGATGCCGACTATCGCGGCGAGATAGGGGTGGTGCTTATCAATCTGTCGGACAGGGAATTTGTGGTAAACCCAGGTGAGCGTATTGCCCAAATGGTGGTAGCACGCTATGAGCAGGCTGACCTTGAGCAGGTTGAACTGCTTGATGAGACAGAGCGTGGCGAAGGCGGCTACGGGCACACCGGAGTGAAATGATTTATTATGCTTGCGATGAGAAGAGCGTTTTTGTTTGTGGCGGCTGCAATACTTGGCATGGCAATGCTGAGAGCCGGCAATGGTGACGATAAAAGAAAGTATGACCAGTATTTTCTTGAAGCGATGATGCAGAGGCAGAAGGGAAATTCCGACGCTGCATTCGATTTGTTGTTGCGCTGTGTGGAGGTAGACTCCATGCAGGCTGCTGCATATTTCTATCTTTCACAATATTATAATTATGGTATTAAGGATAAGCAAAAGTCACTGGAATGTTTGGAAAAAGCTGCTGCCCTAGACCCACAAAACGCTACATATCACGAAACATTGGCAGGAAGTTATCTTTCTGCCAATAGGTTGGAGGACGGTAAGAAACAATTAGAGCTGTTGCGTGAAATAGACCCGGGGCGTGATAATATTGACGGCATCCTTGTGGAACTGTACAAACAGTTGGGCGATTATGCCAGTGCAATAAAGGTGCTTGAGGAAATGGAACGTGCCGATGGCAAAAGTGAGGCTCTATCGGAAAAGAAAAGTGAGATGCTTACTGCCAACGGCGACAAAAAAGCGGCTATAAAAGAGATGAAAGTGTTGGCGGAACAATATCCCAATGACCTGAATCTGACGGTGAAATATGCTGTGACGATGATGAACAACGGACAGGAGAAGAAGGGATTGGAAAAACTGAAAGGCGTGTTGAGAGAGGAACCGGACAACACTATGGCGCAGTTTGCCATGATGGACTATGCCAGCATAAAAGATGATGACGCTTTGGCTGAGGAAATGACCGATAAGCTGCTGTTCAACAAGAACACTGACAGCAGGACAAAAGTGTATCTGCTGCAGAACATGGCAAACCAATATGCAAATAAAGGCAAGGACAGCACTGCGGTGTTGAATTTGTTCGACCGCCTGCTTGCTTTACCAAATGCCGATGTCGAGGTGGCAATGTTGAAGGCTGTATATATGGAGAAGAACAATATGGCAGAAGATTCTGTCAACAATGCTCTTGCAAAAGTGCTGCAGATAGCTCCAGACTATGCTGCTGCCAGACTAAAACTGGTGCAGAATGCGTGGCAGGCAGAAGATAAGGACAAGGTTATTGAGCTGTGCTCGCAGGCACGGCAATATAATCCCGAGGAAATGGTATTCTACTATTTTCAGGGTATAGCCTATTATCAGAAAGGTGAAGACGACAATGCGCTTGATGCGTGCAGAAATGGAGTGGCTGTGATAAATGGTCAGAGTGAGCCTGGCATTGTGTCCGACTTTTATTCTATAATGGGGGACATACTGCATAAAAAAGGTATGGAAAAAGAGGCATACGTGGCATACGACAGCTGTCTGCAATGGAAGCCCGACAATTATGGGGCACTCAATAACTATTCCTATTATCTGAGTGTGAACGACACCTTATTAGAAAAGGCTGAACAGATGAGCTATAAGACAATAAAGGCTGAACCTGAGAACGCCACTTTCCTTGACACCTATGCTTGGATTCTGTTTCAGCAAGAACGCTATAGCGAAGCTAAAATATATATTGATCAAGCCATGAATCATCTCGACTCCACAGAAAACAACAGTACGGTAATAGAGCATGCCGGTGATATCTATTTCTATACGGGCGACATAGATGGTGCGGTGGCAAAATGGCGTGAGGCACTGAAGACCGACACTGAAAACAAAGTGCTGATAAGGAAGGTGAAGCTCCGTAAATATGTGAAATGAATAAATGCTTAACAAATTTAAATAGTAAATTTAAATAACAAAAACATAATATTATGAATCTTTCAAAGGTATTAAAACTCGCAATCCTGGCAGCTCCATTGTGCTTTGGCTCATGCGGAACAAAAAAGACTGTGACGCAGGCACCGGTAACAATTCCTGCTGAAAAACAAGACCTTCTGCACAAAGTGGCAGACAATGCACAACTTACAAAGTTTATCACATCAAAGGTGAAGTTTGAGGTGAAGGTAGGCGACCAGGAACTGGCACTTACCGGCAATCTCCGTATGAAGCGCGATGATGTAATCCAGATGCAGCTCATGGCTTTTGGATTTGTTGAGGCTGCCCGTCTGGAATTTACGCAGGAATATGTTCTTGTGATGGACCGCATTAACAAACAATATCTAAAAGTGCCTTATAATCAGGTGGATTTTATGCGCAACAGCGGCTTAAACTTCCATTCTCTACAGGCTTTATTCTGGAATGAGCTGTTCCAGCCCGGACGTACAACGCTTACCGATGAGAATCTTGCTGCTTTCGAGACTGAGCAGGATGGAGACAATGCTATTATAACATACGCAAAGGACAAATTGTCGTATAAATGGCTTGCTGCACAGAATACAGGTCTGATAAGTATAGTAAACGTGCTGTATAAGGACAAGTTTCATGGCAATACTCAGCTCAACTGGGACTATAAGGACTTTAAGACTCTTGGCACAAAGCAGTTCCCGACCAACAACTCGATAACCTTCACAACTCCCGATAAGGAGCTGAAACTTAACATCGTTTTGAACTATCTCAAGAACGATACAAATTGGGAAACCCGCACAAAGGTGTCGGATAAATACCGCGAAGTGACTGTGGATGATATTCTGCGCCGGTTTATGGCTTTGTAAAAATGTTAGTTTACTGAGGATAATAGATGAGAATTGTAGCGTTACTTTTAACGATTATACTGGCATGTGGGCAGGTTGGTGCACAAACTGCTAAAAAGACTTCTGCCAGAAAACCTGTTGCGCAAAAGACCGTAGCCAAAAAGAAGGGAACTACGGTTAAAAAGCGTACAGCCACCAAAAAGACTACAAAGAAGAATGCAGCCGTAAGCAACTCGTCGATAAACGGTTTGCGCAATCAGAGCGCAAAGATAAAGAAAGAGATAAGGCAGCAGGAGCAGCGGCTCAAGACCAATCAGCGCAATGTGTCGAAGCGGCTTCAGAATCTCATGATTATCAATCAGGAAATAAACGTAAAGAGGAAAACCATTGACACAATACGTCATGACATTAACAAGTTGGATGACAATATCCTCACGTTGAAGATGCAGCTGGAACTGCTGCAGGAGCAGCTCGACGACTGCAAGCAGAAATATGTAAAGTCGGTGAGATATATGCGCCGCAACAATTCAACTCAGGATAAGTTGCTCTTCATCTTCAGTGCCAAGAACTTCATGCAGATGTACCGCCGCTCACGTTTCGTAAAGGAGTATGCCGCCTATCAGCGAATACAGGGCGAGGAGCTGAAACGCAGGCAGGCAGAGATGAAGGCGGTGCATAATAAGCTTGTGGGTGTGAAGCAGGAAAAAAACACCTTATTATATAAAGGTGTGAGGGAGCAGAAAGACCTTGAGGGCAAGCAGACCGAGCAGCAGCAGGTTGTGAACACGCTGAAAAATGAGCAGAAGACCATACAGTCAATCATAGCACAGCAGCGCAAGAAGGATGCGGCAATCAATTCTCAAATCGACCGTCTTGTGGCAATTGAGGTGGAGAAGGCGCGCCAGCGTGCCATTGCCGAGGCAAAGCGCAAGGCTGAGGAACAGGCAGCCGCACAGGCTGCTGCCAAAAAGAAGCGTGAGGAAGAGATAGCACGTAAAAAGGCGGAAGCGGAAGCAGCGGCAAGAATAGAGCGTCAGCGCATTGCCGAGGCGAAAGCCCGTGAGGAACGTCTGAAGGAAGAGGCTCGCATAGCTGCCGATGCCAAGAAAAAGGCTGCTGCCGAGAAAGCTGCGAAAGAAGCGGAGAATGAACGCCGTGCAGCCGAGCGCCGTGCAGCTGAGGAGTCTAAAAAGCGTGAGCGCGAGATTGCAGCAGCCAAGAGAGAGGCTGCAGAGCAGCCGGTGGTGCTCATGGCATCTGAAGACCGTAAGGTAAGCGGCAACTTTGAGAGCAACCGCGGGCGTCTGCCTATGCCTGTTGTGGGCAGTTACAAGATTGTAAGCCATTTCGGACAGTATAATGTTGAGGGACTGCAAAATGTGCGCCTCGATAATAAGGGCATAAACATCCTCGGACAGCCGGGTGCAAAGGTGCGCTCAATCTTCGATGGAGAAGTGACTGCAGTGTTCAGTCTTGCCGGCACTACAGGTGTTATGGTGCGTCATGGCAACTATATTTCGGTGTACTGCAACTTGGGTAGCGTGAGTGTGCGCAAGGGACAGCATGTCAGCACACGCCAAGTGTTGGGTACAGTGGGAGCAGAGAATATTCTTCAGTTCCAATTACGCAGAGAGACAGCAAAGCTCAATCCGGAAGCATGGTTGGGCAGATAAAAACTTTTAAACAATTTGAATATGACCTATTTAATGTGTAACTTATGGCTGTTTTGGGCGATAGCGGCTGTGCTTTGCCTTATAGCCGAACTGCTCACGGGTGGTTTCTTTATCCTGTGTTTTGCCATTGGAGCAGCTGTTGCGGCTCTGTTGTCTCCCTTTGTGGGATTCAACGTGCAGTTGGCGGTGTTTGCGGCAGTCAGTGTGCTTTGTATTTTTTTCGTGCGCCCGTTTGCACTCCGTTATCTGCACCGCGATGACGACCATCGTGTAAGCAATGCCGATGCCATATTGGGCAAGGTTGGTATGGTTAGTCAGGTGATTGAAAGCGATGCCTACGGAAGGGTTGCCATCGACGGCGACGACTGGAAAGCTCAGTCAGAAAACGGTGAGGAGATAGAACGTGGCGCCAAGGTGGTGGTTACGGGCAGGGACAGTCTTATTATCACCGTAAGGCGGTTGTAAGAAACGAATTATATTTGGGCAAATTGTGCCTTATATATAATAATGTGTAATCTCAGAAAAATAAAAACTTTTAAAACCTAAAAAAATTATGGACGGAATGTTGTATTTTCTACTCGTTGTAGTAGCATGTGCCTTGATAGTTGTCTACAAGAGCATAGTCATTATCCCTCAGTCAGAGACAAAGATTATAGAGCGTCTTGGAAAGTACCGCTCTACTCTTGAGCCTGGCATACAGTTTATTGTGCCTTTCATCGACAAGGCAAAGAGTATTGTGGTTTCCCATTACGGACGTTATGCTTACAGTACAACCATAGATTTGCGCGAGCAGGTTTATGATTTCCCTAAACAGAACGTTATCACCAAGGATAATGTGCAGACCGAAATCAATGCGTTGCTCTATTTCCAGATTGTAGACCCGTTTAAGGCAGTATATGAGATTAACAACCTGCCGAATGCTATTGAGAAACTCACACAGACCACACTGCGTAACATCATCGGTGAGCTGGAACTTGACGAGACGCTTACCAGCCGCGACACCATCAACACCAAATTGCGCGCAGTGCTCGATGATGCCACAAACAAGTGGGGCGTGAAGGTGAACCGTGTGGAGTTGCAGGACATTACTCCTCCCGAGAGTGTGCTCACAGCCATGGAGAAGCAGATGCAGGCAGAGCGTAACAAGCGTGCCACCATCCTCACCAGCGAGGGTAAGAAGGCGAGCGAGATTCTTCAGTCGGAAGGTGAGAAGACAGCCATCATCAACCGTGCCGAGGCTGATAAGCAACAGCAGATTCTGCGTGCCGAAGGTGAGGCAGAGGCACGCATACGCAAGGCTGAGGCAGAAGCTATAGCCATACAGAAAATCACTGAGGCGGTGGGCAATGTCACCAATCCTGCCAACTACTTGCTTGCACAGAAATATATACAGATGTTGCAGCAGATTGCCGAGGGCGACAAGACCAAGACCGTGTATCTTCCATTCGAGGCTACAAACCTTATGGGCAGCATCGGAGGTATAAAGGACTTGTTCAAGAGCGAGTAGCCCCTGACTTATCCTGAACACCAACCGTTTTGTAATATCACAACTATGAAATTAATCTATTTGGCAACATCGGCTGCGCTCGCTGTCTGCACCACGGCAGCGGCGCAGCGTGATATGCTTCATTATGACTATCCTGCCCAGTATTTTGAACAGTCGCTGCTGATAGGCAACGGCAGTCAGGGGGCTGCCATATACGGCGACCCTGCCGATGAATTGCTTGAGCTCAACGACATAACGCTGTGGACGGGTGAGGCTGGCAATAAGGCTCACAACACCACTGCCGCCAGTCATATTCCCGAAATACGGTCGTTGCTTGCCAATGAGAAATATGCCGAGGCAAACGATATGCAGCGGCTGTGGCAGGGGCATTACAGCGAGGCGTATATGCCGTTGGGCAATCTGAGATTTTTGTCAGACTTTAATCCGGCGCAGGCTCCCGACAGTTATTACCGTCAGCTTAATCTTAATGATGCCACGGCACAGGTGACGTTCAAGGCCAATGGCGGCAGATATGAGCGTACCTATTTTGCATCGGCTCCCGACAGTGTTATTGTCATGCGTTTCCGCGCCATGGACGGGGCAAAGATTAACGGTAAGTTTGCGTTTGACAGCCAGCTGCCGCATCATGTCAATACAGGAGAGACGGTAATGACAATGGACGGCTATGCGGCGTATCATTCTCTGCCCGGATATTGCCAGCCAACACAACAGCATTACTGGTACGACGAAAACCGTGGCGTGCATTTCCGCGCCATGCTACAGCTGATTCCTGCCGATGGAACCGTGCAAAACGACGGTATTCAGGGATTGAAGGTAAAAGACTGCACTGACCTTACCATAATAATGGCGATGGCAACGAGCTTCAACGGTTTCGACAAAGACCCCGTTAAGGAGGGACGTCCATATAAGGAGATTGCTGCCATGCGGTTGGAGAAGGCAAAGTGTTTGGCATGGGATAAGCTCATGGCAAATCATATTGCCGACTACCAAGAACTGTTCAACCGTGTGCAGATAGATCTCGGCGAGACCGACGATGCGGTGAAACGGCTCAATACTGACGAACAGTTGCGGAGATACACCGACCTGCATGAGAACAATCCCGAATTGGAGGCTCTCTATATGCAGTACGGACGTTATCTTCTTATAGCTTCCTCGCGCACCAATGGAGTGCCGGCAAATCTGCAGGGACTCTGGAATCGGCATCTGTCTCCGCCATGGTCGTGCAACTATACCGTAAACATCAATCTGGAAGAAAACTACTGGGCTGCCGAGACCGCCAACCTCAGTGAGCTTCATCTTCCGCTGCTCACATTTATGAAAAATCTCCAATTCAACGGTGAGAAGGCTGCAAAGATGTACTGCGGAGTGGATAAGGGATGGATAACGGCGCAGAACACCGACATCTGGGCTATGGCTTGTCCTGTGGGAATGCAGACAGGTGACCCGAGTTGGGCAAACTGGGTGATGGGCAGCCTTTGGCTTGCCACACACATCTGGGAGCATTATGAGTTTACGCAGGACAAGGATTTCCTGAAAGAATACTATCCAGTGCTGAAGGGAGCCGTTGATTTTGCACAGGGATGGATGGTGGAACATAACGGGAAACTCGTCACCTCGCCGGCAACTTCGCCCGAGAATGTCTTTCTGCTTCCCGACGGTACTCGTGCCGCCACCTGTTATGGCGGTGCAGCCGACCTTGCAATGATTCGTGAGTGTATGGACGACTGCCGTCAGGCTGCTCTGTTGCTGGGAAAAACCGACGATGCAAAGGTAATGAAAAATACTCTGGCAAGACTTAGTCCGTATAAGATAGGTAAGGAGGGCAACCTGCAGGAATGGTATCACGACTGGAAGGATGCTGACCCGCGACACCGTCACCAAAGCCATTTGTTCGGGCTCTATCCAGGACATCACATCTCGCCGGCAGCCACACCTGAGCTGGCAAAGGCGTGCGCGCGTACATTGCAAATAAAGGGCGACAACACCACCGGCTGGAGCACCGGCTGGAGAGTAAACCTCTATGCTCGCCTGCTCGACGGCGAGGGAGCATATCGCCTTTACCGCCGTTTGTTGCAATATGTCAGTCCCGATGAATATAAAGGTAATGACGCACGCCGTGGCGGAGGAACCTATCCTAATCTGCTCGACGCACATGCTCCGTTCCAAATCGACGGCAACTTCGGCGGTTGTGCCGGTGTGATCGAAATGCTGGTACAGAGCACAGATAAGGGAATAACGCTCTTGCCCGCTTTGCCTGAGGCATGGAAGAAAGAAGGCAGTGTCAAAGGTATAAAGGCACGTGGCGGGTTTACTCTTGATTTTTCATGGAATAAGAAAGGCAAGATTATATACTGCTCAATCAGCAGCGACAAAGGCGGCACCACCACCATATATTATAACGGTAAACATAAAAAAGTGACTTTAAAGAAAAACCAAAAGATTGGAATAGTAACACCATTTCGTTAAAAAATAAGAACTATGAGGCTATTGCGTGTTTTCATTTTGCCTATAATGCTTGTGATGGCAGTATGTGTCAAGGCGCAGAACAATCCGTTCAAAATGGATGACAAGATGTATGAAATATATCTTCAGGCGCAGAAATGTGATAACGACAGTGCGCGGCTGGCTATTGCCGGCAGACTCCATGATGCTGCGGTGAAACGTAAGGATACTTTGTCGCTGATTGTGGCAGAGGTTGTCAGAATGCGCTTTTACTACAACAAGTACGATGAGAAAAAACTGTATGCCACCATTGCCCGTACACAGAAACTGGCGCGTGAGTCCAACAATCTCATGTATTATTATTACGCCTGGGCTCTGAAGGCAAACTATCTGAAAAACCGCGGACGGCTGTTGCAGACCATGGACGAGGCTGAGGCAATCAACCGACAGGCTGAAAAGGATAATTGCCCGTATGGCATTTACTCGGCAATGCGTTTGCTCGGCAATATTCACGAAAGCCGTGGTGAGTTCCGCACTGCGCTGCAGAAATATGAAAGAGCACTTCATTATGGCTTGCAGATTATGGAAGGACAGGATGTTTCGCCCATTTATCGTGCCAAGGGATGGTGCCACACTAACCTTTGGGAGTACGAAAAGGCATTGGAGGCTTTCAATATGGGCTATGAGACGGCTAAGAATCATGAGTCGCGTATAGCCTGCATGCTTCAGAAATGCTTTGCGCTGTATGCCATGAATAGATATGCCGATTTTGAGCGTGTTTATGCCGAAGTGAACAGGGAGTTCAGTGTGTATGGAAAAGTGCAGCCAAGATATATTCCCCGTCTTAACATAATGCATTACTGCATAAAGCGCGATTTTGACAGTGCATGGGCTGAGTCGCGCAAGGTGATGAACATATCCGACCGCACTGAGCTTGAAGCATTGATATGTAAAGCTTCCGGTGACTTCAAGAGAGCCTTGATGCTCACGGAGAAGGTGCATTTCATGAAAGACTCGGCACAGACTGTGCTCCATCAGAAATATCTTGCCGATATGGACGCCAAGATAGGTAATATCGTGCTAAAGCAGAAAAACCAGCAGCTGGAGCTCGACAAAGCCATGCTTATGCATATTGCAGCCATTGTCATTATTGTGTTGTTTGTGGTGTATCTGTACAGGACTCACAGGCTGATGACGAGGTTAAAGGCTGTAAACGGCAAACTTATGGAAAACAACCGGCAACTGGAAGAGACTCGTGCTAAGGCAATGGAGGTGGACCGTATGAAAACAGCCTTTGTGCAGAGCATCAACCACGAGATACGTACACCGCTCAATGCCATCTGTGGCTTTACGCAGATACTCACCAGCCCGGAGGCGGAATCACTGCCCGACAGAGAGGACTGTTGCCGCCGTGTTACCGACAGCACCGAGCAGCTGGTGCAGATGGTGAACGAGATGATTGATGTGGCATCGTTTGTGAGTGGTGATATAAAGTTGGAAAACACCGATGTGAAGGTTAATGATGTGTGCCGCTCATCACTCGATGTGGCGGCGCTGCGCAAAGTGAATGATAATGTCGATATGCGCTTTGTCACAAGCCTCGATGACAGTTACACCATGCGCACCGATGCCATGCGCCTGGGACAGATTTTGCAGCATTTCCTTACCAATGCAATAAAAAACACCGCCGAAGGGTTTATTGAGCTTGCATGTATGCGGAACGACGGGCATATTATGTTTACCGTTACCGATACAGGTGTAGGTATTCCTGAGGACAAGCGGGCAGACCTTTTTAAAAAGTTCGAAAAGATTGACAGCTTTAAGCCTGGACTGGGACTCGGGCTTAATGTCACCTGGCACATTGCCAAAGCGCTTGGCGGTGAGGTGGGACTGGATAGAGACTATCACGAAGGTGCCCGTTTTTGGTTAAAAATTTGACATAAATCAAATAAAATCTTAACATCAATAATTTTTAACAACTAAATGAATTTTCTGTCTCGGAAAATTATTAACTTTGCACCATCATTTGAGATAAATGTATTGTTATTCATTAGGTTAGTAGTATTTAGGGTTTAAAGATTATGTTATTAGATTTTCACACAATTGTGATGTTGGCGTGGGGAATAACAATGAGTCTGCTTAGTGTTTTGGCTCTTGTCCATACCAACAACCACAAGAAAAGGAGCATAGGGTGAGTGATTCATACTATGCTTCATTTTTTTATTGTGAAAATTCTTAGAGAAAATTATGCCTTTAGTGGCTGAAACTCCGTATGAATTGTGTCCTGCGGGTTCTGCACAAGGTCGGTGAGAATGTTGTCGCGCTCACCGTTGGCTATTATCACACGTATGCCGCTGTTGGCAACAAGCGTGGCGGTGTGGGCTTTCGATGTCATGCCGCCTCGGCCGTGACCGCTCTTTTCCTTCTGTATGTAATGGCTGATGTCCTCACCTGCCTCCACCTCACGTATCACCTTTGAGTCAGGATTGTCGGGGTGCCCGTCGTATATTCCGTCTATGTTGCTCAGTATTATCAGCGTGTCGGCGCACATCATTTGCGCAATTAGTCCCGACAGCTCATCGTTGTCGGTAAACATCAGCTCGGTGACGCACACAGTGTCGTTCTCGTTCACCACAGGTATCACGCCGTGTTCAAGCATCACGGTCATACAGGTGCGCTGGTTGTCGTATTCGCGCTTTGAGAGGAAGTTCTCCTTCATTGTCAGCACCTGTCCCACGTGCATTCCGTATTCGCGGAACAGGTCGTAGTATAGGTTTATCAGCTTTGCCTGTCCGAGGGCAGAAAACAGCTGCCGCTGCTCCACGCTGTCGAGCTGGTCTTCCACATGAATCTCATGCCGCCCGCATGCCACGGCACCGCTTGACACCATTATTATCTCATATCCCTGCATTCGGAGCCATGCCACCTGGTCGACAATTGCCGACATTCGTGTTATGTCGAGTTTCCCGTCGTTGCGTGTCAGCACATTGCTGCCCACCTTTATCACAAGTCGTTTTTCTGCCATTTTGCTAATAAATCTATATTTTTCGTGGACAAAGTTACTGCAAATTGAGCGCAGGACAAAATATAAAAAGCATTTTTAATATTTTTTATGCCGAGATGCCGCGTAACTTATCAAAAGTTACTGCAAATCGAGCGCAGGACAAAATAAAAAGAATATTTTTAATATTTTTTATGTCGAGAGCTACGAGATGTAACTGTTCAGCAGCTCTTAATGCTCTATCAACCACAGTTTTATCTATAACGGTAATGACCATGAATAACCAGTAATGTCCAAGAAAATAATATTTTGTGGGGTAAAACCACTAATGAATACAAATTTTTGGTCATTATTTGCTTTAGCAAACATACTCATTTTTAGAACATTACTGATTATTTATGGACATTTCTGTTAAAAACATTCTTGCTTAGAGAATAGTTACTACGAGATTTCCCAATCCACCATCGGGTAAGGTGTCTATCACTTTGTCGGCGAGCCATAGCTTCAGTATCTCATTCGGTCGGTTTTCGCTATAACTTTCGTCGAATTTCGACGGAATCGTAAGAATTTCGATAGATTCAAACGGAGTTTACTTTTCAAACCAATTTCGCCCATCTGTACATATTAAGTCTTATCATTTTATTTTGCAAAAGTAATAAAAAGATTGTAAAATTGTGTCCTTAGTACGGTGATTTGATTGTATTCTCTTCTATTTTGATGATTTTTAACGATTATTTTGTAATTAATCAAAAAATATATGTTACCTTTGTCTCGACTTTCATAGTCTCTTGCTTTGTTGTGACACCGACGGACGTGTTCTGCCAAAGTCGCAATCATAAACATGCAGACATGCTCACGCCGGACTGGAGGAAACATTGAATGAATCCAAAGGGGTAAGGGTGGGAAGAGAGTCGCTATTTTATAGGAAAGCGTTTGCTAAGCGCTTTGTTCTTGACGATTAGAAATCTGGCAGTTTCAATATCCAGTCTTGAACATAGCAACGGTAGATGCTCATGGGATGTTTTTATAGGCATCCCCTTATGCTTGTACGTATACCTTATATATAATAAGGTGTATTTGTGCTGGTGTATAGGGATAATTATATAAACACATCGGCGTGGGTTCTGCGTTGCTCGTTCAACTAAGATGGGCAATGCGAGAAGCCTCAGAACGTGGGACGGGCAACGAGGTCGGTTCTCACGCTTTTTTGTATCATAGCTGCAACAATCGGCGTATTCTGAATACGTGCAACTTGCATTCCTAAAACAAAATGCGGCTGTGGCTCCATGTATTCTCTATATGTCATGAAAAACAAAACCAACATTAACAGTTGCCTTGGAGCCAGAGGTGCGAAAAACGAATTTCTATGAAACAATTTAACTTGTTAAGAACAAAAGGCAGGAAGATTAACATGCCCTTTAAATCGGCATCGCGACTGTTTGTAATGGTGATGATGCTATTGGCGACCGCGTTGCAGGTGGGTGCTCAAGAGACAAAGATGTACTTTGTAATTCCCAGAACAGAAGATGTCGCTACATTCTATTATGATAATTTATATGAAGAATGGCGAAACAAAGGAAAGGTAACTGTAAGTGATGATATACGAAACTTTAGATTATATGGTAAAAATAGCATAACAAAGATTATCTTTGATATTTCATTTGCTAATGCACGACCAACTTCTACAAGTTCATGGTTTGACGGTCGTGAAGTTCTTAAGGAAATTATTGGTCTTGAAAACTTGAATACAAGTAATGTAACCGACATGTCATTAATGTTTTATAGGTGTAGCGGTTTAACAAGTATTGATGTCAGCAATTTCAATACGAGTAATGTTACCAATATATGGGGCATGTTCATTGGTTGTGAAGCTTTAACAAATCTTGATGTCAGCAAATTTAACACAAGTAAAGTTACAAATATGGGAAGCATGTTCAGTGACTGTAAGGCTTTAGCAAATCTTGATGTCAGCAATTTCAATACAAGTAATGTTACTGATATGGGGAGCATGTTCAGTGGCTGTGAAGCATTAAAAAAGCTTGATGTCAGCAAATTTAACACAAGTAATGTTACTGATATGGGGAGCATGTTCAGTGGCTGTAAGGCTTTAACAAATCTTGATGTCAGCAAATTCAATACAAGTAATGTTACTGATATGAGTTTTATGTTCAATGGTTGTGAAGCATTGACAAATCTTAATGTTAGCAATTTCAATACAAGTAATGTTACTAATATGGGAGGTATGTTCAGTGGCTGTAAGGCTTTAACAAATCTTGATGTCAGCAATTTCAATACAAGTAATATTACTGATATGAGTTATATATTCAATGGTTGTGAAGCATTGACAAATCTTGATGTCAGTAATTTCAACACAAGCAAGGTAACGAATATGTATTGTTTATTTGCTCGCTGCAGCAGTCTGACAAGTCTCGACGTAAGCAATTTTAATACTGAAAATGTCACAACGATGTTCAATATGTTTGATTATTGCAGTGGTTTGACAAGTATAGATGTCAGCAAATTCAACACAAGCAAGGTAACAAACATGGGACAGATGTTCCTTCGTTGTGAAAAACTGACACATATTAACCTTAAAAGTTTTGACACCGGTAATGTAACAAATATGAATTTTATGTTTGGTTGGTGTTCTGCCTTGGAATCCATATATATTGGCGAAAAAGTCACACAGATGCCTTCATTCTCAGACAGTGAAAAGCTCAAGAAGATTGTCTCTTACCAGAAAGAGCCTTATGCCATAGCTTCGGATCGCTTTAGAAACATTGTTAAGGAAAACGCCAAGCTCTATGTGCCCAACAGCACAAGGACGATATATACAAATATTGACGGCTGGAAGGACTTCACACATATTGTTTCAAAGGACCTTGAACCGAAAGACGATGAAAATGCAGGATTTGGAAAAGATGATATTGACGAGAACACCGACCTTGACGGAAACATCGTCAACGACATTTTCTTTATTGTTCCATCCGAGGCTGGAGAATACGATGCCGCAGAAAACTGCATAATACTGAAAAAGGCTACGACTGACGAACAGGTGAAGAACATCTTCGGTCTGGATATGTTCGACGAGTATCTGGTGAACAATTTTATCGGAATGATATTCATGGTTGATACTGGAAGCGGAACAATTGAGCTGGAAGCAGAAACCGTGGGCGAAATGCAGCTGAACGTGATGGTAGGCACAGCCAAGCCAATAACAAAACAGACTAACGGCAAAAGCAAGGTGTCGATACCGTATGACGTTGCAGAGCCAACATTAGTATATGTCTACGGCAGTATGCCGGCAGCACAAAGTGCGAAGGGAATTCACAAGGCAAATGCCGCTGAAAACGCCCTGAAGATATACAGTATGGCATGGGGCAAGGCAACAGGCATCAGAAGCGCACACAGCGAGAACAGCAGCGAGGCAATAATATACAACCTCAACGGTCAGCGCGTGAAGACTCCAGGCAAGGGACTGTATATTGTGAACGGAAAGAAAGTGATTTTGAAGTGATGATAAAGAGGGTGTGTCATAAACCTGTGACATGCCCTCTTTTGTGTAATTTATGGCATA
>JAUNSB010000054.1:0-27992 GCA_030539375.1 Prevotella sp.
CCTAAGATGTTTTACCATTTATCCTAAGATACTTTGCCAAGTAACTTAAGATGTTTTTACTACTTATGTTTCACACATACAAAACTTGAATCTATAATATAATGTATAACAATTCACTGACAAAAGGCACAATCCTGAAAGGCAGTTCATACAGCTATGAGATTGTGAAAACATTGGGACAGGGGTCTTTCGGCATCACATATCTTGCATCTGTCAAGATGGCTGGTGCGTTGGGAACAATTGATGCAAACATAAAAGTTGCCATCAAGGAGTTCTTTATGAAAGAGATTAACGGGCGTGAAGGGACGACCGTGACAAGCGGCAGCAAGGACGGTCTGTTTGAGGACTATCGCCGTAGGTTTGTGCGCGAGGCTAAGAATCTTAGCAAGCTCAGGCACCCCAATATAGTAAACGTACTTGAGGCATTCGAGGCAAACAACACCTGCTACTATGTCATGGAGTATATGAATGGCGGCAGTCTGGACGATATGATAGTTAAGCATCATGGTCTGTCCGAGGAAGAGACTGTGAAGTATTCGCTTCAGATTGCATCTGCTCTTTCTTTCATGCACAAGAATAAAATGCTGCATCTTGATCTGAAGCCTAAGAACATCATGATGAATAACGGCAATGCCGTGCTCATTGACTTCGGACTGTCCAAGCAATACGACAGGAACGGTGAACCAGAGTCGAGCACCACCGTAGGTGCCGGTACTCCCGGATATGCCCCTATAGAACAGGCAAACTATCAGGACGGCAACGGCTTTCCCGTGACCATGGATATATATGCCCTTGGTGCCACAATGTTTAAGATGTTGACTGGTGAACGTCCTCCCATTGCCTCCGACATTCTTAACGACGGATTTCCTTCTCAGCTCTTAAAAGAAAAGAGTCAAGAACTGGCTGCTGTGGTGGAAAAAGCCATGCAGCCAATGAAGAAACAGCGGTTACAGACTGTGGAGGAAATGAAGGATTTACTTGCTGATGATGATTGGGAGACAACAGTACTTGTAAATAATACCTCCGAAATTGCTGATGTAAAACAGAAAGCAAACATCATAAACGGACATGAATATGTTGACCTCGGTCTTAGTGTGAAATGGGCAACGTGTAATGTCGGGGCAGAAAGACCGTCAGATAGCGGTGATTATTTTGCTTGGGGTGAGATTACTCCCAAGTCAGAATATACTGAAGAAAATTCTGTCACTTTTAATAAAATTATGAGAGATACACCTGTAAGAAACATGTTGTGGCGTTCTGTTAAAAACCAGCGTGACATTTCTGGTGACTCACGTTATGATGCCGCCCGTGCCAACTGGGGCGGAACTTGGCGGCTGCCGACAGTAGATGAAATAGATGAGTTTATAGAAAAGTGTGAGTGTAAATGGACCACACAGGACGGACATAATGGTTATCTCGTGACAGGTCCTAACGGCAAGTCTATATTTCTTCCTGCTGCTGGGTGGCGCAGTGGTTTTTCGCTGAACGACGTGGATGAGTACGGCTCTTGTTGGAGCTCTACGCCTAACGAGGACGGTACTCATGGTGCTTACTGCTTGTACTTCAACAGTGGCGAATTCGACTGGGGCTGGGACGACCGCGACTGCGGGTGCACCGTGCGACCTGTCTCTGATAAAATGAAGAATTTAAATGATGACTGCGAAACTGATGAGACTGCAAGGCTGTAACAATTATGGCTTTTTGAACAGTAATATTCAGAAATGAACCATAAATGACCAATAATATAATATTTTGTGGCGATGCCATCAATGAAAATAAATTTTTGACCATTATTTGCTTTAGCAAACATTATTATTTATTACTGGTTCATTTCTGAATATTACTGTTGAAATAAAATCGAACAGTTACGCGAATCTGATAAACTTGCTAATTAATCAAAAATTAAAAATGAAGTATGAAAAATCTATATCTCAATTCCCGTGACGAACTGTACCGAATAGACATTTCAAAGGTGGTGTACTTTGAGTCGGAGGGAAACTACACGAACTTTGTGCTGAGCAACAAGCTGAAGGGAGCGGTGTGCATGAACCTCGCACAGATGCAGCAGGTGCTCAGCGACAGTCTGAAAGAAGATGCAGCCATCTTTGCAAGGGTGGGCAAAAGGTTTATAATAAACCTGACTTACGTATATCATATATGTGTGCTCCGCCAAAGGCTGACATTGAGCGACGGCGAGATGTTTGCTTATCAGCTGAGCATATCGAAAGAGGCATTGAAGAAGCTGAAGGAGCTGTATGTAAACTCTATAAAAAATAAGGAAACAGAAAAACAATAAAAAAATAACGAACAATGATGGACAATTTAAAAGGCAAGACCATTCTTGTGGGAAAGGAGCCGGGAAACGGTCGCCTGTATGTATCGGTGAATGTAAACGGGCAGCATAAGGTTGCACCTATTGGAGAAATGCAGAGCGTGCCCAACAGCGTGAGCCGGTGCAAACCGGGAGAGAACACTGCACACTGCAAAATTACGGTTGGGGGAAACGGCGAGATGACAATAACGAACATGAAGCCGCAGAACGTGACATACGTGAACGGCACGGAGGTGATGTCGAAAAGGCTAAAGGCAGGCAGCCGCGTAGAACTGGGAAGAGACCATTATGTGATGGATTTGGACGCTGTGATTATGGCCGCTCAGAAAATTGTTGGCGTAACACATGTGCAACCCACCTATTCAAAACCAACACCACAGATGTCGACCCCGCAGATGCCGACACAGGAATACTCAATACGTCATCTGAAAAGAGTATGGGACGATTATAACAGCAGCGTGAGAGATATAAAAATCAGACAAAAGAACATCGGACTGCTGTCGAGCATACCAATGGGATTCTCAATGTTTGGCGGACTTGTGGCAGGTATAGCTCCAGAAATAAGGGAAATCGCAATTGTATTTACATGCATAGCCCTGCTCATAATGCTTATAGGATTCTACAAGCGATTTACAGATAAGTCAATAGATGAGCTGGAAGAACTGTCAGAGGAGCTACAGCGCAACTATGTGTGTCCCAATCCCCAATGCCACCATTTCATGGGAAACCAGCCATATAACGTGTTGAGACAGAACAAGACATGCCCACATTGCAAGTGTAAGCTGACGGAGAAGTAAGTAGGAAGATGAATTTCGTGGAGTAACCGGCCCATTTCATACAGAACGGTTGTAAAAGTTTTGAAAGGGTGAAAAAACATATTACCTTTGCACTGTAAAACTTAAATTAATAACTAAAAAACAGACAATTATGGAAAAGAAAGAAAACTCTCAGTTGAAGTCGAACGTGATTTCAGGAATAAGCTCAACAGCAGGTGCAGTGGCAGGTGTAGTTGGTGGCAGTATGGTAACAGCAGAAGTAAATGCAGCCGAAATGCCTGAAGTCACAGCAGAGGAGCAGGAGGTGGAAGTGGTGAGCGCTGAACCTTCGAGAACAAGCGGAAATCAGAGCCATCACGAGGAACAGCCGGCAGTGGAACAGCCAGAGCCTGTTAATCCAGAGCCACAAAAACCTGACCCAGTAGCCCCAGAGCCATCCCTTGTGACCCCTGAACCTATAGATGGTGATGAAATACAAGTATTGAGCTATGACACAATAACAGACAATGACGGCAATGAGATGGACGTGGCGGTGGTAAGCGCTAGCGGACAGGAAATAATAATTGCCGATGTTGACCAGAACGGAACGGCCGATTTGATGGCATCTGACTTAAACAGCAACGGTCAATTAGAAGAGAATGAAATTGTTGACGTATCGGAGGATAATATCGCCATGCAGCCATTGGAAGAAGCTGCAAACGCAAACGACGATATGATAGCTCAGACCGACGACATTGACTATGTGAACAATGCTGACGTTAACGACTATATGGCATGATTGAGACAATGAACATAAAAGGAAGAATACGCCAATCGCTTGCTGCACTCCTGCTTATTGCAGGATGCAGCGCGGCAGGCGCACACGACTTTACCGCAACCCTGAACGGACAGAAGATATGCTTCAACATTAAGAGCAAGACGGGCAGAACTGCGGAAGTGACATACAGCGGAAGCATTGCCGACAAGCGCATACAGGAAACGGAAGGTATGGTGGAGATTCCGGCAAGGGTGAAGCACAACAATGTGGTGTATACAGTAACGGGCATAGGAGCAAAGGCTTTTAGCGGAGCGGAAAAACTGACGGGCATCATACTTCCCGGCACAGTGACAAGGATTGGTGACTTTGCCTTTGAAGGATGTACGTCGCTGTCAAAGATTGTCTTTCCGGGAAGCAATGTGGCATTTGGCGAAGGAGTGTTCTTCAAATGCACATCGATAAAAAACGTAACGTTCGGAAGCGACTGGAAACAGGTGGACTTGAAGAGATTCAGATGGAGCGACAGTCTGGCGGCAGTGAGCATTCCTGCAAAAGTAGAGAAAATATCAGGACTGAAAAGTCTGAAAGGACTGAAGGAAATAACTGTAGATGCCAACAACAGCAAGTTTTCATCATACAGCGGTGCACTATATAATAAGGTGGGAAATGTGCTGTACGGATGTCCGAGGGCATACAAAGGCAGGATTGAGATAAAGGAGGGAACGGAGACAGTGACAAACGGAGCCTTGATTGACTGCACAGGCATTACGGAGATAGACTTTCCTGCAAGCATAAAGAAACTTTCATTCCGCGAGGCATCACGGATGAAAAAGCTGGAGCAGATAATCTTTAGAGGCAATGCGCCCGTGAACACTGCATACAAGGGAACAGAAGGAAAATTCGTGATACAGACAGCCAATGCCGATGTGAGGATTACGGTACTTAACGGCAGCAAAAAGGAATTTAAGTCGCTGCTTGTGCAGGAAGCCGGCGAATACTCGGAAACACCTGACAGCAATGGAACACGCTATGCAGTGAGAGCCGAAGAATTGCCCAAGGCAAAAAACATCGTAGGCGTGAAGAGCTTTTAAAATGGAGTAAAGGGGAGTTAAAAGGAGTTAGAGGGAGTTAAGGGACAATACTCTTACCCCCATTCATTAACTTAAAATAAGACATTATGAAAAATATAAAAATACTTTTACTGGCAGCAGTGGGACTTCTTTTTGCAGCTGCCGAAGTAAAGGCGCAGGGAACAGCGGTGCAGAATGACTCTACGGTGTCGGCTATCAAGATTAAGAATCTGAACAAGCGTAAGGCACAGCTGCAAAAACAGATAGCAGCAGAAGACAAAAAGCGGAATAACGTGACAGAGGGAGCTACACCAGAAACACAAGAGAGAAGACGCGACAGACAGGACTCGATATGCCTGCAGCTGAGGTCAGACCTCGTGGAGGTGGAACTGGAGCTGAAAGAGATGGGAGCAAACAGAAAACAAAAATAATAAAGGAATAGGGATATGAACGACGAGAAAACTATTTACGACAGCGATAAGACTGTTTACGATGACGAGAGAACTCAGTATCTGAATCGTGACGATGAGGCTACACTGTATGATGACTCATACGAAAAAACAGAGGCAACATCAAAAACTACCATTGACAGCGTACACTCCAAACAGCAAAAGAAACAGCATGGATGCATGTGGAAAAGGGTTGCCGCAGGAGCAGGGACAGGCATAGTGCTGGGTGCAGCTGCAACGGTGCTGACAAGCGGCGCCGCTCCTGCAAGTCAAGTGACAAATGAGGACAACAGTCATCCCGATTGGACAGACGGAAATATTTCCGTAGCCACCAAGGTCACCGATGACATGGCATTCTCTGAAGCCTTTGAGACAGCACGCACGGAGACGGGAAGCGGAGGCGTGTTTGAATGGCACGGATATATTTATTCCACCTATACTGAAGATGAGTGGAACAGCATGACTGCGGAACAGCGCACTGAATATGGAAGCCATCTGAAATGGAGCGGAGACACGTCTGACGTGGCAGTTGCGGGCAGCAACACACAGGACGAACTGGAAGTTGTGGCAGTGGACAATTCAAATATGGAGAACGGCGACGAAATACCTGTTATAGATTCAGAACCGGAAGTTGAAGTGCTTGGTGCAAATACTGGCACCATTGAAGATGCAGGCATTGGTGGCGATGATGTAGTGATTGTGGATGTGGACGGTCCCGACATGACAGAGTCTTACGAACCATACGACCTGGGGGCAGAAATTGACTATATTGCCGATAACGGTATGGACGACTATGTTAATGACGCATACATGCAGGAATATGAGGGATAATATCTTCAGAATCATAGTGCTGACAATTCTGCTTAACATATTCACGGTGTCTGATGCCAAAGTGTATTTGGTGTCCGTGGGCATAGCCGATTACCCAGGGGCAACAAAAGACTTGACACTGCCGGTGAAGGATGCACGTACAATATCGTGGTTGTATTCAAAGAACACCGATGTGGTGTCGCGGCTTTTAACAGACTCACAGGCCACGACTGAAAACATAATAACGGCAATGCAGGATGTCTTTGCAAAAGCCGCTGCCGACGATATTGTGGTGTTCTTTTTCAGCGGTCATGGCTATCAGGGCGGATTCGTGGCATACGACGGAGCACTGTCATACGCAAGAATACGTAAGGCAATGGCAACAGGCAAATGCAGAAACAAGATGATATTTGCCGATGCCTGCTTTTCAGGCAAGATAAGGACAAACGGGTCGCAGAGTTCCGTACAGTCGGCAAAGAAAGCCAATGTCATGCTGTTCCTGTCATCAAGAAGTGACGAGACTTCCATCGAGAGACGCAGTATGCAGAACGGCTTTTTCACAACATATCTGCAGAAAGGACTCCGTGGAGGAGCCGACAAAAACCATGACCGCATAATAACGGCAAGGGAACTGTATGAATATGTGCATGCCGGTGTGGTGGAAATATCAAACGGGAAACAGCATCCAGTGATGTGGGGAAAGTTCTCCGACAATATGCCGGTAATGAAATGGATAAAAAACAAAAAATAAAGATGATGGAAAATACAATTAAAATAAAATGCCCCTATTGCAGCTCCACCTTGTCTGTCAAGAACATTCCGGGGATAGAGTCGAAAAGTGTTACATGCCCTATATGCAAGCAGAAGACACCTTTCCTGAATTTTAAGAAAATCATTGACAGAGACGATGAGTCAACACAATATTTTGGTGATAATGAAAAAACAGAATACCGTGGAACTTCAGAGCCCCCAACTCAGTTCAACAACTCATTAAACCTGACACTCGGAAGATTAAGGCTGTTGCCGTCAGGACCTTCTTTCCAGCTGAGAACCGGCAAAAATGTGATTGGCAGAAAAGCAACGCAGTCGGCTGCCGATTTTCAGATACCGACAGACGGAAGTAAAAGGCTAAGCAGGGAGCACTTGATTATTGAAGTGAAAAAAGTGCCGGGAAAGGGATTCGTGCATTATGTCTCGCTTTACAAGCCCAAAAGCAATAAAACGTTTATCGAGAATGAACTGTTGGAATATGGCGACTGCGTGGTGTTAAACAGCGGAGACATTATAAAGTTGCCGGATGTAAACATAAAGTTTGAGATATACGACAGCGAAGAAACGGAGACTGACTTAGATTCTGCTTATTGATAAGCGAGTGAATAAAATTATACTTATATTATGAAATATAAAATAGAAATTAAGAATATATTGGAAAATGGACTGCGTGTGGATTCAGAAGGGAATCCACATCAGGAAGACAGCATATATCCTGCATACAACGAGCAGAAAGATTCTGACAGGCTCTTTGTGCTCTGCGACGGCATGGGTGGACATGAGGCAGGCGAGGTGGCAAGTTCCACTGTATGCAATGCCATGAGCAAGTCGGTGTTTGACAGCATGCCCAACCCTGAGGGTGATTTTGATGACAGCATGATGCAGAAGGCAATCTCAGATGCCTTTGACGCATTGGATTCCCTGTCAGTAAGTGATACCGATACGGAAAAGAAAATGGGAACCACCATGACTTTCCTTAAACTGCATAATAAAGGCTGTACCATAGCGCACATGGGCGACAGCAGGGTTTATCACATCAGACCGGGAAAGGATAAAGACGACACTGTCATTCTGTTTCATACTACAGACCACTCACTGATTAACGACCTGATAAAAATAGGGGAACTGACAGAGGAGGAGGCAAAGGAATCGAAGCAGAAGAATATCATAACACGTGCCATGCAGCCCAAGATGGAGCGGCGACCCAAAGCCAGCATATACAGCACCGCCGACATAAAGGCCGGAGATTATTTCTTCATGTGTTCTGACGGTATGCTGGAGCAGATGGAAAACGACAATGTGAGATTCATCTTTTCGGACGAAACGGGTGGCTGTGAGGAAAAAACGGAGATGCTGATAAAAGCTACAAACCAGAACCGTGACAATCATTCTGCAATAATAGTACACATTCTTGAAGTTATCGATCCGTTGCCTGTTGAAAAGAATATACAGCCAACAGGTAAAATCACCAGACCAGCCCCATTCATGGCGGAAATTGATGATGACAGTGACACTGATTGTAATAACGACACAGAACAGGATAATGCAGACAAAGCCATTGACATGCCCAAGCAGAAATTGAAGCAGCCTGTTAAAGGTTCACGGAAAAGGAAAAACATAATAAGATATGTGCTGATGTTTCTCCTTATTGTCGCGATTGTTGCCGGAATATATTTCATTACATCTGCAATATCTCAAAAAGACCGCACGAATGAGGCGGAACAGGAGCCGACCGAACAGGACGCAACACATCAGCAAAAAAACAAAACAAGAAAAAGAACAAAAACATCACAAAGCAGGACGAACGTGCCAGACAAACAGAATGAGAATAATTCCATTGGGGAACCTCAGCATGGAACCACAAACGCAAATAACACAAATAGTCATGTAAGCGAATCTGCAACAGACAATGCGGCACAACAGGGAGCAGTGCAAAAACCGCCACACAAACAGAATACATTAAACAAGATACCGACAAAAAACAATAATGACAGCGAAAATCCAGTATCAAGCGATGAACAACAAGTCATAGATGCAATAAACCATGCCGTGAAATAATCACTATTATTACATTTCTGTAGTATTGCTTCACCGTCTAACGGCCGTTAGACGGTGAAGCAAGTCATTTCAGCCGTTGCGTTAATATTTAATAAAATATTAAGATGTTTGTGACGGGTTTGGCGGAAATATCGTAACTTTGCCCCATTATAACATAATAAAATAATTATTTTTAATAAAAACATGTTTTTAAAAAAAATCTTTTCTGTTGCGGCTCTGATGCTCATGGCACTCGTCGCAAATGCGCAGATGCCAAATATCCCTATTGACAAGGATGTGCGTATCGGCAAACTCGACAACGGACTGACTTATTACATCCGTTACAACAACTGGCCTGAAAAGCGGGCAAACTTCTATATCGCACAGCGTGTGGGCAGTATTCAGGAGGAGGAAGAGCAGCGCGGTCTGGCTCACTTCCTTGAGCACATGTGCTTCAACGGCACGAAGAATTTCCCCGGAAACAATGTCATCAGATGGTGTGAGAGCATCGGAGTGAAGTTTGGAGCCGACCTCAATGCATACACCTCTATCGACCAGACAGTATATAACATTGACAATGTTCCCACAACACGTCAGAGCGCTCTCGACTCATGTCTGCTGATTCTTCACGACTGGGCAGGCGAGCTGCTGCTTGAGCCTGAGGAGATTGACAAGGAGCGTGGCGTTATCCATGAGGAATGGCGTCTGCGCACCAGTGCAAACAGCCGTATGTTTGAGCGCAACCTGCCTAAGCTCTATCCAGGCAGCAAGTACGGTGTGAGATACCCTATCGGACTGATGTCGGTGATTGACAATTTCAAGTATGACGCTCTGCGCCAGTACTACGAGAAGTGGTATCACCCGGACAATCAGGCAATCATCGTTGTGGGTGACGTGGACGTAGACCATGTGGAGGCAGAAATCAAGCGTCTGTTTGCCAACAAGAAGAACCCTGACAACGAGCAGCCTGTAGTGGAAGAGCCTGTTCCTGACAACGATGCGCCTATCGTGGTTATCGACAAGGACAAGGAGCAGCAGTACAACGTCATTCAGATGATGATAAAGTGCGATGCCGACAAGAAGGAGGACAAGGTAAGCCCGATGTATCTCTTTGGCAAATACATGGTAAATGCGGCCATCAGCATGGTTAACTCACGTTTGGCTGAGTATGCCCAGAAGCCCGACTGTCCATACATACAGGCAGGAGTAAGTTACGACCAGTATATCTTTGCCAAGACAAAGGACGCGCTCAATGTGTTCGTTCTGCCTAAGGACGGCATGTACAAGGAGGCTTTCGCCGCTGTGGTGAAGGAAGTACGCCGTGCTGCTGAGTTTGGCTTTACTGCCACTGAGTATCAGCGTTATAAGGCTGACTTCCTGAGCAACCTTGACAAGACTTACAGCAACAAGGACAAGCGCACCAGCATATCGTTCTGCAACGAATATAAGGAGCACTTCCTCGATAATGAGCCGATACCGTCACTTGATGACTACTATCAGATGATGAAGGCTGTGGTTCCACAGCTGCCGCTTGAGGGTGGTGTGAACGATGTGTTCAAGCAGCTTGTAAAGCTCGATGGCAAGAACATGGTGATAATCAGCTTCAACAACGAGAAGGAAGGTGCAGAATATCCTACTGAGGAGGGACTGCTTGGCGCAGTGAAGACTGCCGCCGCAGAGCAGATTTCGGCATACGTGGATAATGTAAAGAACGAGCCGCTGATTGCAAATGCTCCAAAGGCAGGCAAGATTAAGAGTGAGAAAGCCAACGACAAGTATGACTATAAGGAGCTGACACTGTCGAACGGCGTGAAGGTGGTGTTGAAGAAGACCGACTTCAAGAAAGACCAGGTGATTCTCACTGCTGCAAGCCGTGGCGGAAACTCTGTGCTGGGACTCAACGACTACGCTAACTGGAACCTGTTCGACGATGCCATAGAGGCAAGCGGACTGGGCAACTTCTCAAACAACGAGCTGGAGAAGGCTCTTGCCGGAAAGGTGGCTTCGATGGGAATGAGCCTTGGCACTTACCGCACAACGCTCAACGGCTCATCGACACCCAACGACGTGGAGACAATGATGCAGCTGCTCTACCTTTACTTCACAAACATCAACAAGGATCAGGAGTCGTTCGACAGCATGATAAAGAGCGCAGAAGTGATGCTCAAGAACAAATCGCTCTCTGCTGAGGCTGCTTTCAGTGACTCGCTCAACAGCGTGACCACAAGACACAATCCACGTTTCAAGTCGATTGAGATGAGCGACCTCAAGAATGTCAACTACGACCGCATCTTAGAGCTTGCAAAGCAGGTTACAGCAAATGCCGCCGACTATGAGTTTGAAATCATCGGTAACTTCGACGAGGCTACCATCCGTCCGCTGATTGAGACCTACATCGCATCGCTGCCATCAAAGAAAAAGGCAGTGTCGAAGGCAAAGGACGTTATGACACCTTACGAGGGCATTGTGGTTAACAACTTCAAGCGCAAGCAGGAGACTCCGAAGGCAACGGGCGTGATAGTATGGCGCACAAAGAACATCCCATGCTCACTTGAGAACCTGGTGAAGACACAGATTGCAAGTGATGTGCTTGAGATGATATATCTGAAGAAAATCCGTGAGGAGGCAAGCGCAGCATACTCTGTGTCGGCCCAGGGTGGACACAGCATTAACGAGTTTGGCACTACCACAACCCTGCTCGGCTATTGCCCGATGAAGCCGGAGAAGGCTCAGGAGGCTATGGACATCATGAGAAGTGAAGTGGAGGCAATGGCCAAGACCTGCGACTCAGACATGGTGAAGAAGGTGAAGGAGAACATGCTGAAGAACCATGAGACAAGCCTGAAGACCAACAGCTACTGGCTTGGAGCCATCAACATGGAGAGAGAGTTTGGCATTGACACTCACAGCAACTACAATCAGATTGTGGAGGCTCAGACCCCAGAGACCATCTCGGCATTCGTGGCTGAGATTCTCAAAGCTGGCAACAGAGCAGAGATAGTGATGCTTCCAGAGGAGTAATCCCTTAACTCCTTATAATAAAAACATTAACAAACAAAATTAAACACTTACAAAAATCATGAGCTATCTGTTTTCATCAGAATCAGTTTCTGAAGGACACCCCGACAAAGTAGCGGATCAGATTTCTGACGCTATCTTAGACCAATTTCTGGCCTACGACGAAAAGGCTCGTGTAGCGTGTGAGACCTTTGTCACCACAGGACAGGTGGTGATAATGGGAGAGGTGAGCAGCAACCAGTACATCGACCTGCAGACCATAGCACGCAACACCATTAAGAAGATTGGCTACACAAAAGCCGAGTATCAATTCGACGGCAACTCATGCGGCATTCTCACTGCCATACATGAGCAGAGCAGCGACATTCACCAGGGCGTTGACCGCAAGGAAGACGACGAGCAGGGTGCAGGCGACCAGGGCATGATGTTCGGTTATGCCACCAACGAGACCGAGAGCTATATGCCCGTGTCGCTCGACCTTGCACACCTGCTGATGCGCACTCTTGCCGAGATACGCAAGGAAGGCGAGGTGATGACTTACTTGCGACCTGACTCAAAGAGCCAGGTCACTGTGCAGTACAGTGATGCCGGCATACCAGAGCGCATTGATACCATCGTGGTGTCGACACAGCACGATGAGTTTGACAACGACGATGCCATGCTTGCACGCATCGCTGACGATGTGAAGGGCATACTTATTCCACGTGTCAAGGCGAAGATTCATTCAAGAAAGGTGTTGGCACTGTTCAACGATGACATCAAGTATTATGTGAATCCCACAGGCAAGTTTGTAATTGGAGGTCCTCATGGCGATACCGGTCTTACAGGCCGCAAGATTATTGTCGACACTTACGGTGGCAAGGGAGCACATGGTGGCGGTGCGTTCAGTGGAAAGGACTCAAGCAAGGTGGATCGCTCGGCTGCATACGCCGCCCGTCATATAGCCAAGAATATGGTGGCTGCTGGTGTTGCCGACGAGATGCTTGTGCAGGTGAGCTATGCCATTGGCGTGGCAAAGCCGATGAATATCTATGTAAACACTTACGGCAGAAGCAACGTGGAGATGAGCGACAGCGAGATAGCCAAGAAGATTGAGGAGATGTTCGACCTCCGTCCGAAAGCTATTGAGCGCAGCCTGAAGCTCCGTCAGCCAATGTATCTTGAAACTGCCGCCTACGGTCACATGGGTCGCGAGAGCGTGACGGTGAAAAAGACTTTCACCAGCCGCTATCACGAGACAAAGGTGATGGATGTAGAGCTGTTTACATGGGAGAAGCTCGACCGTGTTGGCGATATCAAGCAGGCGTTTGGCTTGTAGTGTGAAAAACGGTTTTGTCCCCTATATAATTATAATGTATATATATAAGTAATGTGTAATGGCTATTCTTCAAGATTCCATACATAATATAAACAGTACGCATGTGCCATCGTCTGACTCGGTGGCACATGTGCATTCTCCGCGTACCCCTTATCAGGTGCTGAGGATGTTGCCCGACGATGCAACGCCCGAGCAGCAGGACTCTGCCATTCAGGCGCATTTCCAACCAGCGGAAATACATTACAGCCAATGCCCGGACACCCTGCATCTGCCAGGGCATGAAGCTCCCAAGCCGCTGCAGTGGGAAGATGTGCCGGTGTACTATAAGGAGACATTCTTTTCCAACGACTCCCTTTTTCAAACAGAGTTTACGGGAATGCGCAATGGGGTGCAGGGAGTTGCAGTGCCATACAGTATGCGCTCTGACCCGTATATTGCCATTATGCTGTTGGCGTTTATCTTCTTGTCGACGGTTATTTGCAGTAGAATGCGTGACATGATAAAGCGTAAGTTTGAGACATTATTTCACACTTTGACGTTTGCGTCGGAAAAAGACACTACCGCTGAGATTTATGGACAGTTGGCGCTTAATTTGATGAGTGCCATGCTTATATCGTTTCTTATGTTCTCGTATGTGCAGATATATGTCTCCGACACTTATTTGCTTCCCACCGAGTATCATCTGATGGGGCTTTTCCTTGCCCTTGTGGTGGGATATAAATTGATTGACGCTTTGCTTGGATTGATAGTAAACCCTGTATTTTGGAGCGGTAAACAAAACTTACAATACATCAAATCCAAGACATTCATAGGGGCTATGGAAGGTATAATGTTATTGTTGTTGGTGATGGTACGTGTGTATTTTGAACTTTCTACCGTCCATACTATCTTTTCTTTTGTTTTTGTCCTTGTTGTGGTCAAATTTCTTACCTTTTATAAATGCTATGTAATATTTTTCAAACAAAGAGGTGGATTTATCCAATTTTTTTTGTACCTTTGCGCTCTTGAAATAATACCGCTCGGTGTCCTTTGGACAGCGGCAATGATGACTGCAAATATTTTGAAAGTAAAATTTTAGGACGTAATGATAAAGAGAATCTTGGTGTCACAACCACAACCAACGAGTGAGAAATCACCTTACTTCAGTATTGCGGAACGTTTCGACGTAGAATTTGTTTTCCGTCCTTTCATAAAAGTGGAAGGATTGTCCGCAAAAGAGTTTCGCCAGCAGAGGATAGACATTGCAAGCTATTCGGCCATTGTGTTCACTTCGCGTCATGCCATCGACAATTTCTTTAAACTGGCAAAGGAAATGCGTTATGCCATACCTGAGACGCTGAAGTATTTCTGTGTCACGGAGACAATAGCTCTTTATATCCAAAAATATGTGCAGTACCGCAAGCGTAAGGTGTTTTATGGAGAGTCGGGCAAGATTGAAGACTTGCTGCCGTCGATGCTGAAACACAAAAACGAGAAGTATCTTGTGCCGCTGAGTGATGTGCACAACGATAACATCAAGGAGCTTCTCGATTCAAAGGGAATCACACACGATGAGTGTGTGATGTACCGCACGGTGAGCAACGATTTCACTCAGGAAGAGATTGACGAGTTTGACAGCTATGATATGGTGGTGTTCTTCAGTCCTTCGGGAATAGAGGCTCTCACCAAAAACTTCCCTGACTTCAAGCAGGGCAAGCTCGCAATTGCCACTTTTGGCCCTGCCACGGCAAAGGCTGTGAGGGATGCCGGGCTGCGTCTTGACCTTGAGGCTCCTACGGAAAAGTATCCGTCTATGACAGGTGCTCTGCAGCACTATCTCATCATGAATGATGATGACGACGAATAAATTCTCCAAGCAGGAGCGCATAGTAAGCCGCAATCTTATGGAAAGATTGTTTGGCGGTGCGAGCCGTTCTGCGGTGGCATATCCTCTGAGGGTGGTGTTTATGACAGTAGACGATGCCGATGCGTCTATGCCGCCTGTTCAAGTGCTGGTGAGCGTCAGCAAACGTCACTTCAAGCATGCCGTCGACCGTAACCGTGTGAAACGTCAGATACGTGAGGCTTACCGCCTGAATAAGCACATTCTCAGTGATGCTGTTTTAACTGACGGGACAGGCTCTGCCAAATTCATTGCCGTTGCGTTTATATGGCTTTCCGATGCCCTGAAACCATCTGCTGAGGTGGGTGCTGCGGTGAGGAAGCTCCTGATGAGGATAGCAGACAACATATACAACATTAAAAATGTGGAAAAAACTGAATAGGGCAGTGGTGTGGGTGCTATGCCTCCCGATACGCTTCTATCAGCAGTGTATAAGTCCGCTGTTTCCGCCTTCATGCCGTTTTACCCCTACTTGCAGCGAGTACGCCCGTCAGGCATTGGTAAAGCATGGTCCGATAAAGGGATTGTGGCTCGCAATACGGCGGCTGCTGAGATGCCACCCATGGGGAGGTCACGGTTACGACCCTGTGCCGTAAAAGAGTGAAGAATCCTTTTCCTATAACTCTTACTCATCCTACAATTCCTACAACTCATAAAAATAATAAAAAATCAAGATAATGAAAAAGAACTTTGTAGAAGAACTGAAATGGCGCGGTATGCTGGCACAGATTATGCCAGGTGCTGAGGATTTGCTTCAGAAGGAGATGGTCACAGCCTATCTTGGCACCGACCCTACTGCCGACTCGTTGCATATCGGCCATCTTTGTGGTATCATGATGCTCCGTCACCTTCAGCGTTGCGGACACCGTCCGATTATTCTTGTAGGTGGTGCTACCGGCATGATTGGCGACCCTTCGGGCAAGAGTCAGGAGCGCAATCTGCTCGACAGCCAGACTCTCTACCACAATCAGGAGTGTATCAAGGCGCAGGTGGCAAAGTTTCTCGACTTCGACAGCAATGAGCCCAATGCAGCTTTGATGGTGAACAACTACGACTGGATGAAGGATTTCACTTTCCTCGATTTTGCCCGTGAGGTAGGCAAGCACATCACAGTGAACTATATGATGGCAAAGGACAGCGTTCAGCAGCGCCTTAACGGCACTGCCCGCGACGGTCTGTCGTTCACCGAGTTCACCTACCAGCTTCTGCAGGGCTATGACTTCCTGCATCTTTACAAGACCTTAGGCTGCAAGATGCAGCTTGGCGGCAACGACCAGTGGGGCAACATGACCACAGGCACCGAGCTTATCCGCCGCACCCTCGGCAGTGAGGTGGAGACATACGCGCTCACTTGTCCGCTCATAACCAAGGCAGATGGCAAGAAGTTCGGCAAGACCGAGAGCGGTAACATCTGGCTCGACCCGAAGCGCACCACACCTTATAAGTTCTATCAGTTCTGGCTCAATGTGAGCGATGACGACGCTGAGCGCTATATCAAGATATTCACCAGTCTCGACAAGGATACTATCGACGCTCTTGTGGCCGAGCACGCTCAGGACCCGGGACAGCGCATACTGCAGAAGCGTCTTGCCCAGGAGGTGACAGTGATGGTTCACTCGCAGGAGGCTCTCGACGCAGCCATTCAGGCATCGGGAATACTCTTCGGCAAAGCTACCCGTGAGGCTCTTGAGAGTCTTGACGAGCAGACTCTGCTCGACGTGTTCGACGGTGTGCCTCATTTCGATGTGGCAGCCGACCAGATTGGTCAGCCTGCTGTTGAACTGTTCACTCAGGCAGCGCCGGTGTTTGCCAGCAAGGGCGAGATGCGCAAGCTCGTGCAGGGCGGCGGCGTGTCGGTGAACAAGGAGAAACTCACAGCCTTCGACCGTCCGATAACCTCGGACGACCTCATCGACGGCAAATACATATTGGTGCAGCGCGGAAAGAAGAATTATTTCCTGCTCACAGTAAAATAATAAGCGAAAAATTTGGTAGTGTCGTAAAAAAACACTACCTTTGCACCGCATTTTGAGTGTGCTTGCCTGAAAGCAAGTTCTTGAAATGTCATATTAGGATTGTCCAATGGTGTAATGGTAGCACAACAGGTTTTGGTTCTGTTTGTGGTGGTTCGAATCCGCCTTGGACAACTTGCATCAGCGCAAATGAAGTTCGGTCATCTGCGCTGATGTTTTTATGTGGTGTTTTTAAAAAACATTAAAAATGCTCTTTTTATTTTGCTTTGTCCTCGCTTATTCGTAACTTTGCACTTTAGCATATCAAAACTTAAAAACATATATAGATTATGAAAACAAATTATGAAATTCGTTATGCAGCCCATCCTGAGGATGCAAAACATTATGACACAACCCGCATACGCCGCGATTTTCTTATTGAAAAGGTGTTTGCTGCCGATGAAGTGAACATGGTTTACTCAATGTACGACCGTATGGTGGTAGGCGGCGCAATGCCGGTGAACGAGGAGCTGAAGCTTGAGGCTATCGACCCTCTGAAGGCAGACTATTTTACAACCCGCCGCGAGGTTGGCGTGTTCAATGTAGGCAAGGGCGAGGGTGTTGTAAAGGTTGGCAACGAGGAGTTTACTCTTGGCTATAAGGAGGCTCTGTATATCGGCCGTGGCGACCGCGACGTGGTGTTCGTGAGCAAGGATGCTAATTGCCCTGCAAAGTTCTACTTCAACAGTGTTACTGCCCATAAGGAATATCCCTGCAAGAAGGTGACAAAGAAGGATGCCGTTGTGGCTCACATGGGTGCGCTTGAGACAAGCAACGAGCGCGACATCAACAAGATGCTGGTGAGTCAGGTGGTTGACTCATGCCAGTTGCAGATGGGTATGACCGAGCTTGCTCCCGGTAGTGTTTGGAACACCATGCCGGCGCATGTTCACAGCCGCCGTATGGAGGCTTACTTCTATTTTGAGGTGCCCGAGGATCAGGCTGTGTGTCACTTCATGGGTGAGGTGCAGGAGACCCGCAACATCTGGATGAAGGGCGACCAGGCTGTGCTCTCTCCAGAGTGGAGCATCCACAGCGCTGCTGCCACACACAACTACACATTCATCTGGGGTATGGGCGGTGAGAACCTCGACTATGGCGATCAGGATTTCTCAAAGATTACGGACTTGAAATAATTAATTACGAATTACGAGTTACAAATTACGAATTGTCGGCTAAAGCCGATGTAGAATTATTTAATTATAAATTGGTCGCGCAAAAACACTGGCGCAGCAATTGACTTCGTCGAACGTTGTTTCTTAATTATTTAATTCTTAATCGCAGCGAAGCGAGAACAATTCGTAATTCGTAATTCCAAACTCAAAATTCAAAAAAATGGCAAATATTTTTTCACTCGAAGGTAAGAATGCATGGATAACAGGTGCATCTTACGGCATTGGCTTCAACATTGCTAAGGCATTTGTTGCAGCAGGTATCAAGAACATCATCTTCAACGACATCAACGAGGCTGCCCTGGAGCGCGGTCTTGCCAACTACAAAGAGGCAGGCATCGAGAACGTTCACGGTTATGTGTGTGACGTTACTGATGAGGCAGCAGTGAAGGCTCTCGTTGAGAAGATTCACGCTGAGGTGGGTCAGATAGACATTCTGGTGAACAACGCCGGTATCATCAAGCGCATTCCTATGCACGAGATGAAGCGCGCAGAGTTCCAGCAGGTAATCGACGTTGACCTGGTGGCTCCGTTCATCGTGTCGTCGGCAGTGCTTCCAGAGATGATGGAGCGCCGCGAGGGTAAGATTATCAACATCTGCTCTATGATGAGCGAGCTCGGTCGTGAGACTGTTTCGGCATACGCAGCAGCCAAGGGTGGTCTGAAGATGCTCACCCGCAACATCTGCTCGGAGTATGGCGAGTACAACATACAGTGCAACGGCATCGGTCCCGGCTATATCGCCACTCCGCAGACAGCACCTCTGCGCGAGAAGCAGCCAGACGGCAGCCGTCACCCATTCGACAGCTTCATCTGTGCAAAGACTCCTGCCGGACGCTGGCTCGACCCGTCGGAGCTTGGAGGTCCTGCAGTGTTCCTCGCATCAAAGGCTTCAGACGCAGTCAACGGACATGTGCTCTATGTTGACGGAGGTATTCTTGCATACATTGGCAAACAGCCACAGTAAGCAAAAACACATAAAAAAGAAAGGCGGCACTCAAACGGGTGCCGCCTTTCTTTTTTATTTACATTATTTAGTTGAGAGCGTCTGCAATCTCTGCACCAGCCTTAAACTTAGCAACCTTCTTTGCAGCGATTGTAATCTTCTCCTTTGTTGCCGGATTGATACCCTCACGTGCAGGGCGCTCATTAACACTGAATGTACCAAAGCCGATGAGAGCAACCTTATCACCTGCTACGAGAGCGTCTTTGATAGCTACGAGAGCTGCATCAAGAGCCTTCTTGGCTTCTGCCTGGCTGATGCCTGAACCTTCTGCCATCTTTTTTACCAAATCTGTCTTGTTCATAATCTTTTTAGTTTAAAATGTTGTGAATGTTGATATTTCTACCTGCAAAGATATGATAAATATTTTATTAAACAATCAAAAAATCGAAAAAAAAATGATTTTTCTTTATTTTTTTTGTGTTAAGGGGGCTTTTTATGTTGTTTAACAGATATTTTTCGTAATTTTGCAAGCCAATAAGTACTTTTGTACTGTGAAATGTATTTGAGTTAAGGAATAGTTACACATAAAATAAAAGTTTGTATGCAGAATATACCTACGGTTACAAGAAACCTGTTGTTGATAAACATAATTGCGTTTATAGCCCAATATATTTTCCGCGGCATGGGAGTTGAGCTTGATGCGATTTTTGGTTTGCACTTCTTTTTGGCGAGCCATTTCTCGCTTTATCAGCTCATAACTTACATGTTTCTGCACGGCGGTTTCACCCATTTGTTTTTCAACATGTTTGCGCTGTGGATGTTCGGCTGTGTGATAGAGAGGGTATGGGGACCGCGTAAGTTCTTATTTTATTACATTCTGTGCGGTGTAGGTGCCGGATTGACGCAGGAAATCGCGCAGTTTGTGGAACTGTTTGTGATGAATCCGCAGCTGTCGTTTGCCGATGCGTTCCATCTGCCTGCCGATGCTGCCGACACGCTCAACCTGTGGCGCACCATAGGAGCGTCGGGAGCCGTCTATGCCATCCTGCTGGCATTTGGCATGACCTTCCCCAATGAGCGTATATTCATCTTCCCGCTGCCCGTGCCCATCAAGGCAAAGTGGTTTGTGGTGTTCTATGCCGGAGTAGAGCTGTTCATGGCATTAGGTTCGTCTAACGACGGTGTGGCGCATACAGCCCACCTCGGCGGTATGCTATTCGGCTATCTTCTCATAAGATATTGGAGCAAGCACCCCTCTTACACCTATAATATAAATAATGGTATGGGCATTTTCGGCAGGATGCGCCAGAATTATGAGCAGTACCGTAACCGCAGTGCGAACATGACCGTGCACAAGGGCGGCGGTGCAGCGTCCGACAAGACACGCACCGAAACCGACGAGGAATATAATGCCCGTAAGAAAGCCGAGCAGGACATCATCGACTCCATACTCGACAAGATCCGCAAGAGCGGCTACGACAGTCTCACCGCAGAGGAGAAGCGCAGGCTGTTTGAACTGAGCCATAAGGACGACTGAGAATGATAAGACAGATAAAGGATTTCACGGTGAAGATAGTGGCAGGCGCCAATGTTGCTGTCATCATTGTTATGTTTATCGTTGGGTTTGCCGATTATGTCAATCCCGAACGCTACCCGCTGTTGTCTACAGCGGGTTTGGCGTTTCCGTTCTTTCTGATTGTCAACCTGGCGTTTCTTGTGTTTTGGGCGGTGTTCAGGCTGCGCATAGTAATAATCCCCGTTCTCGGTTATCTTGTGTGCTATGTGCCCATAAGCATTTATATGCCGGTGAACATGAAGCGCGACGTGCCCAAGGACTGCATAAAGGTGATGACGTGGAACGTGCAGGCATATTCGGGCGAACCGCGCTATGACGATGCCTTTGAAATGATTTTCGGCTATATAAAGAAGCAAAATGCCGACATTGTGTGTGTGCAGGAGGATCTGGGCGGTTGGCGTGACAGCCGTGCCCGTTTTGACAGCTTGTATGCTTATTCTGACACAAGTTTTGTTAGTAACAGCAGTGGAACCAATGCCGTTGGCATATACAGCCGCTATCCCATAGTTCGTCGCGAAAAGATAGATTATGTGTCGGCGGCAAATCTGAGTGTAGCTTATTATCTGAAGAAGCAGCGCGACACCCTGCTCGTTATTGTCAATCATTTTGAGACAACCCATCTCTCACGCACCGACCGGAAAAGATATAAGGAGATGATGAAAGGCAAGATGGGCAAGGACACGATGCGCGAGGAATCAAAAAAACTGCTGCACACTCTCGCCGAGTCGAACAAGCTGCGCGCACCGCAGGCACGCGCAGTTCATGAATATGTTGAAAGCCACAGACAGTATCCCATAATTGTGTGCGGCGACTTCAACGACAACCCCATCAGCTACACCCGACGCATGGTGGCAAAGGGGTTGACCGACTGCTATGTGGAGTCGGGCAGGGGTGTGGGACTGTCATATAATCAGAAAGGATTTTTTGTGCGTATTGACAATATTTTGTGCTCAGACAACTTTGAGCCGTACAATTGTTACGTTGATAATAAAATCGATGCCAGCGACCATTATCCCATGATTTGTTGGCTCAAATTTGACAAGAAACATTAAAAAATGTGTCTTTTTTGCCGCTAAATTTCGATAATTGTAAAAAAATCACTATATTTGCAAGCTAATTTGTGTGAACGGCACAAACAGAACTGAAAATAATAACAAAAAATAATAAATTAAAACAAAATGCAAAACAAAGGAATTGTAAAGTTTATTGCACTCATGCTTGTTCTTGTGTGCGTATTCTACCTCTCCTTCTCGTTTGTGACACGCCACTACGAAAGTAAGGCTGCCGCTATGGGCGAGGTTGCAGGTCAGGAGTACCTCGATTCTATCAAGAACGAGAAGGTTTATCTGGGTGCGTACACCTTCAAGGAGTGCCGTGAGATGGAAATCGGTCTCGGACTCGACCTGAAAGGTGGTATGAACGTTATTCTTGAGGTTTCAGTGCCCGACGTTGTCGCAGCACTTGCCGACCACAAGACCGACGCTGCCTTTACCAAGTCAATGGATGAGGCAAGAAAAGATGAGGAGACAAGTCAGGACGACTTTATCTCCCTGTTCGTGAAACACTACAAGCAGAATGCTCCCGGTCATCGCCTGGCAGAGATCTTTGCCACACAGCAGATGAAGGGCAAGGTGAGCACTCAGAGCAGCGACTCTGAGGTGGAGAAGGCTCTCCGCACTGAGGTGCAGGCTGCTGTAGATAACTCGTTCAACGTTGTGCGCAACCGTATCGACAAGTTCGGCGTGGTTCAGCCTAACATCCAGAAGCTTGAGGGTCAGAGTGGCCGTATCATGGTGGAGATGCCTGGCGTGAAGGAGCCTGAGCGTGTGCGTAAGTTGCTTCAGGGAAGCGCCAACCTTGAGTTCTGGGAGACATTCAACAGCCAGGAAATCGTTCCTCTGCTCGCTCAGCTCAACCAGAAGCTTGCCGGTGCTGCTGATGTAGATGTGGCTGCTGCCGATTCTACAGTTGCTCCTGCTGCTTCCGACAGCACCAAGGCTGTGGCTGAGAATGCCGACACAACAAAGGCTGTCGCAGGTTCACTTGCTGCAAGCATCGCAAAGGACAAGAACGCTGCTGCCGACAGCAAGGCTGCCGAGCTGGCAAAGAAGCAGAACCCGCTGTTCTCAATGTTCCAGCCTGTACAGGGTCAGAGCCTGAGCGTTGTGGGATATGCCGTTTACCGCGACACTGCCGCCATCAACAAGATGATCTACGGCGACATCGCCAAGACTGTGCTGCCAAGCGACTTGAAGCTGCTGTGGAGCGCCAAGGCTGCCGACTTCGACAAGAAGGGTGAGGTGTTTGAGCTTCACGCCATCAAGGTGACAGAGCCTTCGGGCCGTGCTCCGCTTGAGGGTGACGTTATCGTTACCGCCAAGGACGAGTTCGACCAGATGGGTCATCCATGTGTGTCGATGCAGATGAACTCCGATGGCGCTCGTCGCTGGGCACAGCTCACCAAGATGAACATCGGCAAGGCTGTGGCTATCGTTCTCGATGACGCTGTTTACAGTGCTCCTCGTGTGAACGGTGAGATTCCGGGCGGAAACTCACAGATTACCGGTAACTTCTCTATCGAGGACACCAAGGACCTTGCAAACACCCTTAACTCAGGTAAGATGCCGGCTCCTACACGTATCGTTCAGGAGGAGGTCGTAGGTCCTACTCTCGGTGCACAGTCAATCCAGCAGGGTGTATGGTCGTTTGTCATCGCCTTCGTGCTGCTTATGATATATATGGTGATGCTCTACAATGTGGTGCCGGGTATGATGGCAAACATCGCAATGCTCTTCAACCTCTTCTTCACATTGGGTATCCTCACCTCGTTCCAGGCTGCGCTCACCATGCCGGGTATCGCCGGTATCGTGCTGTCGCTCGGTATGGCTGTGGATGCCAACGTGCTTATCTTCGAGCGTACCAAGGAAGAGCTCCGCAACGGTCTTAACGCCAAGGAGGCTCTGAAGAAGGGTTATGCAAACGCATTCTCCGCTATCTTCGACTCCAACCTCACATCTATCATCACAGGTATCATCCTCTACGTGTTCGGTACAGGTCCTATCCGCGGTTTCGCCACCACTCTTATCATCGGTATCGTATGCTCGTTCTTCACAGCCGTTTATCTCACACGTCTTGTGTTCGAGTATCAGATGAGCAAGGACCGCTGGCTCAACCTTACCTTCACCACAGGGTTCTCAAAGAACATGATGCAGAACACCAAGTACAACTTCATGGGTGCTTACAAGCGCAGCTACACCATCTGGGGCATCGCTGCAGTGGTGTTCATCGGCTCGTTCATCGTGAGAGGTCTCAGCAAGAGCATCGACTTCACCGGCGGACGCAACTATGTGATGGTATTCGAGAAGGCTGTTGAGCCTGAGCAGATACGTACTGTGCTGTCTGGCGCATTTGGCGAGAATGCCACTACGACCGCCATCGCCCTCGGTACCGACGGCAAGACCATCCGTGTGTCTACAAACTATAAGATTGAAAGCAACTCGCCTACAGTTGACGACGAGGCTGAGAACATCCTCTTCAAGGCTCTCTCGGGAGCAGGTCTCGTAAGCCAGAAGGACGTTAAGGCATTCAAGAATCCTGACGTTCGTGAGGGCGGTTCAATCATCAGCAGTACCAAGGTGGGACCGTCTATGGCTAAGGACATCACCTACGGTGCCATCATCAGTGTGATTATTGCGCTCATAGCAATCTTCCTCTACATCCTGGCACGTTTCCACAATGTGGCATTCTCTGTAGGCTCTATCGTTGCCCTGGCTCTCGACACTCTCGTGGTTATCGGCTTCTACTCTGTGCTTTGGGGCATCGTGCCTATGTCGCTTGAGATCGACCAGACCTTCATCGGTGCCATCCTTACCGTTATCGGTTACTCTATCAACGACAAGGTGGTGGTGTTCGACCGTATCCGTGAGAATTTGGCGCTCTATCCAAAGCGCGACCGTCAGCAGCTCTTCAACGACTCGCTCAACCAGACACTTGCCCGTACCATCAACACCTCGGCTACAACCTTCCTCGTGCTGGCTGTAATCTTCCTGCTTGGTGGTGACAGCATCCGCAGCTTTGCTTTCGCAATGCTCCTCGGTGTTGTGTTCGGTACACTGTCGTCAATCTTCATCGCCGCTCCTACTGCACTGCTCACCATGGGCCGTCACATCCGCGACGAGAAGGAAGAGGATACCGTAAAGGCTTAAGCCTTCCGGCAGAATACACATTATTATAATATATAAAGATGGCTGCGCCAATGCTGGCGCAGCCATCTTTTTATTTTTTGTGCTTTGGCTTTATCGTGCCCTTACTCGCTGCCGGTGGTCTCCGCCATCAGGTATCTTATACCGTCGTTAGCGCGTTTTTTCTCAAAGTCGAACCGTGTGGTGAGCATATTACCTAATTTCTTTGGATTAATGTTTTTCAGCATAGCCTTGCCGCAGTGTGATTCCAGCCGCTCGATTATTTCTGCCACGCTCCACCAGCGGCCGTCGTCTGCCGACTGCGGTTTTGTGAACATAAGGTCGATTACGGCATCCAGTGAGCTGAGGGCGCGGAAACGCTTGTTGTAGGCTATCAGCTGCGCCGTCTCCTCGTCGGTGAGCCAGTAGCGCTCCTTCTCTTCTGTCACCAAGTGCTTCAGCTGGGCAAACAGCTGGCGGTGGTCAATGTTGTCGGTGAAGTCAATCATTCCCGTCACCTTGGTGCAGATGAAGCGGCGCGAGCCTGTCGGGTCGGTGAGCGGCTGCAGGGAGTTGGTGGTGGCTATGAACGAGGCGTAGCGGCGGTATTGCTTGTATGCCTTGCCGTACGGCGGACGGAACTTCAGGTCGGCTGTTGACAGCAGATATTTCAGCACCACCTGCTGGCGGGTTGTGGTCTTGTCAAACTCGTCGATGTTTATCAGCGCAAACGATGTGAGCCCGAGGTTCAGGTCGTTCTCGTTCTTGAAGTTTATGCGGTCGTTGTAGTAGTCGCGCAGCTCCGGCGGCAGCAGAATGCGGCAGAAGCTCGACTTGCCGCAGCCCTGACTGCCTATTAATAAAGGTGTGAGGGCGTTGCCCGTCAGTCCCGCACGCCCCATCCAGTGGGCGGTCATGGCGAGCAGCCACGTGCGGAACAGCCGTTCCCAGTGCGGGTTGTCGCACGGCACACGTGCCGCCACTGCAGCTATGCGGTCCTTGCCGTCCCATCGCGGCAGGTGGTCCAGCCAGTCGTTCACTGGGTCGTAGCTCTCTATTCTCGGTGAGTTTATGAAGCGTGCAATGTCCTTGTCCCACGATTTCAGCCCTAATTCCTTGGCGCGCATTGTCATCTCGTTGCGCACCACCTCGTCGAGGTCGCGGAAGCGCATATCCTCGCTGGTCTTGTCGCGATACTGCGCCACGCCCGTCATCACGTTCAGCCGCATCTCGTAGTTGGCTTTTAGGAATATGTCGGTCTTCATCATCAGCAATGTGTCCTCGGGCACGCTCTTCAGCGGCTTTATGCCCCGTCCCTTGTAATATTTCTCCATGTTCTCCACGGCATACACCGTCTCTATGGTCTTTTCCACCAGCAGACGGTCGGTGTTGAGCAGCGGGTGGCTCATCATCAGTGCCAGTGCCCTTGCCTGAGGTATTCCTTCCTCCAGACACTTGCCGGCTATCTGCATCAGCAGTTCCGCCACGCGGTCCTCGTCGGGCAGCTCGAAATAATGCCCGAGCACCGCATCCACGATGAATATGAAGTTGAGGTTATAGCTGTTGCTCACCGAGCGGCCTGGCATCAGCCGCGACTGCTCCCATTCGTGGGCTGACGGGGTGGCTGTCGTTCCGCCGTCAGTGCCGTCCGCGCTGCCAACATATAGCGGCATCGCCTCCGCATTGTATGCCACGTCGGGGTCAGCACTCATGTATATCGTATAGTCCGTTGCGGGTACAGTCACGTCGAGCGTTATCCCTAACTGGTCGTTGTACACACGGCGCGCCTTCTGGTACAGGTTGCGGTGAAACTGTTGTATTTCGGTCTCGTCCTCGGGCAGACTCCTGCCGCTGCCGTCGGGAAGCAGCTCACCGCGGCACACAATCTTCACCGAGCGGCCCGTGGCGCCCACAAACGCCAGCGTGGTGTAGGGTAGCCGTGCAGCCTCGTTGCGCAGTGCTGTCGCCACATCGTAGTCGCCGAGATTATCGGCTTCGAGCACCACCAGTCCGTTGTAGCTCAACATCTTGCATTCGCCGTTCATTTTTCTCAGCTCCGCGCCAAACGCGATGCGCGGCAGCTTCTCCTTCACTGTGAAGTCATCTTCCCAGCCGCGTTCCTCACGGTGCGAGGTAAACGGATACACCTCGCGCAATTTTCTCACAGCGTCGCCATAACTTCCGTCGGCAATCATCTTCACGGTTTCCTCCAGTTCGGCACGCGTTATGGTGTCGCCCTTACTCGTAGTCTTAAATAATGATACTTTCATTTGTGTTGTTGTATTTAGGGTGATTTAATTTATATATGCTTACATTCTACAAAGGTAATAAAATTTCCCCAAAAATCCAAATTTTTTCTGAGAAAAATTAAAAATAAAACTACACAACTACACTTTTTGGCATAATTCTCTAAATTTCAGCAAAATATTGCGTGTAGATACCTCTTTGAAACTACACTAAAACTACACGCAAACTACACTCTTTTGGTATTTTAGAACACAAAATATGAAATTTCAACCACACAACTCTGCGCAGCACTCCCCAAAATCCTGCATTCCTCAGCACCATATTTTACATTTTAACTTTTTTAAATACACATTTTTGCTGCATTAAAATCTTTACAAATGTTAAATTATAACTAAAGACATCCCAAACGTGTAGTTTGCGTGTAGTTTTAGTGTAGTTTCACGCATCTACCTACACGTATTAATTTCCTAAATGAAAGCCAATTAAATCAAAAAGTGTAGTTGTGTAGTTTGATTTTAGAAAAATTTTTCTTAGAAAGTTGTAATTTTTACCGCTTTATTTACACTTTAACAATAAATTAACGTCTTGCCATTCCAAATGTATCGTTCACGATTCTATTCTCCACGTTTACGATTCTA
>JAUNSB010000155.1:0-4623 GCA_030539375.1 Prevotella sp.
TCAAACACGTGCTTGGTCTCACAGCTGCAGAATGTCACCAGCGACACAAAATGCTTTTGCGTGTCAGCAAACTTCTCCTGTGCTTTCTTGATACATGCCAAAGTTTCGTTGAAACCTTCCACTGCAGCCCTACGGATGCTCTCCATCGAACCGCTGCGGTCGAGGATAATCACATTGAAGACCTGAGTCTTCTTCATCTCTTTCTTGTCTTTTACTTTTTCCATAATCTCATTTTTATATTCTAGTTTAACATCTATGATGACTGCTATACTTTTGTAACAGTAACCACATATGAACTATTCAATCTTGTCATGGCTTTTCTTCGGATAGCAAACCAGTCTTAAACCTGTCGATCCCATTTTGATGTTCGCGTGATAAACATCATGCGCATCTATCTTACAGTTTTTCTTTTCTGTCTCAAAACTGCCGCCCATAACAAAGAACAACGGATCGGAACCGCTGATGGTCCATTCGGAAACATTGCCGACCATATCATAAACGCCAAGTGCATTGGGGTGCTTTTGCTTGACAGGATGAATCGTGTTATCAGAGTTTTCCTTGTACCAACTCGTGCTATCGTCATAATATGACGTATTCGCATTTCTGCCGCCAAGATGAGCAACATATAACCACTCCGGATAAGATTGAATATAGAATTTGATTCCTGAAATAGAATCCAGTTTATGAACAAATTCAAGGCATTCCACCAAGTCTATGCCCTCAACAGGGCAAAGGATGCTATCTTTATGAATAGAAGGATTATTACCCATTATTGACACCCACAATTCCTGGGTCACTTCTGTCTCGCCAATATAGAAGTCTTTCAGTTCTATGGTTTCCCTAAGGCCCTTACAGTTAATCTTACCACCATTGACACCAATCATCTTTATCTCAATGCCATTCACGGTAAATGTGGTGTCAGCAGGATTTTCTCTACTGTCATCTGGGTAAATCGTCGTCTCCTCAAATGGCGGATTAAACTTCTCATACAGGTAGTTTTTAAGGAGAAGTCCGCCAATGGTGCATCCTACAAGTAGGATAATTGTGGCAATAATCCATACCGTAATTTTGATTTTTCGTTTCATATTACCATCGTGTTTTCAAGTTCTTTCTTGCTTCTTTTTCCATCATGTTCAATTCGTTAAAATCCTTAATGGTACGAAATTTGACCAGAGGGTTTCCATTTCTGTCAACATAACCGTACATGGTTATTTCTTCGTCATCAGTCATCCCGAATCCATCTTCGTCCATATAGTAGCGACCATCAGGATTGATTTGCCAAGATACTTCTGCCACACTGTTTTTAAAGCTTCTCACAAAAGTTGGGAATACCGCATTCAGACTCTTTGCCTTCTCTATTACATCTTGTGCCAATCCCTCCAATGATTTCCAATCAATATCATCAGGGCAAACTGTCTGAAGCGTTGTCCAACTATCCATAAACTCAACGGCAACCTTGTTTTTCTCATCAACCAAATAACGTGGTTTCCAATACTCGCCTATTACCTGATTAATGACATACATATCCTCATCAAGACTCTGCTTTTCGTATGGGTATTGAGTATATGTATCTACACAGAGCGTCTTGTACAAAATATGAGTAGCAGTTTCTTCGACTTGCTTGCCTTTTCCAAGTGGGGTGAAATTCTTCATAGCCATGCATTTTATATTGAGTGAACAATTGTAAAGTTTTGAGGTGAGAACCGAATGCCCTCACCTCTTTTTCTCCAACAAACAGACTTGTTATTTGTGACAGCTCTTTTTGTGTCCGCAGTGTTTGCAATATGATTGCTGCCAAACCTCTCCATTGGTGATGGGAGAGAACCCGGTGCAGCTGCAACCGACAGAGCCCGTACAATGCTTTCCCTGTGCTGTCACATGAGTGATAAGAGCTTCGTGGTTGTTGGCACAACAGTCTTCCTTGTGGGAATTTGCCAAGACCGTTACAGAAGTAGCCATTGCTATCATAACTGTAAAAACAAAGAACATCTTTTTCATTGTCATATACCCTGATACGTGTCGGGCGCAACTTCAAAATTTATTATATCCGTTTATGATTAGTTATGATGAGAAGTAATCCTAGGTTTACTCATTTTTGACTGTTTTTGTCACATAGCCTTTGCCATGACACCAACTGCATCTGCTTTTTACTTGTCGAGTTTCACCATTACCCATATATACAGAACGGTAGTTATATCCGCCATCGCAATGTTCACAAGTCACATTTTCCTTATGATAATCATTAACGGTTTCTGGAGTGACATAAACGCCATCATAGGTTACAACTCCTGGCATCGGAGTGCAAGGATTGGTCTGCATCCATTGGGTGGCGGCTGCGGCTTGCTGCCGATAATAGTTGAGAATTTGCTGTTGCATCATGGCATTTTGCATACTCATTGCGTTTATCCCTTGCTGCATCTGCCAACACCACGACGGACTTCCGGGACCATAGTTGAGCAGATAGTCGCTTTGTGCACTTGCAGAAGAAAAACCTATGATTACCATAGAACAAGCAATGAAGAATTTTGATATAGTTTTCATTATCATATACCCTGATACGTGCCGGGCGCAACTTCTAATTGTTATTATTGTTCCTTTGTCTGTCTATGAATAGCATATAGGGTATGTAACCCCTCCGGAACATTATTTTATCAAAATTTTCTTGCTTTGACTTCCAATTCTGACAATATACAATCCCTTGGCCAGGTTTTCTACACTGTTCGTTTTACCAGAGAAGACAATCATACCATTATCACGATATACTGTGATATCCACTATATTATCCAGTGTGATTGTTCCATTAGCGATGTGGACGTTTGGCATTCCAACTACGGTATTTGATATTCCTGTTATGTCCTCCACGGTTGCTGTCAGTCTGTAATACAATGCCTCCAACTGCCCATTTCTCCATTTCTCTTCATTCTCATCCCATGAGAATGCTGCCACATAAAAATCTCCCAATGTGATAGAACCGTCTTCATTCATTTTCAGTGTCCAAAAATCTGCCCAGTCGTCTGTTGCTTCATCAAACACATATAGTGTATATAACGGACTGTTATTATCAGTGTATCTCAAAATGTTATAGTATGACACGTCAATTGTTGCTGTTCCGTTGCCATTGTCATGCAATTTGAATCCTCCATCATTGTATTGAGTAAGGTCATTACCAAACATGGAAGTGATATAGTATGTACCGCCTTTCTCTTCTATGGTCATCTCAAAATCATCAGGATACTCCCTTGTAGGATTGCTTTCCGCATGCCTGGATGCAACCCTGTAATGCCCAGACCACAGTGCAGGGTATTCGGCCGTTTTTCCCTCTACGGTTATTGCACAGACAGCGGCAAGGTTATTGGATGTTGTAGCGATGATGTTGGCAGTGCCGATACTCTTTGCTGTTATGAGGCCGTGGCTGTCAACTGTGGCAACAGCAGCGTTGTCGCTCATCCATGTCACCGTTTTATCTGCTGCATCAGAAGGTGATACAGTTGCCGTCAACTGCAAGGTCTCATCTTCTGTGAGTGACGCCTTTGTCTTGTTGAGAGTGATTGATGTCGGTTTCATGGCCTCTTTTACAGAAATGGAACAGGTAGCCTTTTTCCCGCTGCCATCATTTGCCCTACAGGTGATAGTGGCAGTGCCCGCAGATTTTGCAGTGACAAGGCCGCTGGATGATACGGTGATCACTGATGTGTCATCAGAAGCCCAGCTTACACTTCTATTTGTCTCAGAAGTTGGATAAACGCTTGCGCTGAGTTGAGAAGTTTCGCCCACACTCAAAGAGAGTGATGACTTATTCAATGTAATGCTTGACACATATACAGTTGCGGCCTCTACAGATACCCTACAAGTGGCATATTTGCCACTACCGTCGGCAGCACGGCAAGTAACGGTAGCCGTTCCGGATGATTTAGCTGATATAAGTCCGTAACTACAGACCGAAGCCACAGAGGTATTGCTACTCGACCAGTTTACATTCTTGTTTGTTGCATTTGCCGGATATACAGAGGCTGACAGTTGGTAGGTGTTTCCTTCTTTCAAACTGATTGATGATTGGTTGAGTGTTACACTCGTCACACTGACACTTGTCGATTTCACGGTTATAGTATAGTAGAAGTCCATGGTGCGATAAAAACCGTCAATGAAATAGCTACATTTGAAATACACCTTGCAGGAAGATGTCGCTTTAACACCTTTGACTATAGCATAGTAGCGTGTGGCACTTGTCACGGTGGCATACGAGTTGTTCTCTGAATACCATTGGTAAGTGACACCAGTTGATTTTCGGAGGGTGCGCTCATAGGCATCAGCCAGTTTGATTGTTACTGTACTTCCTTCATAAACTGAAACTTCGCCTGCTTTTGCTGAAGCATTCGCATTTTGAGCAGAGTAAAGTGCGAAAAACACCATCATAATAATGGTCTGCAAATGTGTGTAAATTGTTCTCATTGTTGTTGTATTTGATGATTTATTTTTATCTGCGGTGTTATTATTTTGCTCTCTTCAGCGCATACTCTGCCTTTCTCATTTAGTCCTGGGCACGTTCTCGGGCATTCTTTGCTTTTCGTGCGTAATCTTCTGCCTTGTCCGTGGCATTCTTTGCCCGTTGCTGATATGTCTTCA
>JAUNSB010000055.1:0-27856 GCA_030539375.1 Prevotella sp.
TGATTTCATCTCATTAATATTATTGGGAATTTTTATCAAATTGGTGAAATATCTATCACATAAATTATTTAATAATCCTTTCTTTTCCACCTTTGTTCCAATAGTCTTATCTGCCTGTATAACAGAAGATATAAGGTCATCTGTCAAATGATGACATATTGTTGGATTGAGAACCTTTTCTTTTGCATATATATTTTTTATAGACCAAATATAACGCACATGATAAATGAGACTTGTCTCCATTTTCTTTTTGTCGAAATAAATCACTTCATCTGTTAATTTTATTTTTTCTGCTAGAGACTTATTTTGAGAAGGACATATCAATAATAATTTTTGTTCTCTCCATTTCTGTCTCATGGCTTGAAGAACGGATATAAAAATCACAAAATCCCCAATTGCATCAGACCTTACAATAACAACATCATAGACGGCTTTCTTTTTTCTTGGAATAAGCCTAATGAAAAAATCGATAATAAAAATTAAATATATATTTATTTTTTTCATGCTCTGCTTTCTTGGATGGTTAAAGACGGTTGGTTATTCATTACAAAAGTCATAAATAATATATAAAATGGTACAACTAATACCGTCGCTAAATTGTTATTTGTACTTGCAACTGCTATTAACGACAACATAATAACCCATTTGTGTATTTTTGATTCGTCATTTTTAATAAGTTTATATGAAAGATATATCTCCGTAAATACCTTTATAAATCCAACAAGTAATCCATAATAGGCTAAAATCATCAATATTCCGTTTTCACCATTTTTCATGGAATAGCCTCCAGCTAATAAATCAGGAAATGACAAGGAAAAGAATTCATCAATTGCCGCTAAACGAACACCAGAGTTTCTATCATCAAGATCAGAATGTGCCAATCTTCCTCCGAAAGTCTCAAAATTACTATATAAAACGTATGCAATAACAATAATACATAAAAGGGAAACAAAGCGATATTTTGGGTAAGATTTCAGATAATTAATAATAGTCGGTACTAATAGTACAGCGGACATAAGAATTGCTCCACGTGTATTGAAGCAAAATAACGAAGCCATTCCTGTTGTAAATAATAGCAATCTAATCTTTAAGGATATACTTCTTGTATAAAGAATAATAAACGACATAAATGCCATAACGTTACCATTAGTCAACGGATGTCCGAAAAATGCGAAAGCCCTGAAATTTACGATATCCATATCATCTGTTATCATTTGACCCAACAATACATCATTTCTCCAACTTACTGGAACTATCCAAAAACCAATATATCTCTCAATAAAAGCAGCCACCGCGTTTATTATGAAAACAAGCAAGAACATGTAGAATAGTGGTCTGAAAAATCTGAGTTCGTTTCCTTTTATTATACTACAAATAAAGAATGGACCAAAATAAGTAGAAATAAGAGACAAGTGAACATCTTTATTCAGTGTTAATGAAACGAATAAACCACATAAATACAACATTAGTATTTTGAAATATTTCGTTTGGGTGAATTCTCTAAAATACAATACCAGAAGAGGTAAAAACGCAATTACACTTAACTTCGAGAATAGAGAAGGTTCAATTCCCCATAAAGCAGAAATACTAATTATAGATAAAACTATTATAATGACGTTTATATATATCAAGGTTATCTTTACATTCATGACAACTTCTTTAATTTTTGAAATATTCTGTGTATTAACCTCTTAATAATATTATATCTATATAACTTTTCTTCTGCTATTCGAATAGCATCTAAATCCATATTGACTGTTATATTACAGGGATATTTTAATGGATATAATGTCTGCCATTTATTATGCAAGATAACGGCTGGCATTTCGTGAGTTGCTCCTTCTCCTATTCCAATGTTCTCTGTTAAATTTCTCATCGGCTGTATTACCAACATTTCTTTGTTCCAAGCAGAAAAGGTAAATTGATAATCCCATGATTTAAGGCTATCAAATTGTCGTTTTATTTTATTAAATATATACAAGTAATATCTTCTTGTTTCTTGATTAAAACCAAATTTATTTAATAAATACAAAAACCTGTCTCTGGAAATGCTACTCAGTTTAATATCTGTATTAATCCATGCTCGTCTCCATGTCGCCCATCCCCATGATGATGAAAATCGTGAAAAATAGTAGGAATATTTATAGTCTGTGGATACACCATGATAAAAATAGCTCCATCCTGATATGGACAGTATCTGTCCGTTGTCCCTGTATCTTTCTAACATTTCTTCACAAAACAGGAAAAAGTCTGGCGATGGCAATATATCATCTTCCAAAATGATTCCTTCCTCTTCGTGCTCAAAGAACCAAGATATTGCTTTATATGGACCAAAACTACAGCCTTGGTTTTCCTTTTGCCGATATATGTTCAATTGGCAATCCCAGTCTATTCTCTTAAATATATTCAAGACCTCTTCTTGTTTTCTTGCTCCTTCCTTATCTAATGGAGCGTCACATGATACATAAAGCCTTGTCGGCTTTGCCTTACGTACTTCCTCAAATACTTTCCGTGTAGATTCAGGTCTACAGAAAACAATCATTAATACAGGAGTGTTCATACTTAAATCATTACATTACCCAATTGACACCATTTTTTATTACTTTTGCAGGATTACCGGCAACTAAAGTGTGTGGTGGTACGTCTTTTGTTACAACAGAACCTGCAGCAATTACAGCTCCTTCACCTATAGTCACACCTTTGAGAATCATAGCTCTGCGCCCTATCCATACATTATCTTTAATTACTATTGGTTTGCTTTTGGGGGTATTTATATCTATATTATGATAGTCATAGTCACAAATTACGACATCACATCCAAAAGCGGCATTATGTCCTATTATAATTTTACTTGAAGCAAAAATTTCTGCATTTTTATTTATAAAACCGGAACCAATTTCTACCAACGCATTCTGCATCACATGAATACTGGCTCCTGGAAACACTTGAAAAAAACCATCTATTTTCAATACACTTTTTGATTCTATATGTATTTCTCCACGAAGTACCAAATTACCAGAGAGCTTTAATAAAGCATCCTTTTCATGTCTTAACACAGAAGACCTACTGTTAAGCAGATGCCCCCCCTTTAACTTAAACAGGTTAAAATATAGAAATATATACCAAGCTTTTATTGAAAAGCCCAGATTAAGCAAAGAGGTAAATACCAATCTGTATTTCATATTATTCGTAATTTGTGTCTTATAATTATATTCTTAATTGTTTCTATTGATGGTAGAATATTATAAAGGAATGGAATCTTGAAATATATCAAACGTAAAAATTCTTTTGCTATCTTTTCCTTATATAAGAAATGGGAAATGGGTGAGATTGGATGTAGATATCCTTTCCCATTTCCTCCAAGTAGTTTTTCCCAGTCTGCCATCACTGTTTCTATGGAGAAGTTTTGTTTGATATGGTTCAATGTGTCCTCGTAAGACTTGGGAGATTCTCCCTGTAATAATTCTACTATATCTTTCACTAGACCATTAATATTTTTAGATATTTTCCCATTAAAGAATGTATCGTAATATCCAGGAGCCTGCATGGCGGCAACAGTACAGCCGACAGCCTGCATTTCTACGGCAGAGAGACAGAATGTTTCTGACGCACCTGTCGGATTAGGACAACCTACGCGGATGTTCTTCAGCACCTCAAATTTTTCCTCTCCCATGGCACCAAGAAAATGTACGGATGGGATAATTTTTCCTTTATCATCTGTTAAGAATGGCATAAATAGATTCTCATATTCAGCATCAGCAATGCCATATCTACCTAATTGCATGTTCTTTGAATATACCTTACCGCTACCAATTACATATAGTTGTGCATCAGGAACTTTATCGAGTATTTTCTGCCAAATAGATGCCAATACATGAAAATTCTTATCCTTTACCAAACTTCCAAGATATGCCACCGAATGCGGACGTTCTTTATATGGGGTAAGTTTTGCCAGGTGTATATATTTATCCTTGACGGGAACGGAATTGTAAATGTAGTCAGACTTTAAGAAAAGGCTGTCATCCCTATACAAATCCATCTGTTCACGTCCTACAGCAACCACTCGCTGCACACATGGGGATTTTACCATTATTTTTGCTATTGCTGGTGTTACAAAGTTGTGACACCAACAAACAATTTTCATTGGCTCCTTTACTTTGCTAAAAGGATTATCACTCCAGTTCATACGTTTATGATCGATGACAAATATGTCTATTTCTTTTTCATTCGCCTTTTCCAAAGCATCATTGGCTTCTTTTACGGTATATGTTTTTAGGCCTTGGGGGAAAGCACCTTCTCTGTCAACAAATAATGTCACCTCAAGGCCGTTATCTCTAACAGCCAATTGCCATGCTGTTAGGACGATAAGATATTCACTGCCACCAACACCTGGATTACCATCAAGCAGACGGGTAAAATCCACGTCTGAAATATTTCGATTATATAAATAAAATGCTATTTTTTTCATTTGTGTATTTTATTAATTTTGATATGTGTTTTATCTATTGGCACTTAATCCTTCCGCACACGTAATGGAGTATCCATGACAAAGTTACAGTGACAGAAATACACAGTATAAAGTATAATGTAGTATGGTCTATCATGGGATTGAATACATAAAGGAATATACCATGGATAAGATAAATTTCAAAAGATATAGTCCCTAACCATATCAAAATATAGTTGTATGTCCTGTCTTTGATGAAATAACAGGTTACAGCTATTGTTGCCGAAACGATCCAACTATAGCGCAATGGGAAGTATTGTTCGATGTGTAACACTATTGCAGCCATATATATTAGGCATATTGTGAGAGTTAGTATTAAGATTCCAACTCTGTGTCTTTGCACAATGTCCCTTATTCTCTTTTCTTCTTTAGCCCACACCATACCTATAAAGAAGGCCATCGTGTTTCCATACCATTCTATACCCCAACCTATACTATAAGGGATTATGGTTATTAAAAATACAAGAATTAGCGCAATGAAAATCCCCCCCCCGGTTAAGTTTACTGTCAATACGCATACTTGCATAAAAAACCGCATATAAAAGAATTATTATATATACAAACCATGAGTTGGGAAGAGGTGGAGCTCCGTTGGCAAAATCCACACATATTCCGCTAATGTCATATCCATAGAGGAATACTTTTATAAATATCCATACAAATGTTGCAATAAGAAAAGGCGGAAGAAGTTTGAGTAATCTTTTTCTGAAAAATGAGTTAAGATATTCCGTTCCCTTTTTCTTATACGATAGCATTAAGCCATATCCGCTAATGAAAAAGAAAGTACTAACGCATACACCTCCCCAGTTGCATATAGTGGAAATCCTAAGTCCGTTGGCTGTTATTTCATTGCCTATATGGGTAATTACAATCAAAATTGCCATGATTCCTTTTATAATGTTGCATTTGTCTATACTGAATAGAGCCACCTGAACATTTTCCCCATTACTAATCCCAGTTTTCACTTTGTATATAAAATAAAGAAGAACTGGTACCAAAATAAAAAACGATTTTAACTGAAGCATTGTGGCTTAATGAGATATTATCTTATTCCTATCCATTTTATCATATTCGTGGGAAGTATCCGTTCCGCTATTTTTCCAGCCAAGATAGTAAAAGTTATTGTGAAGACAACAATAATTATGTCCTTGGCTATTTCCATCTCAAGCGACATGCAGTCTTTCCCCAAGAATTTACAAGCGACGAAGTACCCCCCCGAAAGACTTGAAGATGTGACAAATATATTATGAACGAATAGTCGCCAATAGCCGCTAATATGGATTTTGTTTTAGAAAATGCGTCTGATGAAGAAATCTCCTTGTATGCTATGGCTATTACGCTTAGGCAGAAAACCATTCCACACATACGGTATGGCCCGGCATACGAACCTCCCCGTATTGCCATTGTTAACAGACGCGACTCAATAACTCCTATATAAATAGCTGCAAATGCGACCAAAAGCAAAGTGCCGTTGCCGAATGTTAGGCGAAAAGTCCTTTCCCTTGACATTAATCCTAAATAAAAATACGTTAAATGAAATATAAACACACTGGTGAGGTATTGGATTTCTTCTGAGAAACGCCAGCGCCACCAATAATTGATTAAGACACATACGGGAGTAGCAGCAAGGCACAATATTTTCGTCAACATCATATCTTTATATCTATATATAAATGGTGTGACAAACACCAAACCGATAAGTGCCGTGAGATAATACATCTGCATACTGCTATAGCCGAATAATAACACCTCAACAATGTTATACTGGTCATAGTAATATTCTCTGCCTCTATATAAATCCCATTCTCCCATACTATAACTTATAACCGACCATAGTAAATAGGGAATAAATAAACGTTTGATACCTTTCCAATTCACAGAGTCAGAAAATTTTGCAAAGTAGCCAGAGATGAAGAAGAACAGCGGTACGGCAAAGTTTAGAACTTGGCGTGTAATAAGAAACACATCCTCATTTTCTCGCTTTAGAAAGCTGAGATGGATGAGGAGTACTGCAATGATTGCAATTCCTCGCCATGATTGAACGGATTGGTTACGCATTGTTTCTTTTAATAATTATTCAGTTCATCACACATCTATTTTATAAGTATACAAAGGCTCATTTTATATTTGAAAGAATATAATCTTCACTTATCTGTTTCAGTTCATTCAAACGCTGTTGAACAATCGAAAAGTTTATCTGTGAAGGTATATTATCAAAACTTTTAATTTTTCTTTCTGTAAGTCGCAAACGTTCTAATAAGTCATTGACTTTGGCAGAATTGGTATCAACCACATAGAATTCTCTATGACAAATTATAGAGAAAACACAACCATGGAATGTACTTGTAAAAACATATTTTGCATGATACATTACATTGAACCATTCTATGGGATCTAATATTGGATTTTCATCTGCCCAATCACAATATGAACCAGTATAAACAATCTTACAATTATGTGCATTGCCAAATTCTTTTATTTTATTTATTGTTTCCTTTTGTAAACCATATGAATACACAGCTATGTAATCACCACGACCATTCTCTCCCCTATAAGGAGTAAAATCAGCAAGGAAAGTGGGATCAAGACATTCTGCAACAGTTCGACAGGAAAATCTCTTTATAAATCTTTTTGTGTTCTTATCTCTTGCTGAAATAGCATGAAAATTAAAATTTAGTGCCCACATTGCCATAAATACTTTACATGGGAATCTCATGCAAGATTTGATTCCATATCCTCCAGAACATGGGGCATATGCTATTTTCCTTGGAGATTTTAAATTATATCCCCAAAATATTGGATTAGCCCCATTACTGTTTAAATTCCAAATTTCATCACTCCCATATACAATAGCATCATAACATTTTTCCAATGAATTATTTAATAAATTATGGCATTTAACCAATCTCTTTTCATATTCTCTCCACCATTCATTGGCATTAACATTATTGGGAGCTATTGATTGGAACTTAACTCCTGTATTGACAATATTTGCCTGGTAGCCATGCTCATCCAAAAACATTTGCATCGCAAATGCCTGAAGAAAGGCACCATTATTCCATGCATTATGAAATGTTACTATACCTATTTTCTTCATTCGTCTTTATATAAATGCAATAATATTAATATACTTTTTATCCTCCTTTTCAACCCACGTAAAATTCTATTAATATAATTTCGCCTTAATTGCAATTTTTCTCCCTTGTTGTATTTGCGATAAGTAGCCTCAAATCCCAAATTCACATAATCTTTTTCAAATTCATCTCTTTGTGGACTTAACTCAACAGGATGCTGTAGTTGAGGTTGTATGCAATTATCCACTTCTGCAGGTATTGTCACAAGTCCATCCTTTATCGCTTCAAAAATTTCACGTCCTTTTTCCGTGTTAACAAATACAAGAGATACCCCTTTATCATCTTTATTGATGTTCTTATCTATTTTCTGCCAGCCCCAAAAATCGGCAAGTGTAATATCGCTTGGGCGTTGCAAGTTGGTAAAATGACAATTTCCACAACTCTTGCGGAACATAATATGCTTATAAAATAAATATGGAAAGCTCATGGTTTTATTCCCCCCCTAAATTTAAAGGTTTCATGATGTGCTCCCCAGCCATACTTTTCTTTATCTCTGAAATTAACCACGGTTATAGATGCACCCTTCTTCTTTTCAATAAATTCTATATAGTCACGCCAAAGAAATGGACCAGGAACACCATGGCATACAATATCTACGAGTATCAAATTTTCTCTTAGTTTTTTTCCAATATAACTGTTTAGCCCTGAGGTCTGGCAAGGTGTACCAGAAAAGAGGACTGTCAGCCCATTCTTCAGGTCTTGCTTGACTTGGCGGAACACACCAATGAGGTCACTCTGTACATACTTGCTACCACGAAACTCGTCTCGTTCTTCTTTGGTTGTGGCACGTTTATGGGCAACTCGGAAATGGTCTTTGTAGCCTGCACCATACACAACACCTCCTTGTTCAAGGATGTAGTCTGAGATAGCTACAAACGCAGCACCGCTGCGGCTCTTCATTATCTCATCCATATCATTGTGACGGGCTGCATACGCATAAGGTCTTGGAAGGTTCAATGACTTGTCGTAGTTGTCATTGAACGCACACACCTTTTCACATAAACCACAATCTGTGCATTTGGATACATCCACCTTAGGGTAGAGGAAACCTAACGCATCCGGCTCCATTGTGATTGCGTTATGATTGCAGATGCTGGCACATGCCGTGCAGCCGCAACAATCAGCTGGATCTTTTATTTGTATCATATTTTCTTATGTATTATCTGTTTTATTTTTGCTATAACAAATTTTCTCTCATTAGAGCTGCATCCAATATAAAATTCAACGACTATGGTTATAAAAATAGAAATTATACTTAACAAAATAAAATTCAGAAAATCTTCATTTATGTATTCAGCGATTATAATAGGTATTATTGCTGATAATAGGCTAACAATTATCACATTAGAGTATACATTCTTCAAAAAATCAAGTGTTTTAAGTCCAATCATGCCACGTAACATATAGAGTCTAGCGGCAAAACAGAACTGTGAGATAACGATAGCAACAATCAACACCGTTTCCGGGATTGCCCCAAAGCGAAGAAAGAAATATGAAACGGGTAAATTCATCATTTGCAGTCCGCCAACAACCAGTTGATAATTGCGTATCCTACCTGTTGCAAGCATGGCTGTGATAAGTGGATATGAGATAGATTCGCACATACCCAATATCAATACAAATTGTACAAATAAAACAGTGTGTTCTGGTACCTGTCCTAACCACAGCTGAAGAATATAATGAGTATTGACAAGAACAGGAAGTGATAATAGGAGAAGTATATAAAAGGAAAGACGTGCTCCCTGAAACAGCAATGTTATCATATACTTATGGTCACCTGCCGCATACGATTTTGTGATTTGCGGATTCAACGCTGTCATAAAATTTGCGACAAACGAACTTATGGCTGTATTTACTTGAGATGCTATCCCCCGTGCAGCATTCACAACAGGACCACAGAATAGATTTATTACAATATTGCCACCCTGATCTCTTAGTAATGCAGAGGAAGCCCCGATAAAATTCCATCCGGCAAATCCAAACATTTGTTTCAGAAGTTCATGGTCATAAATAAAATGATATGTGCACTCTTCAAATCGTTTTTTGCAGTATATGCCATAGATTATGCGTATGATGATAGATATCGCAGCAAGCATTATTGCATATAGTATTAAGCGGTCTATCGGGAATCTGACTATACAATAAGCTACTGTCAGTTTCCCGACAGCTTCAAATATACTTATGTACGCAAAAGCTGACATTCTTTCATGAGCTATAATGGCTGCATTATAAGGAATGCTTATTAGATTTATAACAAATGTGAGTAGCGATAGTTGATAAACCCAGTTTGCGGCATACATTCTGTTTTCGGGAATAACCATTTTGCTATTCAAGAACCAAAGACCTATTGTTTCTGCAAAAATTAGGACAATTACACACAATCCTATCTGTATTGTAACGGAAGAAGAAAATACTCTAATCAGTTTTTCTTTATCCCCTTTGCCCAATTCAAATGTAATGAAACGGGATATGGCAGCAGACAGTGAGCCTGACAGCATAGAAAACATAGCCACAACACCACCCACGACATTATAGATACCATAATCTTCTACTCCCAATGCTCCCAACACTACACGGCTTGTGTACAAAGACACAGCCATTGTCAAAAGCATTCGAAAATAGAGAAGTAATGTATTCTTCGCTATGCGCTTGTTATTTGAAGATGCTTGGTCTGACATATAAATATATACATTGGTACGCGTCCAATTTTAACTTCGTTGACCGTTGGTTGACGTTCCCCCTTTTTTCATGGGAAACATGTAAACGTCCAATTTTGCTTTTCCATTCGGCCAGCGACCGTTGGTTGATTTTATCTTATTTTGTCACGACTCGGTATAGATTAAACAAGCTTATCTTTGCTCTCGCTGCTCCAAAAGTTAACTTTGTTTTCATCCTCCTTGCAAGGCATATCTCAAACAAGTTTGATACTCTGCTCTTGCTTCGTTCTTTTAGACGTCTCCCCCATTTTTTAAGGAAAACGTCTAAAAGAACATTAAAATTAGCTTTGCTGATTATAGCTTGTCATGGCATAGCTAAAGCAAGCTTTGTTATGCTCATCTGATTTTATCGAATTACATCTTGGGGAGAACCATCCACTTTTACCTCTACTATTCTCTTGCGAGTGTCCCTGTACCATCTCTCAAATAGATTGTATGCTACATTGTTCTTGCTTATCGAAAATTTTCTTGTACATTTTGCTAACTGTTTTGGTTTAACGGTTGCAAAACTTTTGCCAATGAGAGCAGAGTCAAATGTTTGAACTTTGCCGAATGCAGCGAAAGTTTATTAAAATGTACACATTATATTTGAATTGGACAATAACGTCAGCCAACGGTCACAGACCGAAAGGAAAAGTAAAATTGGACGCTTACGCAATATAGTTTCACTATATACTTTATTCTTAGTCTCCCGTACAGAATCTACGAGTATTTGCTTTTTCTCTGGTTCCAAAGTGTCAAACAGATTCAATTTTTCTATGCCTACTTTCTATAGCAACAAAACAAGGCCTTTTCATTGGTTTCTGTATCTATTGTCTCTAGTATATCTTTTAAAAACTGATTCGTATCATCAGTATGCTTGACAATATAGACACACTCATCATAATTAATGTAGGTATGGAAGTACGTCATTCTTCATATCTTCTAATTTCTGAAGCCGACTTCTAGTAGTATCAGACGTTGTATCACTCATGATGTCATTAGAAATCTCTTGGAACATTTGCTTTTCTTCTGGTGACAAATTACTCATAAGAGTTTCTATTGTTTCACCGAGCTTTTTTTTATAATGGGTAAATGCATCCTTACATTTATCGTTTTGGTCTCTTAGCTCCTGCATTTTCTTGTCCAATTCTACAGGATTTAACACTGCTAAAAACTCGTCAGTAACATCTCCCAGCTCTTTGCCTCTGCAAAGACAGCCTTCTCTAGTTTCTTCAGCTCGTCCATGTCAATATCAAAATTCAGTTCCGCTACATATAAAACAGCTTTTGAACAAAACACTCGCAAAGGTTCTTTTCCCCCCAGTTTCTCGTAATCTGACTCATTACAGGACATCATAGCAGTGTAGCGTATTTCATCAGGCTGCCTCACGAAGCAATATTCTGCAGTAACATCAAAATACTTACCATCGGCTGTCATATTCCAGCAATGCCTACAATATCTCATATCCCGTCTATCATCGAGCACAACCAATATAAAGCCCTCTATACAATCATACCCAAGCAAACGGTACACCAGCCTTGCATTTGCGACACATCTATATCCTTTGAATTCAGCCTTATGTTCCTCCAATGTTACTATCTCCTGCGGGGATAACATATCACAGATTTTCGATATTCTAATCTCCTCCATATTTTTCAATGCAGAATCTTTGGTTAAACAATGTTTTGAAATCCATATTTTTTATTTTCTCGCCAAACAACAGGTTTGTCATTTCGTCGAGGATTATATCCGACACGTCAGGACTTCGTTTTTCCTCATTTTCCCGTCATCGCTAATCAGATTCTTTGCCACCATAGTCAAAATACCACTTTTGTATTGAGATATGGAGAATAGGGGCAAGCACTGCAGGTATTGCAACAAGCAATAGTACAACTAGAAAGAGAGTCTTACGATTCATTTTCTTATAGGCTAAAAGCCCAAAAACTTCTTTAACATAGAACCTTTATTATCTCCATGCTCAGACAGAATCTCCTGATAACGAAATATTCTATCTATTTGACGAGAATCAAAACACTGCACTTTTATACTTTGCCTTTCTACGGCAGAACGTTTTTGCGCAGCGGTAGCATTTCTAACAATGGTTACATCACCATCCTTGTGGACGATTTTGAAATCTACTTGTGCCATAATTATTATTGGATTTTAGTCATGAGTGTCCCCTTTTTCCTGAAGTTCAAGTAACTTTAGCATTAGCACATATAGGCCATCAGCAAGTCCCTGTGTCATTGGTACGTCATAATGATCAGCATCGAATGAACCTTTCTCATCACTATCAATACACAAGAACCCACCAAAAGAAACTTCCTTCAAGCTTCCATACTTTGTAGGTAATATAGGAACGACCAATTCACTCTTATAGGGAACGGCCTTCCTTTCTTCATTCTCTGGACTAGTAGTAGCGTAGTTCGGATCTTTCTCCGGATCCACATCATTATTAAGATAAATGTGAGGTTTTCGTGACTCCTTCAGAACAAGTGATAGTATTCTTGAGTAGGCAGTATTTCCAATGATATCATGGTTTGCTGCCTTATATTCATCTGTATCTCGTTCTTTTATATGTTTCTTATCACGAGCTACATTTTTTACTTGAATGGATTTCCATTCACCACTAAAAGAATAATTGGAGACAGGAACCTTTATGGATACACAACAATTGCTTTTAGTCTTTCTATCGAAAATTTTCTTTACCTTATTACAAAATTCCTGCAACGACATAGCTATTCTCTTTTCCGTAATTGTCGGTGCCATTCGTTCAAGTTGATGTATTTCTGAATACGTCTGAGCTAGATCCTTGATAGTTTCTCCCCACATGGATTCTACTCGGTAGGCCTTCCATCTCTTCACGGCATTGCTAATAAAAAACCAAGCGTAGAATAGTATCGCAACTGACAAAAGAGCCCCAATAAAAATCAGGATAGTCTTCCACCATGTGGTTTCAAACTGCTGTTGGATATAACTCAAAAAAGTTACCACAGCAGAGAGCGTAATAAACCACCCCCAATTTTTATTCTGTGAAGCTTGTTTAAAAGACTCTGAGAAGATAGTCATGAGACAATATTATCAGATAAACTTATCACTAGAAATATCTAAGTTTTAATATCAGAACAACCTACACAAAAACTCATCCATTGACAGTTCAGACCATGACAGACTTGTCTGTGGTCTCAATGGGGCAAGTTCCTTCAATCCCTTCAATGGCTTTAGAGACTTCAATCCCTTCAAAGGTGACAAGCCCCTTAGAGGCTTCAGCGGACCACCTGTGGATTGCTCAGAAAAGAGCAGATACTTGCCATAATGGTCAATAATCCACCCCTTATGCATGAAGCCCAAGTGCTTACCATCGTAATTCCACACACTTTCGCAGTCTATATATGCGATAGGATTGCCATCAAAATCATAGATATGACAGTCATCCTCTGTATAACAGAATGGATTTCCATTCTTATCGTAATAAGTAATACTTCTCATAGCTTTGGTTCGTAAGCGTTCAATTTTATTGATTATGGCTCGTCATGGCATAGCTAAAGCAAGCTTTGCTCTGCTCATATGACTTAACGCCATAATTTATTGTGATTATTAATATTTATTTGTCGATTTTGGTATAGATATCAATAAACAGTTTGTATCAAGAACAATATCCAAAGTATCTTTGTTGTTACTGATATTTTGTTCTGATATGCTCATGACGATAAGCCTCCAGCTTTTCCTTGCTTAAAGTACCATTGTCCCAAATAACATCCAGTTCTCTCTGAAGACGTTCGTTGAGAAATTTCACCAGCAATTTCTTCAATTCATATAAATCCTCTTCCTTTCCCAAGCATGACATTACGTTGAGAACTTCCCTTTGAGCCTGATTCAATACCATTGTCTGCATAATATCTCTATTTTTCTATTTGCAAAGATACGATATTTTTTCTTACTACGCAAATATTATCAGAATTTTTTCTTTTTTACACAGTTATTGGCATATATAATCATGGATTATTTCGCTTACTGCATGGTCTTTATCCACGAGGGAAGGGTCTTGTTGTAACGCTTGCAGTACTGCTCGTAAGCGTTCAATTTTGACGTCTCCCTCTTTTTTTGAGGCAAACGTCTAAAAGAACATTAAAACTTGTTTGATTATTAATATTTATTAGTATGAATCTTGGCTGCACTCAATAAAGTTCAAGCAAGCTTGTCCCTATGCTCGTTGGCACGACATTTCTTAGCAATTAAGGCTGTAACTGCTGGGCTTATATGTACGATGAAGGTTACTTATCAAAACCTTCCCTTAAATCACGTCCTATTATGGAGGCAACTGACGAGTGGGATTTCCGATAAATTACATGGAAATAGTATTTCTCATTGATGCCGTTGATTTCAACGACTGACAATTGTACATCGGTTATTCCATGTTGCTGACAATATCTCTGAAACATTTTGTCGAACAGACGACTCCTGTATTCTTGAGGAGGCATCGAATTTTTAGAGGTATGTGGTATTGGATTTATAAAGTCGCAATAATAGCATATAATGGCATTCTCATGCTCTATGAAGAATTCAGCAATTGTATTTTCTATTGCCGACAGAACTTCTTGACCTGTAGCATTGTTTCCTACTAACCGACGAAGCTCAACACCGACAATGTCCACGTCATTCAGCGTATTAATTGCCTCAGATGATAGAACACCATGATCTTCAGACAGTGTGATATGATACACATCGCCTGTTAATGACCTAAAGATACGGACAAAAGATTCCATCAGTGATTTAAAGTTGGACTACTTCCGTATTCTTATACTCACCTAAATCCCAACGTTTCTGGACTTCCTGAAGCCGCTGAGCCTTTTCTACACCAATCTGACGCATACGCTGTAAAACTTTACGCGATGCATTCTTTATGGTTATGTATTCTGTATTTGTCATATCAATATGTTTTTATGGGTGCAAAGTTACTAATTATAATTGGTTTATCCAAATTTTTAGAATAAAAAACATAAACCTGTATTAAAGACAAAGGACACAGGGACAGGTCGTGAACCACCAATACTGACGTATAACCATAACTGTTTTTTTTGAAAACATAAGTTCATCTGATGCCTTAATTTTAAGGTATATCCTATAGTCCCCATCTTAGCAGATTGAATACGAAGCTGAATGTGATGATCCTGCACGGCAACTCAATCGTAATGTGGAAGTGCTGCTCGATTTTTGTCGCATTTGGAGCTATGGTGTTGTTGCCCCCGTTGATGTTCATGTCCATAATTTTTTATTGATTTGGGTATCTTAGGATAAATGGACATGTATCTTAGGATAAATGGCAAAGTATCTTAGGATAGGATTTGTTGCTAATTATTTACGAGCTGAAATTATGCTGTTTTTAAGAAGTCAACTCCTTTTTTAGGGGGCTTTCCGCATATCTTTTGGAAGCTTTGCCCAGGCGTCATTGATGCGTGCACGCAGGTTGTCTATGCCTCTGCCTTTTGGGAGTTTGAAGGCAAATGGAAGAAGTAGCTTGATGAAACGTTCCCTTACCATCTCCTCAGGAGTGAGCCTGGGCTCTTGGCGCACCATCCGCATCACAACCATTGCAAGTTCCGAGGCTGTCTCGCATTCACCTATTTGGGAAAGATAGCCAGGGAGATTCACCTTATATATATATAGTGAGTTTGTCTACTTCAGGGAGTATGGCATCATTATCGTTGGCATGACGGTCCTCTGTAGGCTTCCCGTCATAGAAGTTCTGCACCGCTTCCGTGGCATTGAGAAGTATCTGGTTGTTACCACCGTTAATTGTGATATTTACGTCTGTCATGATGTGTATTTCTATGATTTGTCAATGAGATATCAATAATTTGTCAACGGTTATTAAACGGTTATTAATAGAATCGTTTTTGGCTTTTCTACGTTGTACCCTTGCATCGTAGTCAAGGTGATGACAACGGTTGCAGAACCATTTCTCATAGGTTGTATGAACCGCCACGCGCCGTTCGGTGAACCGCCACGTGCCGCTGTACGAACCGTCAGCCGCCGCTCTGCGAACCGCCAAAGGTGCTTCGGCGAAGCGAAAAAGACCGTTCCGGCAGCCGGAATCTGAACCTGACACAACGAGAGTATTTATATTATCGTTTAACTTAACAAAAAGAAAAGTTATGATTAATTTCAGTGTGGGTTTGCGTCCGACCCAGATGAAACCGGACGAGGCAAAGAAGGCATACGTGCAGGCTCGTGAAACAATGGACATCAACAAGTTTGCAGAACACATCTCCACCCACGGTTGTGTATATGGACGGGCAGACATTGCCGCGGTGCTTACCATGGCTGCGGACTGCAATCATGCAAACAGATAGCCGAAGCGTGGCAGGCAACTGTCGCGCTCTGCCGATATCTCCTGGCGGGTCTCTTCCGTGAGCCTTGAGTCGACGGTCATCTTGTCTATTTGGTCTGCTATGAGACGGGCGGCGGCAAGTATTGGTGTCATGTCAAGCATCCGTGATGCAAGGAGGGCAGAGTAGTGATAGTCTATCTCTTCGAGCAGGAAGAACAGAATCTCACGTGCCTCGGCGGTCTGCCATTTCTCCAAATAGATGGCGGCACGCTCCTTCCACAACTCAAGGGCATCGGCGATGAGACTGACTTCCTGCTGGCTGGAGGGAACATAAAGGTCGCGGTCGATGCGCTCCTGTAAGACTGTGAGACAGCGTGCAGGAGGAGCTGCCACAGCGCAGGCAATGCCGCTCTTAGCTTTGTGATATTTCCCGATTTCTTTTTCCACCACCTCAAACTTCTCGCAGTGAATGCCAGAGATGGCGACACTCATGCCGCCAACATCCATTACAAGACGACGGTCGCGGTCAATGCGTATAACATATCCCTCAAGGCCTGCAAGAAAACCAGATGTGAGACGGAGCTTGATATTGCCGTCTGCATAATAGCGGAAAGGATGAAGAAGGAAGCGGATGCGCTCGGGCGAGGTATCCATCACACGCATAAACGGCTGCATGACCGTGTCGGGAATAACGGCCGGAAGATGCGTGCTGCAGTTGTTTACAAGGTGAAAGGTGGAGAAGTTCACGTCAAGGTAGTATTGAAGCTCCGGCGGAGTGCCCTGCAGAAACACTAGTCCGCTCACAGTGGGCTTTTCTATTGCCTGTACACCGCGGGTGTGTTTACGCCGCTGATAGATTATAGTCTTATGGATGAAATAACTAATATTGTCGCGATCAAGTCTCTCCGTGAAAGCATCCACCTTGGTATGATGAATGAAAAGGTAGCACCATGAAGCCTGTGACGGGTCAGCATCAAGAAAGTTTGCATAGGTACGCTTTTCTACCACTGAACCTGGATTATCCGGCTCAGAAATGTCAATGCCCTTTGGAATACGAACCTTAGTATGTAATGATGTCTCCATCACAATATTTTATTATAAGGCTGTCTTCACTGGCGTATAGAATGAGAATTAAGCAAATCCTGCGTCATCGTCCTCAAGCTATTCTATGTCGTTTGCGGATTGCAGCCTGCATGAGACCTTCACCCGAAATGAAGCATTTAATACCTTTTTCATAAAGCGTTTTTCATTAAGCCAAGACTGTCAAGTCTCAGATGTTTTGCCGTCTCTATCATTATAAAAACTGGCATTTCGGTGCAAAGTTACAATTTTTCTATGATATACGTGCATCTTTCTGCAATTTTTTGATAAACCTTTTGTGATATTTTCACGATTTATTACAGATGGAGTTTCTTCAATAAGTATTAGATGAAGCAAAAACTAACTTCATAGCCCTTTCTACTGCCAGTTAGAACTCGCAATAGAAAGGGCTATGAAAATTATACTGGTTAATTCAGTTTAACTGTTAAAGTAGTACACGAATATAGCGATGCCTTCAAGCGCAGGCTTGCGCTCACCCTCAATCTCTATTGTGAACTTTATCTCGCATTTCACAGCGCCGCGCAGATTAACGCACGACTGTAGGAATGTACGCAGACGAACGCTCTTACCAACCAAAACGGGCTGACCAAATTTCATCTTGTCAACACCGTAGTTGATGAGACGCTGCACATTGTTTACCGTCACCGAATGCTCCCACATATACGGAAGGAGCGACAGTGTGAGATAGCCGTGAGCAATGGTGCTCTTAAACGGACTCTCTGTCTTGGCGCGCTCTACGTCTACATGAATCCACTGATGGTCGAGAGTGGCATCGGCAAAGAGATTAATACGATCCTGATCTACCTGTACATAGTCGGAAACGCCGAGTTCCTGCCCTTCCAAAGCCTTGAACTCCTCATACGAATTAATCGTTATCATTGTTTCTTTAAATTCTACTATTTTAATATGCAAACAAAGGATAATCCTTCATTATGTCATTCACACGTGCCTTAACCGATGCGATGACGTTCTGATCCTCAGGAGCATTGAGCACTGTCTCAATAAGCTCGGCTATAACTGCCATGAGGTCTTCCTTGGCACCACGCGTGGTGATAGCAGGAGTACCCAGGCGGATGCCGCTGGTCTGGAAAGCAGAACGGGTGTCGAACGGCACGAGATTCATGTTCACAGTTATGTCGGCAGCCACAAGAGCATTCTCGGCTATGCGACCGGTCATCTCAGGATACTTCTTACGCAGGTCTACCAGCATTGAATGGTTGTCGGTTCCGCCGCTCACAATGTCGAAGCCACGCTTCACCAGCTCATCGGCAAGCACCTTGGCATTCTTCTGTACCTGTGCAGCCCACTCCTTGAACTCTGGCTGGAGAGCCTCGCCGAAGGCAACGGCCTTGGCAGCAATTACGTGCTCAAGCGGACCGCCCTGTATGCCGGGGAACACAGCCGAGTTGAGCAGCATGCTCATAGGCTTTACTATACCCTTCTTTGTCAGCTTGCCCCAAGGATTCGGGAAATCCTTGCCCATAAGGATTATACCGCCACGTGGACCACGCAGCGTCTTGTGAGTGGTGCTTGTGACAATATGGGCGTATTTCACAGGATTGTCGAGCAATCCTGCTGCAATGAGTCCGGCAGGGTGAGCCATGTCAATCATAAGCAGCGCTCCAACCTTGTCGGCTATGGCACGCATACGTGCATAGTCCCATTCGCGACTGTATGCCGAACCTCCGCCGATAATCAGCTTAGGTCTCTCCTCTATGGCAATGCGCTCCATCTCGTCATAGTCCACACGCCCGGTCTCCTTGTTGAGGAAGTATGGCACAGGCTTATAAATCAAGCCCGAAGTGTTCACCTGTGAGCCATGACTCAGGTGACCTCCGTGATTGAGGTCAAGTCCCATAAACTTATCACCTGGCTCCAATACAGCCAACAACACTGCAGCATTAGCCTGTGCTCCCGAATGAGGCTGCACGTTGGCATACTCTGCGCCATAAAGTTCCTTGACACGGTTTATGGCAAGAGTCTCAATCTCGTCTACCACTTCACAACCGCCATAGTGACGCTTGCCCGGATATCCCTCTGCGTACTTGTTGGTGCAGTAAGAGCCCATGGCACGCATCACTTCGTCGCTGACAAAGTTCTCTGATGCGATAAGCTCGATACCGCGCAACTGGCGCTGATGCTCTTTCTCAATGAGGTCGAAAATCTCCTGTTCTTTTTTCATCTTCTTACAAAATTTATTAAATATATATCTATTACCTATATGAATTACAATTCGTTACACACCACCGGATAAACATTCTATACAAGTTTCACCTTGCTTATCTCCTGCTCCTTCTCGCAGTAATGACATTTCAGAATGCCGTGCTCCTTATCGGTGAGGTGCATCACGGTAGCCATCGGCTCATTGTTTGTCACACACTTGGGGTTATTGCATTTCACAATTCCGTGCAGCTCGTCGGGCAGTATCACAGCCTTCTTCTCCGTCACTTCAAAGTCGCGTATGATATTAAGCACCACATTGGGAGCCACCACCGACAGACGTGAAATTTCCTCATCGGTGAAAAACTTGTCCTCCACCTTTATTATTCCCTTGCATCCAAGCTTTTTCGACCTGTAGTTCATGCCTATAGTCACAGGCGTTTGCAGTTCAAAAAGTTTCAGCACGCTTGCCACCAGCGAAGTTTTCTCTGAAGGTATATGGTCTATCACCGTACCGTTCTTGATAGCGGCAACTAATCTTTCCTGCTTACTCATAATTGTTCTCTTCTTACTGATTGATAATGGTCTTGTCGTTTTTAACCTCATCGAGCGTAATGCCCAGCACGTCGCAGAATATCGCCTCACGGGCAAACAGTCCGTTTCCTGCCTGCTGTATATAATAGGCGTGCGGATTGTCATCAACATCGTATGCTATTTCATTCACTCGCGGCAGCGGGTGAAGAATCTTCATGTTTTCCTTTGCTCCTGCCAGCATATCCGACTTGAGAATGTAGACATTTTTCACACGCTCATACTCCATCAGGTCGGAGAAGCGTTCCTTTTGCACGCGCGTCATATATATAATGTCTGCGTCGGCTATTACCTCCTCATTAAATGCAGTGTGCTCCTTGAACTTTATTCCGTGCTCCCTGCAGTAAATCTTATACTCCTGGGGCATGGCAAGCTCCTTGGGAGCCACAAAATGGAATGTAGGGTTGAAATGGCGCATTGCCATGATTAGTGAGTGCACCGTGCGCCCATATTTCAGGTCGCCTACAAGATAGATGTTGAGGTTCTCAAGTGTGCCCTGCGTCTTATAGATTGAATACAGGTCGAGCATACACTGCGAAGGATGCTGGTGGGCGCCGTCGCCCGCATTCACAATCGACACCGGCGACACCTCACTGGCATATTGCGCTGCTCCCTCAATATGATGGCGCATCACAATCACGTCGGCATAGTTCGACACCATGAGTATAGTGTCCTTCAGAGTCTCGCCCTTGGTCCCGCTGCTCACCTTCGGGTCGGCAAAACCTATCACCCGTGCTCCCAGTCGGTTGGCGGCAGTCTCAAAGCTCAGTCGTGTACGTGTAGAAGGCTCAAAAAACAAAGTGGCAACCACCTTACCTTTCAGCAACTCCCTGTTAGGATGTTTCTCAAACTCGCTTGCCATCTCAATCATATACATAATCTTCTCTTTAGTGAGATCGGCAATGGTCACAAAATCTTTTTTGACGGTTTTCATTCCAAAAATGATTACTTATGTTTGTTTTTGTTTGCAAATTTACACAAAAATATTTAATTTTGGAGCATCCAAGCCTACAAAAAACGTTTTTTTACGAATATTTAGCTTTTCAACACTGCAAGTGTTTCATCCTGTGCCCTCCCCACATATTATCGTCAACATGACGGAAGCCAACAGAGAAATAGAGTGCCTCAGCCTTGGGATTACCGCAGTCAACGAGCAGTCCGAGCGGAAGGTTCATTCTTGCAGCTTTTTCCTTGGCTCTGCGAAGAAGAGCCTTGGCAATCCCCTGCCCGCGATAGTCGGGAAGCACCGCAAGCGAGTCAAGATAAAGTTCACCGGACTGGGTCTCATTGCTCATGTTACTGTGGTCCATGCCCCACTCTGTTAGGGCAGCATCCCAAAATGGCTGGCGCAACAGTGCCAGCTTGCCTCCGTCGTATGTTATGCACACGCCGCACACCATGCCCGTCACCGTATCCTCGGCACATACGGTGTTAAGATAACTGTACTGCGTGTCGGTGCGCTCCACAAGCGAGGTCATCAACCGGTGGAAGTCATCCAAAGTATGATTGGGACCGCAAAAATACTTGCAGCACTCGTCAGTCATTGCCATCATCACCATCCTTGCCACCTGTGGGGCATCCTCTACGCGAGCATCTCTTAATAATATGTTTTCGTTCATATACCTTATTATACTTAAATTTACAAAAGCAGATGCAAAGTTACGAATAAATGGGCACAAGACAAAATAAAATCACAATAAAAACAAAAAAGACAAACATTTATTTCGTGAAATAAAAAAAATGGAGTAATTTTGCAGAATATTTCAAAAGATATTTTGCATAGACAATTATGAGCAGAAAGAAAAAACCATTTCCTATATTGGAAAATGTGACAATCACGGACATTGCCGCTGAAGGCAAGTCGCTGGTGAGAATTAACGATATGGTGATATTTGTGCCTTGGGTTATTCCTGGTGACGTGGTCGACCTGCAGATACGTCGAAAAAAACATAGTTATGCAGAGGCAGAGGCTGTAAGGATGATTACACCGAGCCCACTGCGGCAAGCCCCCATGTGTGAGCACTTCGGTGTGTGTGGCGGTTGCAAGTGGCAGATGTTGCCATACGAGGAACAATTGAAATTTAAACAGAAACAGGTTCACGACCAGCTGAGCCGTATAGGCAAGGTGGAACTTCCTGAATTTCGCCCCATCATGGGCAGTGTCAAGACCCGCGAGTATCGCAACAAACTGGAGTTTGGCTGCTGCAACAAGCGCTGGTTAACCAAAGAGCAGGTGGCAAGCGGATTCCAATATGACAATATGAATGGCATCGGTTTCCACATTACAGGAGCTTTCGACAAGATTCTGCCAATCGAAAAATGTCATCTGATGGACGACCTGCATAATCGTATACGTAATGATATCCGCGATTATGCCTTCAGCCACGGATTTACTTTCTATGACCTGAGAAACCACACGGGACTGCTGCGCGACATAATTATCCGCAACTCTAACACCGGTGAATGGATGGTGATAATACAGTTTCACTACAGTGAGGAAGGCGATGAACAGCGTGCCATGGGACTGATGCAACATTTGGCAGACAGCTATCCAGAGATAACTGCCCTGCTGTATGTAGACAACCAAAAACTCAACGATACCATAGGCGACCAAGAGGTAATTGTGTTCAAGGGCAACGACCATATCTTCGAGACAATGGAAGATCTCAGATTTAAGGTTGGACCAAAGAGTTTCTATCAAACCAACACCGAACAGGCATACCATCTGTATTGCGTAGCACGTGAGTTTGCGCAGCTCACTGGCAACGAACTTGTTTACGACCTTTACACAGGAACAGGAACGATAGCCAACTTCGTGGCAAAGAAAGCCCAAAAGGTGATAGGCATTGAGTATGTGCCAGAAGCCATCGAGGATGCCAAGGTGAACAGCGAGGTGAACAACATCGGCAACACTCTCTTCTATGCAGGCGACATGAAGGATATCCTCACCGACGACTTTATCGGCGAGCACGGCCGTCCGGACGTGATCATCACCGACCCGCCACGTGCCGGAATGCATCCCGATGTGGTGCAGACCATCATCAATGCGGCTCCCAAGCGCATAGTATATGTAAGCTGCAACCCAGCCACTCAGGCACGCGACCTGCAGCTGCTTGATGCTCACTACCGTGTGGCAGCCGTGCAGCCAGTGGATATGTTCCCACACACTCCACATGTGGAGAATGTAGTATTGCTTGAAAAAAATGAAGAATGAAGAATCAAATAGAGAAGTAAAAAGGAGTATGGAAGAGAAGATGAAGCGGAGAACGGGAAATTCTTCATTCTTCATTCTTCACTCTTCATTATTATTAATAACTCAATATCTCCGGACCGTTCTCGGTCATTACCAATGTGTATTCCCACTGTGCGCTTGGCAGCTCATCCTCGGTGATTACCTCCCAGCCATATTCGTCGTCGGCATCTATAAACACCTTCCAGCTGCCCATGTTGATCATCGGCTCTATGGTGAACACCATTCCCGGGACGAGCAGCATGCCCTGTCCCTTGTGACCCACGTGAACCACCTCGGGCTCTTCGTGGAACTCCAGTCCCACGCCGTGACCGCAGAGGTCGCGCACAATACCGTAATGATGTTTCTTCTCGGCATGTTTCTGTATGGCATGACCTATGTCGCCCACGAAACTATATGGACGCGCCGCCTCCACACCCAACTCAAGGCATTCTTTTGCTACGCGTACCAGTTGTTCTTTCTCAGGAGTGGTATTGCCGATGATAAACATGCGGCTGGCATCGGCATAGTAGCCGTCGAGGATGGTTGTGAAGTCAACGTTCACGATGTCGCCTTCCTGCAGAATATCGGTATCCTTAGGTATGCCGTGGCACACCACCTCGTTGATGCTTGTGCATACGCTTTTGGGGAATCCCTCGTAGTTAAGGCATGCGGGGATGGCGTTGTGGCTCTTGCAGTAGTCCATGCAGATGTCGTCGATTTCCTGAGTGCTCATGCCTGCGTGTATGTGCTTTGCCACTTCATCGAGCACTCCTGTGTTTACAACTCCGGCGCGGCGTATTCCCTCAATCTGCTCCGGGGTCTTTATCAGCTCACGTGTAGGCACGAGCTTACCCTTATTTTCCCAGTACATCACCTGCTTGTCGAGCTCGGTGAGCGGCTGTCCTGGCAAACAGTGCCAACGTTTTTTCTTTTTAAGCATATTGTTCTATCTTTTTATCTCTTGTTTTTTTATCATTAATTATTAATGTTCTCTCTGTTACTTTAAAACGATGCAGGGATAATACTCTTAATCCGCATTTTCCCTTATTCGTAAATGTCGCTGATGTCAAGGGCATCAAGGTTGGGATCGTCGCCCTCGGTACCTCCCATGGAGCACGGGTCGTAGTCCTTGGGCAGGTCGAACAGCGCTCCCTCGCTGTAGCCAAGCTGCTTGTCGTTGAACACCTTGCGCATGTAGTATGCCCATACAGGCAGAGCCATCGTTGCGCCCTGTCCCATGCTCATAGAGTCGAAGTGTATGTCGCGGTCGTCACCGCCTATCCACAGTCCGCTCACAAGGTTTGGCGTGAAGCCCATGAACCATGCGTCGCTGTTGTTGTTGGTGGTGCCGGTCTTTCCGCCCATCTCGCACTTCATGTTGTATTTGTAGCGTATGCGCCCGCCTGTTCCACCGTCGATAACGCCTTTGAGCATATACAGCATCTTGTTGGCGCTTGCCTCGCTTATCACCTCGTTCATGCGTGGCTGGAACTCAGCAATGATATTGCCGTCGTTGTCGCATATCTTGGTGACGTAGTATGCTGCCGCACGTATGCCGTGGTTGGCGAATGCGGTATAGGCGCTCACCATCTCCTCTACGGTAATCTCGCACGGACCGAGGCAGAGTGCCATAGACGGGTGTATGTCGGGATTGTTTATGCCATATTCGCGCAGCAGGTCAACAAATGCCCTCGGGTTCTGCTTGCTCATCACGTATGCCGAAATCCAGTTGTTCGACTGTGCCAGTCCCCATTTCAGTGTCACCATCTCGCCGTAGCGTGCATGTCCGGCATTGCGTGGCGTCCACGGCTGTCCTGCCACGGTGTAGGTCTGCTGCACATTGGGCGCGAGGTCGCATGGCGACATGCCGTTTTCCATGGCAAGCGAGTATAGGAACGGCTTTATGGTGGAGCCCACCTGACGGCGGCCCTCGCGGCACATGTCATAGCCGAAGTGCATGAAGTCAAGACCGCCCACGTATGCTTTCACGGCACCGTTGCGCGGGTCCATGCTCATAAATCCGCAGCGCAGGAATGACTTGTAGTAGCGTATTGAGTCGAGCGGCGACATGATGGTGTCCACGTCGCCGTGATATGTGAACACGGTCATCTCCACGGGCTTCTTGAACTCTTTCATGATGTCGTCGTCGTCCAGTCCCTGTGCGCTCAATATGCGGTAGCGCTCTGTCTGTCGCACCGACCTCATCAGTATCTTCTTTATCTGCTGCGGAGTTAGGTTGCCCGAGAACGGGGCGTATGCCTTGCCGCGTATCTGGCGGTTGAATGCCGGCTGGAGGAATTTCACCACGTGCTCTCTCACAGCCTGTTCGGCATAGCGCTGCATGCGTGAGTCGATGGTGGTATGGACTTTCAGTCCGTCGGCATACACATTGTAGTGGCTGCCGTCCTTCTTTGTGTTCTTGTTGCACCATCCGAAAAGCGGGTCGGTGTCCCAGAGAATGGAGTCCTGATGGAACTTCACGTAGTTCCACGAGGGATAGTTGGCGCGCTCGGGGCGCTTAGCCATCATATAGCGGCGCAGCATGTCGCGGAAGTACACCGCCGGTCCGTCCTTGTGGTCAGCCACGTGGAAATTGAGCTTCAGCGGCTCAGCCTTGCAGCTGTCATGCTCCGCCTGGCTGATGTAGTTTGCCTTGAGCATCTGCCCTAACACCACGTTGCGTCGCTCCTCGGCACGCTCTGGATAGCGCACGGGATTATAGTATGACGGGTTCTTGCACAGTCCCACAAGCATTGCGCTCTCGTTGATTGTCAGGTCCTTTGGCTCCTTGCCGAAATATGTGTTGGCAGCGGTCTTTATGCCCACGGCATTGTGCAGGAAGTCGAAGTAGTTGAGATACATGGCTATAATCTCGTCCTTGGTGTAGTTGCGCTCCAGCTCCACGGCAATCACCCACTCAATGGGCTTTTGCAGGGCGCGCTCCATGGTGTTCTCCGCCTTGCCCGAATATAGCTGCTTTGCCAGCTGCTGTGTGATGGTGGAGCCTCCTCCGGCGCTCTTCTGTCCCATCAGTCCGCGCTTCACGATGGCGCGCCCCAGGGCATAGAAGTCTATGCCCGAATGATTGTAGAAACGTGCGTCCTCTGTAGCTATAAGTGCGTGGATGAGCGACGGAGCCAGCTGCGAGTAGTCCACACAGATGCGGTTCTCGCGGTCGTAGTTCCATGTGCCTATCACCTTGCCGTCGGCACTGTAAATCTGTGTGGCGTAGCGGTTGATGGGGTTCTCCAGGTCATGGATTGGGGGCATGTATCCTATTTTGCCTTCCCTTATGGCATAAAATGCGTATGATACTCCCAACACTGAGAGTATCAAAAGCACCCATAATGTCCGTATAAATATCTTTCTCATATATAAAAAATATATATTCGGATGCAAAATTAATGAAAAATATTGAATTAATGTTCAAACATCGCCATTAGTTTGTTTTTTTAACGAAAAATAAAGGAAACTTGTTTGCCGGTAATAGTAATTACATCTGTATGTAATAGTTTTGAAACATTATAGCCTTATCTTTGCAGCGTGAAAGGATATAATCATAAATAAAAAAGAACTGAAAATGAAAAAGGAAAAGGCTTTAAAGATTGTCGCATGGTATGATTGGGCGAGGGTGGCGGTGCTGGTGACGCTGGTGGCGCTCGGCGCGATAGCGCTCTGCTGACACCGCTCTTCGGTATGGCAACCTTGTTGCTTCATGCCGCAAATCGCCGTATTACAGGGTGTTTACAACATCTTACTTTCTGTCATTGCACATAGACAATGGTGGGTTCTGTGTGCGTCCGTTCTCCTGAACGGAGAACGCCAATACGCCTTATATATATAATAAGGACGGACGCTTAAAAGTTGCGAAAGCTATTTTGCTTAAATGCTGAAAATTATCCAGCTTGTCAAAATCTATAACAAAACAAGCGGAACGGACAGACTGCTATAAAAGCGTGTCTTATCCACTCCGCTGAATAGTTGTAACAAATGTCATCAAATTATCCAAAAGGAATCAGAAAATAATGCTCTATAAAAAAGTACCGTGCTATTTTCCCAAATTCATTTTAATAGTCTTACCAGGGAATATGGTCAGGTTAG